>CAZBJN010000032.1:0-11525 GCA_964492305.1 uncultured Candidatus Saccharibacteria bacterium | reverse complement strand
TTACTTGTTCATGATATATATTGAGAAAATAATGTCAAAATACTTATACTCTCGTCACACTTCTATTACAAACTAGCAAACTAAAATAGTACGTAGTTATCTTTAAGAAAAATATACTCGAAGGGTATCACGGCCCATTTCAGACAAAGTATGTTTTGGTATCCAGTTGAGATCCTCGGCCGCCAAACTCGCATCGGCCACTACTACCGCCACGTCACCGGGCCGACGAGCAGATTCTACGACCGTCAAAGGCTCGGGGAGGGCTGCGTCAAACGCCGCCACAAGTTCCCAGACTGAGCATCCAGTGCCGGTGCCTAAATTGTAGGTGCCACTACCTCCTGCCAATAACGCCTTGGTGTGGGCAGTCACTAAGTCACGCAAGTGTATGTAGTCTCGGATGCAAGTACCATCTCTTGTGTCGTAATCCGTGCCGTAAATGTTAAACGGAGCGCCCACCTTCACTGACCGCGCAATAATTGGAAAAACATTCTGTGCCGCTTCCTCACGGTAATCAAGCCCGGCATCCCCTGCCACATTGAAGTAACGTAAAATGGTATACGATTCTATCTTGCCAGTACGCGCAAAGCTCTTAATGATTTCCTCAACAATGAGCTTAGTCTCACCGTACACACTCACCGGACTAGTTGGGGTTGCTTCAGTAAATAACGTATCCGTGACTGGGGGCTCATACACAGCAGCAGTTGAAGAGAAGATTAGTTTTGGAATATGATTAACCTCCATCGCTTGGAGAAGATTAATGGTACCAGTGACGTTAGTTGTGTAGTAGAGAGCGGGATTACTCTCACTCTCCCCAACCGCTTTCTTGGCAGCAAAGTGCATCACAGCATCAAACTTCTGACTTGCACACACAGCCTGCACCGCAGTAGCGTCTGTGATGTCACCTTCAACTAAAGTAGCCTGGGGTGAGACTTTATCTGCCTGACCGGTTGATAGATCATCAAATACCGTAATTTCGTGCCCAGCCTCACATAAGGCCGCGACGCACGCTGAACCAATGTATCCTGCCCCTCCAGTTACGAGAATTTTCATATACAGTATATTACCACCAGAACGGCTAATTGGTTACGTCTAAAGGGCAAAATAGGCCCTTAGAGAGGCCTATTGCACGATAACCAAGGAAGTTTCATCTATACACATCCTTACGATGTGCGATTGCAAGAATAGTTAGCACCGAGACGGTCCCATCTTCTGCAATTGAGAAAATTACCCGGTAATCTCCTATACGGAACCGATACAGACCTGCGAGACTACCCGCAAGCGGTTTAGCATGCTTGAGTGGATCATCAACTGAAGTATAGACTGAAATCTTTTTAACAATCCTAGCTGCCACTGCCCTGTCTAGGGATTTTAATTCCTTTCGTGCTCCACTTGCATATTCAACACGCATATCAACTATTAGACTACCCCAAATTCACGCATTATTTCTTCTTGGCTGTATGTACGACCAGCAGCCACATCGGCTTTGGCTTTTGTGACCTTGTTATATAGAGACTCATAGCTCTCACTTTCGTCAAAAGGCTCAATTGCAAAGAGTGGAGTGTTGCGACTCATTACTACCAAACGACTCTTCTTAGTACGAGCCTCCTTAGCATAGAGTGCCATGTTTTGACGGAAATCTTTAATACCGATAAATTTTGTATTCATACTCAAAGTGTACACCTAAGTGTACACTTTGTAAATGGTTATCCACAGAGCCCACTAAAGAGTATTTGTATAAACAAAGGGGTACCCTAGGCAGTTTGCCTAGGGTACCCCTTTGTAATATTTACCACACCTCCTTCCCTACTGACATTGACCAATCTACCTCTTTATGTAGATTCTCTTTAGTTATGCCCCGAAGAAGTTCTTTGAGTTTTATTTTTGGCTTAACAACTTTCATGTTTATCAAAATGTTACTAATTCGCAAAGTGCATTTTATCTTTATTTATCTCATTTTTCGTTACTATGCATTAATTTCAATTGAAAAATTGTATCGCTTTTTAATTTGGCACGTATAGAGTCTTTCTCAGAATCTTTGAAAAATTGACCTAATCCATCTAAAATATGTTTATTGTCCATCTGCTCCAACATATCAATACATTTTTCTAAAGCCTCTTTAAACGTGAGTCCAGATCGTTCTTCAACAATCTTCCTATTAATTGGCCAATTATTTTGGGCAAAATACTGTACATCAAAAATATCACGGCTTGTTTTACCAATTCTTTCCAGCATGGCCATTAGTTTATGCGCAAACATATCTTCCTGCACCATAACAAGAACGGGAATACCGAGATACGTCTTCATTACATATCTAGAACCAAACTGGCGACGATTAACTTCAACTTTTATATTTTGTGCACCAGACTCATAAGTTACAACATTTCTCAGATTGAATCTTTGTATATATGAATCGGTAACCTTACCGTAATTACTTATAATCTTGTTTATTTTTTCAAATACTTCTTTTTCTTTTGTCTCGTCTAACAAGTCGAGATCTAGATCGACAGATGGTCTTGGTAAGTCATAAAACATCATGGCGGCGGTACCACCTTTAAAACCCAAGTGGGGTGCTATAGAAGTATCGGAATAGATATCTTTCAAGATCTGAACTAAGATATTTTTATGTTTTGAAAAATCTAACGTCATATTATTTTTTATCTTGTGTTTGATATTCTTTTATTTTCTTTTCTAAGCGCTTGTTATTGTAAATTGGTAATATTTCCATAACCTTATTCCAATCTAACGAATTTAAGTTATCAAAGTGATAGTCCTTACTTACATACACACGATCTAAAAAAGCACGTTCTTTGGTTGCAGTAGCTATACCATCTTTATGTTTTATACCAATGGTATTAGTTAAAACGTAGTTTTTCATTCGGATAAAAGTAATTTTTTGATCCCCAACAGTGATTTCCCGGTTCACATATGACGCCACAAAAATATCGCTGTAGTATTGAAAATTCACACCCTCTCTAGTTAAGACAGTTTCAAAACTGATGTATGAAGGTGTATTAATTCTCGTCGCTAATTCAAAACGGTTATAGTTTTTATCTTTAACGTATAAGCCGTGACGGACACGAATCAATTTTCCAGACGTAACATACTTATTTAATCTCTTTTTTATCACCTCTTTATCTTCTTCACCCCACAACAAAGAGGCATCTTTTAATGAAAAGATTGTTTGCGGAAGTCTCAATAAGACCTCTAAATATTCGCCTTTTGTTGGTTTATTTTCCATTTTAATCAAAATATCTACCAGAAGTCGCTTTAAAGGCGACTTTCAGTCACAATATTAGCATATTTGAAAAAATAAACAAGATTTTTATTTGCATATTATCGTACATAATTAATCATTATCATTTGGTTGGACCTTGTTTAATTTATGTAAAGTCTCCCTTATCGGGGATAAAAAGTTTTACCATACCTCATTTCCAACAGGTACGGACCAATTAACCTCTTTATGTAGATTGTATTTAGTTATTTCTCGCAGAAATTCTTTGAGTTTTATCTTTAACTTAATAACTTTCATAGGTCTAAAGACAAATTTACTTAGCCTTTCTTGCTTTCGGCGTTGGTTCTTCTTCATCAAAGCCCCACTCTGAAGATAGACTGCGGTGGAGCAAACGAGACAACAAAGCGACGTCTTGGCGGTAGTAGTCTTTGAGGTAGCTCTCTAATTCGGGAGACAGTGGAATCTTGCGCGCTACTATAGCCGCCGTCTCAAGCGGCACTTCTGGTGGGTAAAGACGATTGGCGAGGTTAGTGAAAAAGTCCTTAATGTGTTGCTTGAGGAAACGGAAGGTACGCTTGATGATGCCAGGCTTATGCTTTGGATCATCCTCAACCGGCACTAGATGCACAAGCGGAGGTGGGATAAATGAACTATCTACGCCAATGTGCTCATAGGTTTCTTTGACCACCCTAAGTGCATCATTCCGTACATCACCGGCGGTCACTACCAACAAATCAATTGGGGCGTAATAGGTAAAGTATTGTGCTAGTTGACGCCCGTAGCGAGCATTAAAAAGTACATCGGGATTTTGTTTGAGGAAGAGTGCGAGAGAAGTCTCTGGTGAAATTGTCCGTGCGCGACGTGCCTCTACATACGCCACTCGCACCGAAGTCAGTGGATTCTCAATGACTGCCACTAGGTGGGCGTTTGGGTAGGTGCGTACAATTAGCGCAGCCGCTTGCGCACTTTGGATGTAGTTACTAGATAGTTCACCACACGCCATGTTTGCTCCCCGTTTGGCAAAAAAGCTCTCATACCAATCAATCCCCTGCTTATAGACTTCAGTGCTTAGAAAAAACTGCGTATCAATCGCGGTAGTACATACACCCGGATGACTTTTTATATATGAATACAATAATGGCGCAGCACTGGCTGAACCAATACCGATAAATGAAACAAGTCTGCGTTGAGGGCGTCCCATATATTATTCAGGATTATCTACTACTGCTTCGTCGTCCACACCCAAGAACAGCACCTCTTCGATACTCTCACGATAAGCGGCTTTGTACTGCCCTGGATCCTCGTGGAATTTGGTCATGATTATTTGCTGCGCGTTCTCAGCGATATGCTTGCGGAGCGGTAAGTCGTTCATGAGGATATTGAGCTTGAGACTATACTCATCGATATTATCTGGAGCGCACATAAGCACAGACTCACCATCGGTAAATATATCTTCTCGCATCGGGGTACGAGCCAAAATCATTGGTATACCAGCGGCGGCAGCCCTAAGGACAATCTCTTCACTTTCGGGAGTAGTGTCTGGAATTACTAGCACATTAGCAGACTTCATATACTGAACATCGTCTTTGACTCCCTCTTCAAACACCACCTGCTCGCGCACGCCAAGAATTTTGGCTCGTTCTTCAAATTCCTTCTTCGCCGGGCCGTCACCAACTGCCACTAGTCCAATGCGTGGATTCTTGAGACCAAACCGAGCCGCGTCAATCACACGATACAAAAAACTATCGTGTTTGAAAGTTCCAACATATAAAATAATAAAGATAAACGATTTGTATTTAGCGCGTAAGTCTAGGGTGGACGGCGCAGTCCGTACCCCTTCGTAATTGTTGAAGCGTGGCAAAACATCTATGTCTGCTTCTGGGAATCGTTTAATCAGAAAGTCCTGGAGGACTTTGGTACTAGTACGAATACTTGGAATACGCGCAATAGTAAACCGCGGCATATATCGTCGCCAGCGGTTGTGACGATTCTTGGCCAAGAACTCTTTGGTGGTGTAGTCCTCAAGCACATGGAGCTGAACTGGTCTCTCGTACTTGCGTCCTAAATGAATAGCCAAAGCTGCACTTTCGTACGGATCTCGAGCGACGATAATATCTGGCCGGAAACCGTCAGCAAACACCAGCTGATTCAGTACTAAGTTTTTACCCACAAACGCTGTTCCCCACCAGTCTTTGTGGGCAGCGGTATAAAGCCACATGTTTGGCGCCAAGCGTAGGACTGGGTTTTTGGCTGGAATACCCTGGCGTAGTATCAAGATATGCACCTCATCAAAGAGGTCGGCTAGGTTGGTGTATCCATCGAGCGACTGCTGGGTGGGATTAAGCAGTGACTCATCTTGGGAAATAAATAAAACCCGCGTAATGTTGCGATTTGATTGTGATTCAAAAACAGCGTCCGACCGCATCGCCTCTTCAACTGAGACGTAAGTGTTGTCGTCTTTAGGGGCGCTGTCTTTTTTAAGAATATATTCCAGGCTCGAACGTTCATACTCAGCAGCGTCGTAGCGTGAAAGATTTTTCTTTGCCATGTCAGTATTAGTATACCGTGCCCAAGCATCAGAATGGGAGTGAATGGTGGAAGAACGTTAACGAGTTTCGAGAATTTCCATGAGGGCTCGTGCCAAAGCGTGTGAGTCGTGACGAATTAAACTTCGCTTCACTGTGTCCCCTGAAGCCAGTACCACTTCTTCTTCAGACACCAACGGAAGTGCTGTGATGGTACACACATCGTTGTCACAATTATTTAAAATTGGATGATTGCCTTCAGCAAAGTATTTGCCAATCAAATCATCACGGAACGTAGCGGTATTAATAAGTGCCACATCAGGCGCACGGCCGATATGAGCCTCAATCTCTTTTATATGCTCAGCTGCGTGCATGCCGACTGTCTGTCCGCGCTTAGACATCAAGTTACACACGTACACGATTACGGCCTTACTCTCTGCTACTGCCTCAGAAAAACCGGTCACCACACAGTTAGCGAGCACACTGGTGTACAAATCCCCTGGACCAAAGATAAGTAGGTCTGCGGAGATAATAGCTTCTCTGGCATCAGAGGTTATAAATGCTTCAGGTGTAACACTAAGTGTAGCAATGCGTGCCTCACCTTGATACATGAGTGACTCATCAATATCATTCTCGCCGACTACTACAGTACCGTCTTCGTAAGTAGCGACCAGCTGTACGTCACTAGTGGTGACGGGGACTACCCGCCCAGAGACCTTGAGAATGTGTGAGGCGGCTTTGATAGCCGCCTCTTCGCTACCAAGGATATCGGTAAGAGCCGTTAGGAATAAGTTGCCAAAGTTATGACCTTGTAGACCATCACCTTTAGCAAAACGATAAAGGAAAAGCTGACGAAGTAAATCATCATAAGCGTCACCTTCTGAAGCCAGAGCTGAGAGAGCGTTGCGGACGTCGCCAATTGGCAGAAAGCCAAACTCGTCACGCAAGCGACCAGTTGAGCCTCCCGAATCAGCCATACTCACAATCGCTGTGATATCTAGCTTATCTGCGTAAGCTCGCAGACCACGCAGTACAGTATGTGTACCGGTACCACCACCAACTACCACTACTCGCTTTTTTGCCATATCAGTATAAAACTACGCGGTCTTTAAATAAGTAACACTATACCTCAACTGTCGGTTTAGTCCGACCTGAGAGTAAGACCGTAAGGAAAATCAGACCAAGTATAGCAATGAGACCAAGGTAACCATTGCGGTCACTATCTCCACTTTGCGGCGCGGCGGCTGCAGCCGCCGCGCCCTCAGGCGCTATCACAATCACCTCCCCGGGAGTCACACTCTCTGACCCAGCAGCTTCCGCCCGCTCAGTAAAAAAACCAAACGGTGTTGCAATAGTGGCAGGGCTACCAGCTACCGTAACTGGACTACTTTCTGTCTCTACTTCTGATTCGTCCGTCTCGGGCACCCACTCCTCATACGTCGAGGTAATGAGATGCTTCTTGGTATCATAGAGCGCTACTAGTGAACCTGACCCAACGAGATCTTGTGGAATGGTGATAGTTGCCCTCGGTAAAATAATTGTCCGGGGTGGGAACACCACCGTCTCAGTACCCTTCACGGTGTATCCAGAGATATCAGTGTCGTAGAGAGCGTTGTTGTGAATTTGAATATCACTCTCTGTACTCCTGGTAATTGAAAATACTACCGGCAGCACTTTTATCTCATGCCTGGCTACCTGTTCAGTCTTGCCGTTTTTGGCGTACACGGTCACTACATACTCACCTGGGTACTCGTAAGTGTGCGTCACGCTCTTTCCTTCCGCGGTATACATGTCGCCAAAGTTCCAGGTGAACCGCACCAGACTGTCTTGATTTTGGTACGACCCTGAGACATCAACCTTGAGCGGAATACTTTGGTTTACATACGCCACACTCTGCACATCTGGAGTTAAGGTCATTTTGGTCTCAGGGTTTTTAATCCTAACCGAAGCAGATGAGCTGCGGCTACTGCCGCTTTTACTCGAACCGCTACTACTAGTCGTTTGTGTAGTTGTTGTATTAGTGGACGTCTCGGTAACGGGAGGAGTGGCTCGGCCACCGCCGTTTATGGCGCCAGGAGTTGGAGTGTCTGTCACCCAACCAGTGGCCGTGTATTGCGCCGTCTCTTTGGTCGCATTGTCGCCACCAATATTTTGCCAATCAGTCCCGCCAGACACTTGATCAACAATGGTGCCACCTGAATCACGCAAGGTGAGCGTCGCGCCGGTATTCACGAGCGCGCCTGAATACGTCAAAAGCGCTGTACCGGGCGCTGAGTCATCACTGGTTCGTTCAAGTACTCCATACGAAGCCGCTTCAATACTCCCACTTAATCCTATATTTAAATTTGCGCCGTCAGTGAGAGACCAACCAGCCAAAGAGACTGCGCTGTCCCCGGCATTGTATAGTTCAATCCATTCATGGTTGGCATTGGCACTGCTGCCCATCCAAGCCACTTCATTAATACGAACAGCGTAGACCGTCTGTGTAACACCCAAAAATATACAAGTGGTAATTACACAGAGACGAATCATACTCTAGGAAGCAAATGGCGAACGTTCTCCGCCGGATGACTTAAAAAGTTTTTCAATTTTCTTGGCTGCGAGCGGGTCGTCTGAGGTATCTTGCTTAGCTTCCGGTGCAGCATGAGTCTCAAGGGCACTAAACGCAGCCTCGGCTTCAGCGGCCAGTTTGGCAATCTCTTCTCTGCCTTCAACTGGTGACTTTGCTTCCATAACCTCTTGCTGAACAACTACTGGCGTAGTTACCTCTGGCTTATGTGGTGGCGGTACCGGCTCTCCGGCTTCATGCTTAGCTGTATCTACTTGCTTTAGTACATCAGCGAGAGCGCTCCGAAGAGGACTCTTGTCTGGCTCAACTGTTTTCATACCCTTAGCATCTCCACCTTTACTCAAACGCGCTAAGACCGCCTTCAAATCCTCTGGGGACTTTGATGGCTGTGGTGGTCGCTTATATGATTCATGTTCGTGCTTCCTTTCTGGATTTTGAGTTCGCGGCCGGTCTTCAGTCCGTTTTACTTCTGGCGCCAGCTCTTTGCTGTCTACTGAGGGCAGGAGCTCAGGCTTTGGCCGCTCTGTTTGGCGAGGGTCTGCTCCAGCCTGGTTATTATTGTTTTGATTGTGGTTGTGGTTGTGGTTCTGATTTTGATTTGGCTTATGGGCAACTTCAGCTGGCTTAGCAGGTTGAGCCGCCACTACTGGCTTTGCTCCAACGACTTCACCCTTCCGCTCAGCGACATACTGGCTGTTGGATTTTTTTGGTTCTACTTTTACTGGAGTATGGAGATCCGTAATAATCTTCTCAACCTCAACACGCGGACGAGCGTTGTTTTTGCGACTAGCCGCGATAACCATGTCTTTGCAAGACATGTGCGGTCGCTCAACCGGTGGTAGAGTAACGGCCGAGAATGGTTGCGAGCCAATGCCGTCAATCATGAGGGTGAGATAAATCTGCGCAAAGCCCAAGTTAACCAAATCTGTCGCCAAAAAGCGTGGAGTAAAGACAGTCTCCAGTGTCTCAGCGTCAAATGGTCCCACCCGGAATGAGACAGTGGTACCAACGTTACCAAAGACCGCGTCACGTACCTCCTCTTCCATTTGTTCAATGTACTGGTGAGCAATAATAAGATTCAAGTGATACTTACGAGCTTCAGAAAGAATGTTGGCAAAAGTCGCATTAGCAAAAGACTGGAATTCATCAACGTAGAAGTAGAAGTTTGGCATCGTACGCATTTTTTCTACTGGCAAATCAGCACGACTCATCGCTGCTAGGTAAATACGCGTAGTGAGCATCGAACCAAGCAAGTTGGCGTTGGTCTCACCTACTAGTCCCTTTGATAGGTTCATGATGAGAATTTTTTTCTCATCCATGATTTTTCGAATATCAAAACTCGAATGTGGTTGGCCGATGATGTTTCGAATAAGCGGGTTACCAGTGAACTGTCCAATTTTGTTTTGGATCGCTGGCAAAGCTTCGGCCGCGAAGCGGTCGGTGTAGTTGGCAAACTCTTCAGTCCAAAAGGCCTTCACCGCTGGATCCTTACAATAATCCACCACCTGGTTGCGGTAAGCCTTGTCTGAAAAAAGGCGGTTCACGGAGAGGAGGGTGGTGTCTGGGTACTCAATCAAGACCAAGAGTGCATTCGTGAGGATGTACTCCATACGAGCACTCCAAGCATCTACCCAAATTTTCTTGAAGGTAGACATGAGACCAGACACGACCAGGTGTCGCTTGTCTGGACCAACGTCTTCCATCACGTTAAAGGAGACCGGGTTATCAAGGTCAAACGGCGCGAAGTACACTACGTCATTAATACGATGCTCTGGTACGTAGTCGAGCAAAGTCTCAGCCGCTGAACCGTGTGGATCGATAAAGGCCATACCTTCACCATTTTGGATGTCTTGGGCCGCCATGTTTTCGAGCAGGGTTGATTTACCCATACCGGTCTTCCCCACCACGTACATGTGCCGCTGACGGTCTTTAGCTTTAATACCAAAAGGCACCTGCTTGCCACGGGCATCAGTCTTTGCAAAGAAAGTAATTTTGTCTGGATCAAAACCCATAGTTCTGTCCACGTAGTATAGCAAACAAAAGCCCGGGCAACTGAAGTGTACTGGGGCTTTTGTGCTGATATACTAAAAGTAATTATTATGGGACCTGAAAAACCTCAAGAAAATACTGAAGAGACAATCAACCAGAGTCGTCGTGGTTTTTTAAAGATGGGAGCGGCTGCCACTCTAGGCACTTTTCTTAGTAGCAACATTACAGAAGAGCCGGCACCGGAAGTTCCCGAAGGAAAGCGGTGGCAAGACTACGAACTGGACCGAAAAGAAGCTGAAATTGGTCCAGAAATTGAACACAGCATCAATGAACTCAAGGTTGGCCTTGAGCAAAAATATAATTTTACTCTTGAGCTAGAGGCTGCCGAAATTGAAGCTTCTAATTCTGCTACATTAAGAGACTTTACTGAGCTTCGACTCATAAAAAAGTACGAAGCATTGTTGATGCTGGAGTTCGCTTTGGCCAAATATCCGACTTTTACAATTTCAAAGTCAGGACTAAAGAACCTCATGCTTACTACTAAGGGTGGTAAGCGTTCAAAAAGTGAGGCTGTGGGATATGTTAGTTTTGGACACCTGGAAGCTACCAAACGTGAAGATCAGCCTGAGCTAGTGGTTGCCTATGACTGGAATAGCGGCGAAGATATCCCAGAAACATCGAGACTTAGTCCGGAGCATCAGCAAGACAGCTCGGGTGATGAACAAGCGTCGGATGAATTAGAGACCACTAAATTTACTTTTGAGAATACTATTCATCATGAATTTTTTCACTTCCTTGTTGACCACCCCGGAACAGAAAGTAGTCCGAGGTATGAGGAGAACTCTTTTACAAATAAATGGTCAGAGAACTATGGGGATTTTAATAGAATTAAGAATGAAGAGTATACAAAGGCCATGCAGGAACAATCAGGTGATGACAACAATTCCCCTGCTTTTCACAGAATGGAAGAAGACGCCCCAGGCTTTGCTGTTCCGTATGGTCTCAAGTCTGATAGAGAGGACAGAGCCAGTGTGGCAGAGTTACTTCTTAGCGGATACGAAGCGTATCTAGTGAGAGATGATTCCGATGAAGTCTTAAACCAAAAAGTTGCCACCATCAAAGAATTCTATTTCAATCTTAGCAGCGGCCTTATGGATGATCATTATTGGGAAGACCTAAGATTCACCTCTAAGTTTTCTCCAACCGCTGC
>CAZBJN010000031.1:0-11829 GCA_964492305.1 uncultured Candidatus Saccharibacteria bacterium | reverse complement strand
AATATTTAGCCTTACCAGTTAGTACTGGTGGATTCATTCGAGCTATTCATGTCTCGAACTACTCAGGAACAAAAACAAAAGAGATATATGCATTTCGAATACAGGACTATTACCTACTGGGGTCGAGCTTTCCAACTCATTTTTCTATACATACGTTTTGTAACTCTTTGCAACTAAATGCCGTTTTTGCCCTACAACCCCACTGATGTAAACATCAATGGTTTGGGCTGTTCCCGTTTCGCTCGCCGCTACTCAGGGAATCGCAAGAACCTTCTTCCTGAACGTAATGGTACTTTCGCACCACCGTCCAAGATAAATCAAGAACGAGATGCTAAGCATCCGTTCAGAAAGAAAGTTCCGTCTATTGCTTTCTATTCCTCCAGCTACTGAGATGTTTCACTTCGCTGGGTGCGCATCTACATACGTAGATTCCTGCCAATGACAGGAGGGTTTCCCCATTCGGAAATTTACGGGTCAAAGGTTATTTGGCACCTCGCCGAAACTTATCGCAGCCATAACACGTCCTTCATCGCTTCTTGGAGCCAAGGCATCCACCATACACCCTTACATTCCTGTAAGGAACACTACATACCGTAGTATCCACTTACCTGAACATGTTTTGTGCACCGCTGCACAATTTTGAGTGTGTCCAGTCTCTGAAAAATACAATAATCAGAACTGGACGTGTTTTTTGATTTGTTGGGGACGAAAAGACCCGCCTTTCAGCAATTGTCTTTACCCAACAAATCGATTTTACCTACAGCATGTAAGTAGCAAGCTACCTACACGCTATTACCACACACACGTCGAATGTGTGTGGATTTTTCGGAACCGACCTTATCAAATCGGTTCCTAGAATATGCAGTTGTCAAATACCGCGTACCTCCTTGAGTTCTGGATAAAAAAGACCGCGTTGCCGCGGCAGGACATTCTCTTGACGAGAGTTCTGCGCGACTAGCTTCTTTTTGTCCAATAACTCATAAATACGTAGGCGCCATTATATACAAAGCAAAAACAAAGTCAAGCGTTTAATGTGACAAAACAACCTTACTTACCCCCATTACTATCCCCACTCTTATACCCACCCCTAAATAGGCTGCAAAAGCCTACTACTCCTGGTTTATTTATATATGCTTAGACCACAGAAAAAGCCCGGCGCAATGCGCCGGGCTTTTGGTTCTTCCCTACCCTTTATATGATCCAGTGTGTAATTCATCGCGCACTCCAATCTTGTCGACAATTATTTGGTGTTTGTAATCAAATACATCACGAGCGAGCTTGTCATTCATCCCCACACGGTAGAGCAAATCGTCAGAGGTCATAACAGCAAATCGAATCTCCATTCCAATCTCTGCTTCTAGTGAACGAATGGCTGTTTCGATTTTAGCCTGTGACACTTTCTTCATCGTAATGAGCACATCAAGTGACTGTTCAAACTCTCGTACAAACACTCCCGCCACACAAAGGAAATCAATGGTGCCGGCTTTGCGTAAATGATTAAGGAGAGTCTTCCCATCTACTGGTGCAGTCTCAAAGAGGAACGTTTGGAGAGCTTGAAGTTCTGGGAACTTTTTGTTAAGGCCATACCCAAGGACCTTGGTCTTCTTCTCTTTGCCATCACGACCAATCGCTGTCGTGTACATTGTACGCTTGGTAATTACCTCAGCGCGCTCTAGAGCCGAGATCTCAGTGCGAGCGGTGCGACGCACCAGCTTGGCGCGCTTACACATATCATCAAAGGTAAATTCCCTAGATGGATTGAAGAGGAAAAAGCGGAGGAGTTTTACTCGCGCAGTGCTTCCAAACAAGATAGAAAGTGGCTCTGTCATACCGAAGAAATTAACTAATGTCCCACGAGTATATCACGTGCCAAGACTCGGCAAATCTGGACAGAAAATAGAGGCGTGTTGCAGCCTAAGTCTACCCCACCAAGCCTTGCCAAAGCCTGACTGCAGGCATATAACTACTTATAGTCATTGGTTCTTATTAGAAAGGAGGCAGCCATGACCACAGTAATCAAACTTCCCGTATTCGTGCTGGCTATAGGCACTGACCTAGAGCTACTTAACCGGAGCAAAGAACAGCGTGGTGAGACCGTTGAAGTGCTGCTGGTCCCAACCTGTGAAGTGGCCTTGCGCTACCTCAAGAAGCACAATGACGCAAATGAAGTTTGGGTCTACCCTTCAGCTCTGGACGACCGAAACCCGTACTTCCTCGAAAAAGCCATCACACGCCGGCACCCTGGGGTCAGAGTGCGGTTTGTGGCCACCTCATTCAAAGCGATGATGACCACATCGCCAGAAATCGAATGGTGGATACTGGAGCCAAAACAAGATGTCTGATTCCACACCAACCCCAAAACCCGCACACTACGTGCGGGTTATTTTTTAAGTAGATGAGCAACCTCACTGCTTGAACACAGCTCCAAAATGACCTATAACTAGTAGTAGATTCATTTGTTCAACCAAAACGGAGGCAGCTATGCTTGAACTACGTGTCGAAAGTGCACTTCTCGTCACCCACAACAATAATGTGGCAACTTACTTTCGCCTCTTCTTTGGCGAAGGAATGCCCATTGTCCGAAGGCCGTCGCTCCTGAAAGCCATGCTTTATCTGCGACAACATGGAGATGCAGACACCATCTACATCGACTACGCCGATTTTCACGCAGAAGTTCTTAAGAGGGCTCGCAATGTACTCCGGTCACATCACCCAACACTTTCCGTGGTGTTTGTGGCCCGCACCATGCATGTCCACAAAGACATCCTAACGATTGGTGATCTCTTCTACACCATTCCTGAACGCATTACCGCGTAAACACCCCGCACCGAAAGGTGCGGGTTTCGTTATTATTATTCCTTACTTTAAGACTATTAGTTTTCACCTGTCGCAAAGACTGGCGGGAGCAAATAGAAACACAGCTTCACTTATTGCTTTTATTTGATTCTGTGCCATACTATAAGAAATTCGGCTGGTCATTGCCTGTTAATGACTCACTCCTAGGAGGTACCCAAATGCAAAAGAAGCTTTCAAGTCGCCGATGCAAATTGGTGATTGGTATCCTGTTAAATATCGTCGGGGTAATCGCCCTGTTTGAATTGAACTTCTTTCTGTAGTTCTTTGACCAAATCAACGTCGCCAAGCGCGACCACAAAAAAGCCCAGCTTCCAAAGCGGGCTTTTTATCTGTAAAAACAACTAAAGAAAAAACCACCAAGATGGTGGTTTTTCTTTTAACTTACCAATCGGTTTTATCAAATGACGTTACAATTTTGACTGAAATGTAAACTAGCAAAACATAAAGCGGAACTAGCAAAACGGACAACAAGACTTCCTTTGTTAATTCAAATGCGCCACCAGAATTCATAAAAGGTACATATGCCAAACTTAGTAGTGGGATAACAGAGGCACCAAACAAAAATCCCTTCATGGATTCGCTACCATGAATCTTTTTGCCTAATATAAGTGAAGACAAAAATATACTGCCCATAATATTGACGTAAATATTAGAAATAAACCACATTGATAAACTCAACAGACCTGCCAAAATAAAGCTGTAGGCAATACCGAGAAAAAATGATTTGAGCATATATATATATATTATAACTTATAATATATATTGAATTAAAAAATAGGCTGGAATTATTCCAAGCACCATTACTAGTATCGCCCAAAAAGATTTTCGGTTATTTAAAACCGGAACAGATAATGAAATAAATTTTATTAAAGTAATTATCATACCGATAACAAAAAAGAAGCTCCCGTAAAAAAACCAAGCCTCATCTGTCTTTAGCTCTATCGAAGCAAAAGCAAATTCAATATGTTCTCCATCTGAAGAAAAATTCCCTGAAAATAATTTTTCATATAATGGAAGCAAATGAGCAAACGGCAACGTCACAAACATTCCAATAAAAGGAACAGTAATTAACATTGGCAGCGCAAGAGCGGCTGCGATGGAATACGTAAAATATGGAAACAGTTTTGGTAACATTTTATTAATTCTAGCACAGCATGTTGCGGCCCTGGAGCTAAGGTAACTTTGAAGATTTCTTGCCAAAATAAAAACCCCGCAGTTGCGGGGTTTTTATTTTGAACTAAGAAATTTACTTCAAAGTCACCTTAGCTCCTCTCAAGTTACTAAGCTTTTTATTTCGCTACGCTCATAAAAATCTAAGTACTTGTCGACACGCCTCGCTGGTTCGGCTCCTTTGGAGGTCGCCTCACATCGCTGCGGCCCTGGAGCAAAAATAATTGAAATATAGGTATTAAAAAAACTGCCCATGGGGCAGTTTCTTTAATTAACCTTATTTCAAAGTTATTTTTGCTCCAGCTTCCTCAAGCTTTGCCTTGAGAGCCTCAGCATCTTCCTTCTTCATTCCTTCCTTAACAACTGATGGAGCTGCATCTACAAGGTCCTTAGCTTCCTTGAGTCCAAGACCAAGTACTTCCTTAACAACCTTGATAACTGCAATCTTCTGTGCGCCACCTTCTGTAAGTTCAACTGTGAACTCTGATTGTTCTTCTGCACCAGCTCCAGCTGCTGCTGGTCCGGCTACTGCTACTGCAGCGGCTGAAACGCCCCACTTCTCTTCAATAGTCTTTACGAGGTCGTTGAGCTCGAGTACTGTCATCTTCTCTACAGCTTCGATAATTTGATCGTGTGTCATATATAATTTTTGGGTTTTTAAAATGTGAGTGAGCAACTATGCCTTAGTCTCGGCAACTTTACTGAGCACAACAGCGAAACGCTGACGTGGTGAGTTGATGAGTTGTGCAAACATTGCGCGGAGTGTATCAAGTGGAGGAATTGATGCAATTGCAACCATTTCGTCTTGTGTCTTGAATACGCCCTGGAAAACGCCTCCAACAATCGCGAGATTGTCTTTGTACTTTGCGGTAAACTCCTTGATGCTTTGGGCTGGGGTAATTGCATCGGTACTGTACGCGATAGCAATTTCTCCACCGAGCTCTGGCATAGTTCCTTCAAACTTCTCGCCAAAGGCACGCTGCATGAGAGTCTTCTTAGCTACGAAGTAGCCAACTCCCTTTTCGCGGAGCTCCTTACGCATTGCAGTAGTATTTGCAACGGTGAGACCTTTGTAGTGTACAAAGACGATAGCGTCTGAGTTATCACGTACGGTCACGAGCTTCGCCAAAATATCTTCCTTCTTGGCTTTAGTGATGGCCATGTTTTTTGTACTAGAACGAATAATACAGGTCATGGATAGGCAGCAAATTGCTTACTATCGATGGCTTCGACCCCATTTCGTTAAGAGATGGACCTCGGTGGGCGACTAGATTCTAGTCATTACCGCACTTCCGTGCGACCAACTGTCATGAGCCTGGTCCGGAGACTATACCAGAAACCTGACCCGAGGTAAAGAGGCACGAGAAAAGGCCAGGAGCTGCGCCCCTGGCCTTTCACCACTACCCTACTTTAGTCACAACTTAAGAAACATGCTTATGAATCAAAGCAGAGATAAAGGTTTGGTACGGCAACCCTTCGCGAGCGGCTGCGGCTTTAACTTTCACCAAATTACGCTCAGACAGACGGATTGTGATCATTTTGTTTTTTGCAATTGTGTTCTTTGCCGCCTCAATGAATTCTTGCTTCCTTTCTGGAGTTATCTTTGCAGATTTATAACCACTGCGGACGAGCGCTTCGTGCTCCACTTGCTCTTCTTTTGTTAGGTTAAAAATTGGCTGTATTTTTTTCATATTTTATATTTATTTTTTGGATAAATACTTTTTGGTTGCCTCGTGCGAGGCGTGGGCGGTTTTCAGGAAAAATTTAATATCATCCTCTACAAACGGGACTTCGTACGCGTAATCATCAATTTCAATAATAAATACTTTTTGATGTTCATAGGGTGTATGGTTTTCGATAACATCAAGCAACTGACCTCCCACAATACACTCAATGCATAATTCAAAAGAAATACCGCGATTGGCCATAAGCCATTCATTTTTCTCTTCGCTCCAATCAAAGTACTTCATTACTAATATGATATACAATGTATGTCATAATGTCAACTATAATTATATAAAAAGGCGGGAAGCTTACGCTTCCCGCCTTTTTACACTCTCCACTAAACCTGCTTCCCTGCCTCGGGCCCAGCACTGATATCAAAGACAGCAATAGTCTCTAGTATAAGCACGCCCTTGACCACGCGACTTGGAATAGTCTCTTTTATCCAACCAACCACTTCATCAAAGACCTCCCCTTCTGTTTCATATGCAGCCTTAGCCTTAATTCGATATCCAGATAGACCAGACCAAAAACTCAGTGCCACGTCTGGATTCTCTTCGATATTACGCACGGTCTGCCCAAAGAAGTAATTAACGAGCACTACCTTACCATCAATCACCCGCACACTTGAGACCGGTACCACACTCACCCCCTCCACTGCACTATAGGTAGCTAGGGCCTTAGCCTCAGCCTCGAGCAATGCTTGCTCTACCCCAATTGGAATCTGCATATAAAATTATGTGAAGTGACTAATCTCCGTTCTCACGTTTTAGACCTTCCGCTTTGTGCCCTATGAGGTTACTCAGAAGCTGCAGGAAGGTCGCTACCGCCGATATAGCGAGTAGCATGACTGGATACACCGCATACGGTGTAATAAGGTAAAAGAAGATGACTACAGCCGCTGACCACACCCCAAAACACCATGGGCAAGAGAGTAGGTCGGCAATAGTTCGCCGTGGGCCAAAGCGTGGTTTCTCTAGTTCACTTCCCTTCCCAACTTTTACCACATCCCAGAACTGCTCCCGGATGAATTTGGTAATTGCGTCGTAGATAAAGAGTCTGACCAAACGCCAAGTAGCGAGAGTGATGAGGACATAGTCTACTAGCTCCAGTTCCGCCAAGGGAATACGCGCCTCAGTCTCAAGGATAATAGCCGCCATCACCACCGTTCCAAAGAAGAAGAGTGAGAACACCAAATTCCAAAAATACTGATCAGTAATTCGTATCATAAAGAGATTATACACCGAGCCCGACAATCAGGACAAACAATAACGTCCCAGCAATAACCGCGACAAAACTCAGCAGGAATTTATAGAAGGTTTTATTAAACATGTTGGATTAGTATAGCATTTCCCTAAACTGTAGCCTTCCTAATGGTGGTTAAAACAAAAACCGCCCTAGGCAGTTTGCCTAAGGCGGTCTTTTCCAGTTCATAAAGATTTGCGTCAATTCTATTACGGCCGCTTTAGGTGGATTTCTGGGGTTGTGTAGTATTGGAGCTCTGTAGGATTGAGTCTCAAACCTAGTTCCATGGCCATGTTCTCTTTTTTGGAAATCATTGTAAATGGCAATGATGTAACTTGGAGTGATAGATCCATTTTTTTATCTTCAGCTGGAATGAAGTTTTCTCCGAGCTTTACTAAAGTAACCAGAGTGAAAGATCTTGCCTCCCCTTGTGGTACGTAGTATTCATTGTTTTCTACCTTGGCATCACTTAACACCAACGAATATGTACTGCCATTGTCTACCACCTCCTTATCATCACTATATAGTGTGTACCCTACATATGGAGAAGGATCACCAGCTTGCAGGCCGCGAACGGCACCAATTGGCATCCGAAGAGCACCGGCCTTCACACCAAATTGATACGTGACGGTGTAGAGGATAGTGTCTGAATTTATTTGCACTGCTTTCTGGTCTGTAGTGAAGTAAGCTGAGGCCGAAGCTGGTAATACGCTAGCGAGCAGGATGATGCCGGTAATGACAGATGATTTTATATTTAACATGCGTCTATTTTATAATACTATTCTCTGGATACAAAATAAAAGCCTCAGGAGTAACCTGGGGCTTTATTTTTGGACAAACAAAAAACTCCCCGAAGGGAGTTTTTTGTTGTTTCAGATTAAACTGAATTCAAAGTGTGATCTCTGAACTAACCGAGGTTAGTTAAGGATTACTGGCTCTGAAGTCCAATCATCAGTTGGAGTTGCAACTACGTTGAGTTCTTCAGTAGCATCATCTGCTGCTGAGTAATCAACTGAGTTGATAACAACCTCTGCTGATCCTGAGTGACCTGTATTTGTCTCTACTGTTAGAGTAAAGGTTACAGTCTCATCTTGTGAAATCATGAAGTCAGCTGTTGCTGCATCGTCAGCTCCTGCGATATCGAGGATTGCTGTATACCCAGTGGTAGAAGCAACACCGTCAATTTCGAGGTCAAAGTTGACAACATCAGCAGCCTCATCGATGAAGAAGTCTTCTCCGAAAGCAGTAACGTCGAACTTGAATACGAATGTACCGTAATCTAGGTCAGTGTTACTTACGTTCTTTGTAGACTTAGTCTCTGTAATTGAAGTGATATCAAGTACAAGACCTTCTGATCGTAGAGTATGAGCATCACCTGTTACTGTTGCTGTACCACCGAGAACTACAGTTTCACCTGATTGTCCTTCAGCGTCAATACCAGTTCCAGTTACTGAAGTTGTAAGAGTTACACCTTGTAGAGCTGAAGTAGCATCCATGTCTTCGAATTCTACAATAACTGTAACTTCTACTTCTTCCTCAGCATCAATAGTGAAGTCACCATTAATGTCGAAGTCTACAGCAACACTACCTGTAGCGTTACCGTCGTAATCGTCAGCTGAGAATGACTCACCATCGATTTCGATAGTTACATCCTTAACTACTTGATCAAGATTAACAGTTGTTGATGAAAGTACGAGATCAATTGTGATGTTCTCGAGAGTTACATCGCCATCTGAGTTATCAGCATCGAGCTTGAATACGAATACTTCGTGCTCTGTCGCATCATCTTCGTCTAGAGCAAGAGTAGTTGAGTCAATATCGTTAGATGAAGCCTTTAGGTCTAGATCGTCACCAGCTCCTTCAACTTCAATTGTGAAAGTAGCAGTGTCGTCTGTAACTGGAGCTCCATTTTCTGTTGTAGCTACACCGTCCGCATCAAAGAAGCGAAGGGCTACACCATCAACGTTCCAATCTCCAAGCTCTGCAGTTTCGAGATTACTGTTGATAGTAGCAGCAAGAGTAATAACTACTTCCTCGTCTTCCATACCTACGATATCAAGACCTGAGAATCGGATAACTCCGAGATCTTCATCGCCTAGGTAGTCATCTTCGTCAGAAGCTGAAGTTTCAGCAACCATTTCTCCGTCTACCCATAGTGTGAAAGCCTCGTATACATCCCAAGCATCTGAGTCAGTACCTGCTGCATCAGTGATAGCAAGGTCAAGACGTGAAATTGAAGCATCACCGTCAGCAAATTCTACAGTGATTTCTGCAACCTCAGCATCTTCTTCTCCCTCCTCTACATCTGAGTCATCAGCATCATCGATTTCGAAAGTATCGAGTGAAGCCTCTCCTTGTAGTTCAGCTGAATCAGTGTCTGTATCTGTATCTGTGTCAGTGTCAGTGTCTGTTTCAGTTGTACCTACGCAAAGAGCGTTAGCCTTAGCACGTGTAGATGGTCCGAAGTATCCTGTTGGATTTACGAGACCAGCTGGTGTAAGGATTTCAGCTCGGTACATTACTTGCATCTTTGAAACTGCGGCAGCTGTTGCTGGTCCGTAGAATTCAGTCTCAGCTCCAACTGATCCTGCGCCTGAAGCTGATACACGAGTATCTGCGTTAGCGTTGAGGAACTGTTGTAGCTTCATAACATCAGCGCCTGTTGCGCCAACATTGAGGTCACGTGTCCATGTGTATGGGCAGATTCCTGAAGCTACTGAACTGCCTCCTTGTCCAACTTGTGACTGTAGAGTCGCAATTTGAGCTAGAAGTGTATTAATCATTGCTTGTAGATCTTCTGATGATTGAGCCTGCGCTGCAGGTGCAAACATTGTGAAGATCATCGCAACTGCTACAAAAGCAACTGCTGCCTTTGAAGCTACGTCTTTTACGATAGTCGTCATATATAAGTGATTTTTGCCCGTTGTTAATCGGGCGTGCCCACTTGCGTGAGCGTTAATTTGATAACTGCTGATAATATGAATTAATTCATATTCATAAAGTGGCTTATCAGACCACCTTACAAAATATCACTAACCCTACACCTTACGATGTAGGGATTAGCTGTAATGAGGGACTGAGTATCTGGCTTGTTGCGACCGTAGCGGGAAAAGGGTTGGCTGGAATGTACTTCTACCTACTTCTACGTATATATGTAGAAAAGGTAACGCTGTACATAAGCGTATATATGAGGGATATGAAAGTTAGGTAGCATCCTACGTAACCCATGAAGACAGTTAGGCCTTACATGTTTGGCAAAGAACATTCATAACGTCGTGCTTTTCTAGTTCATGTGTCGGAGCTTAGTTGTGGTCTACACAACTGGTGTCCAACACTTTAGAAAAAAGCGCACGAGCGCATGTGTGAAGTATACCAAGTTTTTACTCTCGGTATAGCCCGGATAACTGAGTGAGTGTGGATTATTGCGGAATGGTACGGATGTATCATAGGTGCAATATACAAAGCCCTGTCAGTTATATAAGCTAGACGATACGATACGTGAAAGCATCGTAAACGTCAATAAAACTTCACTTATTCTGTCTGCCTATGATGACGACTGAGTATATGGTTCCTTACGCTCAAAAAGGCACTATGCAACACATATTTGGGGTGCACAAGGGTAGTTAAAACCAGTGTTTTAAACCCGGATTAATGACTTAAACGGCGACAGCTAGACTGCCTAACTCCCCTATCAAAAATGACCGATACGGAACGTATCGGTCATTTGTGTCGTATATAAATCTCTGAGACAGAATTACTACTTAGTTGCGATGGAGTACTTAGACCAACGTCTTTCTCCCTCTCGTACCACTTGTCCTTTTTCTATGAGACTATTGAGCTCGCGTTGAATTGTCTTTTCACTCACGTCAGTGATTACTTCGGAGATGTCTTTAATAGTGGCGGCCGGCTTGGCTTCAAGGACTGTCTTTATGCGCGCCCCTCTGTCCACTAGCTGACTATAGACCATGTGAGCGTCTGAACTGATGTCCCCTTTTGGAATCGAGACTCGTGATGGACGAGCTGGTGAAGAGAGGGATGTCCGAGTAACTCGCTTGATGTCTCCACCGGAGCTGCCTTCAGTGTCTCGCATAGTAAGTGGGATAGCGCCTACGAAGTGGTTGCGGAGGTAGCGTTGGACGAGATCAACTTCACCTACTAATAGGGCAAGGACTTCGTCATTGAGTACACGAGCAGCGTTGGCGATACGGAGTGTCCCTTCTAGAGCTACAAGTGACTGTTGGAATGGGAAGATTTTTTCCTTGGCTTCATACTCGTACAAAGACAAAGTGGCAAGAGAAGCTTCATGGACCGCCATGGCTTTTTCACTCATTGTCTTTATGTGAAATTCTGTCTCTTGCTTTCGCTCGATGTAAGACAAAATATAAAATACAACCGAGACAGTTCTCTCTGTCTTTTTGAAAACATTACTGTAGTACTCATTATTGGCAGCCAGTCTCTTTACCGCAAACACGTTGTCTTTGTCCATGTTGTCTGTTATATGTCTTTTAATAGCGTCTCGTCTCGGTCACTTCTTTGTCCTTAAGAGTTAATTACCTAAGAGTCATTATAAAGTACATCCTGTTATTTTTCAAGGTCTTTTAGTGTGTCCGTAACGTCTGTTCTACAAAGACGCCTCGTCCACACCTGGCCCAGTCTCGCCCGTCCTCGCTCCAATCATCGTCGCTGCGAATGGGACTCTACTAGGCCGAGCTGTGTCCGAAGCTGGTGGTGAGACGTAACTAGACAAAGCAGTCTAGGCACACACTCTACACCTGGACAAATCCTCCGCAGCGACCATGCCCGGAGCGAGGACCAGATTCGGGAAGGTGTAGTGTG
>CAZBJN010000030.1:0-12369 GCA_964492305.1 uncultured Candidatus Saccharibacteria bacterium | reverse complement strand
ATATGGAAACAGTGTATAGATTACTGAAGTGTTTCCAAGCTATTGAACCATTACGCATATATTGACAAAACACAATATATATGCCATTATTTTAGTTGGTTTGCGCACCTTTCATTCACACTCAACCGGAGATTTCCATGACCAAACTTCTCACTTCCCTCATCGCTTCCCTCTTCCTTTGCTTTTCTGCTTCGGCGCAGACGAAAGTTCTGACAGGTCCGAAAATTGTCGCCTCGTTTGACCTCCCAACAGACATCCATTTCATGTACATTGTGACTTGGTTGCAACGGGGGCAAATGCCTATCATCCAACTCCAGATGGAGTCGTTTAAAAAACACAAGGCGAAGAACCAGGCGGTGTATCTGAACACTGATGGTCTGTGTGAATACACTGGCGCCGGTCAGGGACATAGATTCCACATGTCATACTTCTACATCTCGAGCGGGGTGATGTACTCGACAATTGTCGACATGCGAGCCATTCTTGAGCCTGACTTCCGAAAGTCGGAACACAGTATTTGTGAAGTTGTTGGTAACAGGATCTTGATCAAGTCCTGGCAGTAACATCACAAGCACAAACAATTAACCCACGGGCGCCAGTTTCAACTGGCGTTCTTTTTATATAAAATTCAGCTCTTACCCTTGATAAAAACTATTTTTGTGCTATAATCTTTTTCTATGACAGATTCCCCTATCCGTATCAATAAATACCTAGCCGACCAAAAAATCGCCTCACGTCGTGAAGCTGATGCACTTATTGCTGACAAAAAGGTCTTGGTTAACGGTAAAGTAGCTGTACTCGGCCAACACATCAATCCTGGCGACAAAGTAGAAGTAATTGGAGCTACCAAAAAGTATCTCTACCTCGCCTACTACAAAGGCCGTGGCGTAATCACCCACTCACCTGCCGCTGGAGAGATTGATATCATCACTCGTCTAAAAAAGGACTACAGTATTACTGGAGTAGCACCGCTTGGTCGCCTAGACAAAGACTCAGAAGGACTGATTCTTCTCACCAACGACGGACGCATCACTGGACCAGTTCTCGATCCAGAAGCCAATCACGAAAAGGAATATGAGGTAACAGTAGACAAGCCAGTTACTGGCATGTTTGTGAAGCTGATGGCCCTTGGAGTAGACATCGAAGGCTACCGCACCAAACCAGCAACAGTAGTTGCGTCACCTCGTAACCAAAAGAAGTTTACTTTGGTAATTACTGAAGGTAAGAAGCACCAAATTCGTCGCATGTGTGCCGCTCTTGGCTATCAAGTGCAAACTCTCAAGCGTCTACGCGTTATGAATATTGAACTAGGTACTCTAAAGCCAAACCAGTATCGCAAGATTGCTGGAGCTGAACTCAAGGAACTCATGACTATCCTTGGTCTACAAAACAAACTCTAGTTGCCTATTTACGGGAACAATAAAACCCCGGCGCCAAAGGCGCCGGGGTTTTATTTTATTGCTTAATCCACCAAAATAGTTGTAGTTTCAGGTAGTCTAGCTACTATCACATCCAAGTCTTGCTTAGAGTATGAAGTATTTCGTAGGTCGAGCATCTCAAGCTTTTGCAAATTACCAAGCTCGTGCGGCAAACCAGTCACTGGATTACCTGCTAAGTTTAGAACTCTAAGTTCACCAAGCTGACCAATTTCAGCTGGAATACCAGTAAACTCATTATTACTGAGATTAAGTTCGGTTAGTGACTGCAAAAATCTTACCTCGGCTTTTAATGAACCGGTTAATTGCTTCCCAGATAAATTAAGAATAGTACTCTTATCTCCAACACTAATACCGGCATATACCTCTACTTTTGTACCACCGGCTTCATTGGTTTTTTCAACCACTTCTTTAGCTGCATCAATTGCTTCGCTGTAGGTAATTGTTGTACTTGCTTCTTCTGTGCCTGACGTAGTTGATGTTCCAGGTGTATACCATACGAACAAAACTCCGATGAGGGCAACCGTCAATAATAGTCCAATTAATTGCATAACCCTAAGTCTACACCCGTTAGTGATATGCACCTATTAAAATAATTTTCTGCCAGTATTCCAATCGATTGGAATACTCCATTTAAATGGAGTATTAAAAAAGCACCGCACCCCTACGGGGTGCGGTGCTTTTTATTTAGAACTGAGTTGAGTTTTAACTTCCCTTCTTTCGTTCTCCTTCCTTCAACTTTGCCTTTCGGAGACGGACATTGTGTGGAGTGATTTCGAGATATTCATCTTCAGACATGATTTCAAGTCCTACTTCAATTGAGATAGTACGTGGGTTAACAAGTACCACCGCCTCATCTGTACCTGAAGCACGCATGTTGGTGAGCTGCTTACCCTTAGTTGGGTTTACCACCATTTCCTCACCCTTTGAAGTGTTTCCGATAACCATACCTTCATATACTTCAGTACCAGCACCAATGTAGAGCTGACCACGGTCTTGAAGACTGAATAGAGCAAATGCTAGCGCCTTACCTTGAATCATAGAGATCATAGAGCCTACCTGACGCTTCTTGATTTCTCCCGCATAGTCCTTAAAGCCTAGAACGCGTGAAGCCAAGATACCTTCACCCTTGGTATCAACGATAAATTGGTTCTTGTATCCAAGAAGTCCACGAGTTGGTCCTTCAAACATCATACGAACTTGGTTTTCGTGCATGATCATGTTGGTCATAATAAACGCACGGTTTCCGAGACGTTCGATAACAGCACCTTGGAATTCAGACGGTACGTCGACAGTAACTTCTTCAAACGGTTCAGACTTAACGCCGTCAATCTCCTTCACAATTACTTGTGGTTGAGATACCGCGAGTTCATAGCCTTCACGACGCATGTTTTCAAGCAAAATCGCAATGTGCATTTCACCACGACCACGTACTTCGTAACTGTCTCCCTGTGAGAAGTCCACTTGGAGTCCTACGTTGATTTCAAGCTCACGCTCGAGTCGTTCGCGGATTTGTCGTGATGTTACATACTTTCCTTCTCGTCCCGCAAACGGAGATGAGTTAGGCATAAATTGCAGCGCAATAGTTGGCTCATCTACCTTGATAGACGGTAGTGGTTCTGCTGACTCAGAATCAGTCATAGTGTCGCCGATATTGATGTCAGTAAAGCCGGCAATCATCACAATATCTCCTGCAAAAGCTTCATCAGTTTCAAGTTTTGAAATTCCTTTAAAGGTTGAAAGCTTTACAATCTTACCTTTCTTCTTTTCCTCCTGTCCTTCGTGCATAACGATAAGCTGTTGATTAGCTTTCATTGAGCCTTCATAAATACGAGCCACAGCCAAACGGCCAAGGAAGTTGTCGTAGCCGAGGTTAAACACCTGAGCGCGTAGTCCTTCACCAGGTACAAAAGCCCGGGCGGCTGGAACTTGTTCAAGAATCACATCAAGGAGAGGAGAGAGGTCCTTTAGTTCATCTTCCATTTTACGCTTAGCTGTACCATCTCGTCCGACAGCGTACACAACAGTAAAGTCTGACTGTTCGTCATTAGCACCAAGTTCGAGGAAAAGTTCGAGAACTTGTTCTTCTGTCCGAGCTGGATCAGCGGCCGGCTTATCAATCTTGTTGATAACCACAATTGGCTTAAGACCAAGTTCAAGAGACTTCTTGAGTACGAAGCGAGTTTGGGGCATTGGACCTTCCTGCGCGTCTACCACGAGGAGCACAGAGTCAATAGAGCGAAGTACACGTTCCACCTCTGAACCGAAGTCCGCGTGACCTGGAGTGTCTACGATATTGATCTTGGTACCCTTGTACTCCACTGACGTGTTCTTGGCATAAATAGTAATACCACGCTCTAGCTCAAGCGCGTTACTATCCATTGAAGCACCCTTTTCTCGGGCTCCAGTTTGCTCCATAAGAGCATCTGTAAGTGTAGTCTTGCCATGGTCCACGTGAGCAATAATGGCGATATTGCGAATCTCCTTTGACATTGAAATAATCTTAAAATAATAAACTCGCTTCGTATAAACGAGAAGAGCGCACTCACGAAATGGGCGCGCCCAGAAACGTTGAATAGAATACCTATAAAATGCCTATTTGTCCACCCCCTTGATGAGGTCCTCTTTGGCAGCTTTACTTAGCTTTTTGATGACCGCTTCCCGCTTATGGGCATCACTACGGTTAAACCCAGCTTCTGTATATACCAGTTCAACCGGCCGCCGCACTTTGGTGTACTTAGCGCCAGCTTTGGCTCCATTGTGTGCCTTTACCCGCTTTTCTGGATTAGTAGTAACCCCCGTGTATAGACTAGCGTCCTTGCAGCGCACCACATACACAAACCAGTTAGTTTCCATGTTTTAGAGATTACCCTGAAAGGCTTGGTTCATGTAGTACGCAAAGACCGAGGCAGCGATAACAATAACAATGAATTTAAGCAGCATATTTTTGAATCCTGGTCCGATTACGCCAAGTGTAATAAAAGAGCACCATTAGCATAAGGATACCTAGTGGATAGAGAATATAAGTCGATAACAGCATGCCGAATATCGATACCCCAAAAGATTTCTGAATCATTCGCACGTCTGCCAAAGTCTTGAAGTATCCAGCCGGCACTTCAGTAGTTCCAATTGTCATCATGTACGCACCAACATTTTCTGGAGTACTAACTTCCACTCGGTAAACTCCAGGGCCAATCTCCGCTTCAAAGGCCGGACTGTTAGCTAACGTGAGTCCTAGTCCCCCATCCCGTTCCTCTTCCCACACGATGTCCTTAGCGCGTAAACGACCAACCTCTACCACACCGGCATTTTGCGTATTTTCACGCACAGCAATGATTGAAAATGGAATTGGTGTATCTGCAGCTAACTGCGAGACCTTGATAGTAAGCATGGTTGTTTCTCCAATTGTAAATTCATACATGTGTGGGTCGCCGGCCAGCAATCCTAGATACTGTGCTTCTAAATTGATGTTGCTATCAATAATCTGTGGCTCATACGGAACAATTGTTGAGTTTAGTGTTGGATTGTATGCATAAGAAATAATTGGCAACAAAAAAACCGTAAGTAATAAAAGTGGGAGAAAGCGTAAATTCATAAGTTCTCCCTATTGTATCAAAAAAGCAGCGCGTCCTAAAGGACGCACTGCTTAATAAAAGATTATTCCCAAGTATGCTTACTCAGCACCTTCTCAATTTTAGTTTCACTGATACCTGCTTCACGAAGAATTGCTTCTACGGTTTCTTTGTCGTTGGCTTCTTTGGCGACACGCAGAGCATCCTTCTGCTCAGTTGATAGTCCGGCAAATGACCCACTATGGAACCGACCACTACTGTGGCGCATTCCTGATTTGGCCTGTAAACCAAGATCATCCAAGATAAGTTTAGCCTCGACAAACTTACCCTCTTCCTTTAGTTCATGCGCTTGCTTAAATAGCGCAAAGTCTTCTTCTGTGTTTACGAGATCATAAAGTGGAGTACCTTCGACCGCTGCTTGGAAAGCAGCAAAATCGTTGTCTTCAACCGCTTCGCGAATAGCTTCATGTGAGGCATGGCGTAATGAAGCCATCGTCTCTTCATCAACTCCTGCTTGTACTAGTACATCGCGGGCTTTTTCTACTTCGCCCTTACGTCTTAGGTCACGGGCTTGGTGGAAGGCTTGAACTTGTACTGATGATAGACCTAGTTGCTGTGAATAATGTGTTCCTACGTATGCCTGGGCACCGGTTGCAGTAACTGCAAACGCCGCAATGGCAATAAGTAATGATTTAGATGGCATGTGTAAGATTCCAATTAACTAAAAACAATGAATTCATTGTGAGCTCTCGCTCACTCTAATTCATACGTTCACTAGAATCACTTATTTCACCGCTCGAGTGCTGCAAAATAATTCCACAATTTGGCAAGGGACTTCCAGCCTGGACCTTCATAATCAATGACCGATTGGCAGGTATCTATCTCATAGTTAACCTCGTCACGGGTAATACGGAACTTATGGTTAGTGCCAAGAGCACCGTCTCGACAGTCTGGTACAGACCAAGTACGAGTATCAGAAAGTAATTGCTCTGTGGTAAGCGATCTGATTAATTCTTTGCGAATTGACCTAGGGATTCGCCCTTCTTTCACAATAGTCTCTCCACCAAGTGGGTCATCGTATAGAGCACGGTATGTGCCGTTTTCTAGCACTTGAAAGGTCAGACAGGTTCGCTCTTCACGGCAAGCACCGTAATTCTCAGCCGTCACCACAAACTCCGTATAGACATTTTCGGTAGTGACTTCTGGTAACTTAAAGGTAGTAGCAAAGCCTGTAAGGTACAAGTACATCCCGGCCGCCAATCCAACCGCAAACGTGATTAAAATACTGATTTTATCTTGATGCACCATATAGCTTTATTGTGCTTAGTATACTACATCTTCTATTTTTCTAGATATAAAAAACCGCCATGCTTGTAAGGCACGGCGGGGGTGGTCGATCAAAGAACGTTACTTCGCTTCTTTTGTCGGCATCGGAGAGACCGCATCAGGCAAGCGCTTGATGACATCAGGCGGGCGCGACCAATTGGTGCAGATGGACGGTTCGAGGAGAACCATCTGTCGCAACACACAGTCGCCATTGAGGCGGACCAGCTGCTCATGGGTGTACACCCGCATGCGGTTGTCGCCCTTGTCAAACTGCACCGTTGTGTTGGTGCGCAGCTTGCCTGAGCCCGTGGTCATGAGACCAAGCACGTCACCGCGCTTGAACGTCGTCATGACACCGTCTTGCTTCGCAATCTTCTCGAGGAACACCTTTTGCTCAGCCGGCGTGAACTGGAGCTGTGCGAGGTAGGGCCCGGGAGCCTTTCCTTTGACAGCGTCCAGGCCGGGGTTCTTCCACAGAAACGGCTTGCCCGTCGAAACGAACAGGTCGGCAGTGGTCATCACCGGCGCATCAGCGCACGGGTCAACCACCACCGGTTTGACTGGGACCACCACAACAGGTGCCGGAGGGGCAGCTGGCGTAATGACCACAGGCGGTCGTGGCGGAGTGGGTACCGTTTGGCAGGCCGCGATTTTTGCGTCGCATTCAGCCAGTTGAGCATCCGTCAGGACAGCAGTGCCGCTGAGACCGAGGATGGCGAGACAGACGGCAGCTTTTGGATAAGCCGCGACTGCGTGCAGCGTGGCTGAACAGCCTCCAACAATAATGTGGCTCATGATGTGTGTCCTTTCTTTTAGAAGGGTGCCCAGAAGCCGACAAAGCCGACAAGGCCATTGGCCCCATCTTCGCTCTGATACTTCACGCCGACATTCACCGAGCCTTCGCCGATGGGATGAACGTACTTCACACCGAGGCCGAGAGCCTCCTTGTTGTTCCAGTCGAAGTCCTTGGTGTCCCGGGAGACCGTGAGGTCAACGAAAGGCACCATCGTTCCCTTGCCCATGTTGCGCGCCAAGAAACCTTGTTCGACATGGGCCATGGCGATGACATTCCCCTTTTCCGAAGGAGAGGTATTGCCGACTGAACCCCACGACGAGCCAGGTGCACTGGTGCCGCTGCCCCAGCCAAACCAGTACTCGGCCGATGCGAATGGTTCGGTATATGAATCACCCGATTTGAACAGGTGTTCGAAGGCCGCGCCCACGCGAAGGGTCAGGCTGCCGTTCGGTCCAACCTGGTAATCCAACTTGCCACCCGCTTTCGCGGCTGCCTTGTTGTTCCAGCTGTAGCCCTTGCTGTCAAAGACGAGCGTGCCGCTCAGGAAGGGAGAGAGTTTGAGCTGGTCCTTTTGCCAGACCGGCACGCTCTTCTCCGCGTACACCATGCCAATGACGTTGTCGTCCTCGGCCGGCGAGTTTTCGAGCGAACCCCAGGTACTCCCGTCCGCAAGCGCGGCTTGTGGGAGAGAGACAGAGAGAATGGCCGCAAGGGCCAACGGTGAAAGCAGTTTTTTGTTCATTTAGTGAACTCCAGTTGGTTAAAGATTTTCGATGATTTCACGAACGGTACGAACCGGCACCTCCTCCTTTAAGATCATTTCCAGTATTTGTGGAAATATTTTGGTTGAGTAAATACTGTCCTTAGGAAAGGGCGAAGGTTCTTCCTGCCCGTTGTCAATGTGATGAAATTGCAGAATGAGCCAGCCGCCATCTTTTTTGATAGCTTTGACCTGCTTCTGCACGTCATCAAGTGTTGTATTTAACGTCACCCCAAGCGACACCAAGTTGTAGGCGTCGTATTTGGGATACGGGTTGATACCACCATTGCCCCAGGCGGCACGGTTGCTGCTGTAGACCTTTTTAAGTTCCACGAGCTCGCGCTCGCCATAGGCACCATGTGGTGCACAAAAAGAAACGGGGTCGAACCCCCGGTCCTTCAGAAGAAACTGAGATTTTTCAATTTCTCCCAGCATGTCAGTCAGTGCAAGTTTGGTCAGGTCAGTGTGCGTATGGGTATGCGCAGCAATTTCCCAACCGTTCGCGTCGAGTACCTTGATATCTTGCCAACTGGTGTAGTTGGGCATATCCAAGGTAGTTGTCGACAAATAGATTGTGGCATGAACACCGACTTTTTTGAGTAGCGGATACGCCTGCGTGTAGACACTCCGGGGAGCGTCGTCAAACGTAAGACTCACTAGCGCGTATGGCTTTTGCGCGACCTGTGCAGATGCCGATGCCGCAAAGCCGAATACGAAAGTGACGAAGGCCATGACAGCCATGATGAAGGTAAAGCGCTTTTTCATTCGATTTTCTCCTGTATGTAGCGATCGGGGGTATACCAAGTGGTTACGGCTTGTCCGAGAATGATGACCTTACAAAAAGCCATCACAAAAATCGCCGAGTCGTAGAGCTGCATCAGCGGAAACAGTGGCGCCGAGAGGAGGATATCCTTCCGTCGTTCTGCAACTGAGGCTGCCAGAGCAAATGTCGAAACAATACCCACGTTAATGAGAAATACATCAACAAAGTAATCGTATTTCATCATCAGGTATGGCATCATGAGGAAAGCAACTGATGAAAGTAGTCCCTCTACAAAAAGAAGTGAACATACCGCATCAAACCCACTCCTCAACCTATAGACCTTATGTTTCCTATAGGCTTGCCAATTGCCAGTGTTCCAACGAAACATTTGCTTGCCGTAGCCAACCAATGTCTGGGGATCCTGGGTGTGCACAACAGCTGTTGGCACATACACAATGCGTCCAAGCTTTTTTTTGTGAATCTGGAGTGTAACGTCCACATCCTCAACAATGGTGTCTTTACTCCAAACCAGCTGAGGCCAGATAGAAGCACGATACACCGTTGAACAGCCTGGAGCCACCATGATGACACCCATCTTGGTTTGCCCTTTGCGAAAAATCGCGTGGGTATTCCAATAGCCATTTGCCCGATAGGCAGTAATCCAGTTGCGTGGTCGGCTTTTGGGCCGGCCGCACGCCGTAACTACTCCCGGGTCGTCGAAGGCCTTCCGCATTTCTACGAAGTACTCTTTATTGACCAAAGTATCAGCGTCCATAAGCGCAATGAATTCAAAGCGCTCGTGTAGCTTAAACAGTTCCGCCGCCCGAGCAATGGCGTGAGCCTTGCCCAGGTTGGGGTCGTTGCGTAGCACAATGACACCGAGCTTACGCCCGATCTCACCAGTGTTGTCTGATGAACAATCGTCCACCAGATAGATGTGCCCCGGCGGTATTCCAGCAGCGATGAGACTACGCAAAGTAGCCTCAATCACTCTTGCTTCATCCCGCGCAGGGACCACTACACAAATGTCTAGTACCATGAGTTTGTTTCTCCGATGTGATATTCAGTTGTTAAAGAAGTGTAATCTACCGCTAATAAACTACATTCTTTGTGTTTTGTCAATCTATTCGTTACATTGAAAATGTGTTGCGGTCCAGCTTGGAATTTAAGTCACTTATTTGACATTATCTATTTTAAGTGCTATTTATTTGGCGCTTTGTGTGACACATCCCGTGTCATATGAAAAGCAATGAACCTTGAAAATTTGAGAGGTATTTACATGAAGTGCAATTTGAAGTATTGGCTGCTGCTTTTGGCAGTGTCTGTGTCCTCGGTCTTTGCTGGAGAAAATGCAGCACCGACCTGGGGAGATAGCATGGGGTATTCCTCAGTGGCGGAGCGTTCGCTCCAATACTCGCAGGCGTACAACAACTTTCTGATGCGACGCGGTCAACTGCAAGGGGTCACGAACTACACAGACAATCGCACTGTCTATGACAACTCGGTCACCGACTGTCGTGTGGCTGGTAGTTGCCAAAGTGGTGGTTCTGCCACCAACATCAACGGCTACGTCGCCGTCGACGCCGCGGGCAACAACAACAACCTCGCAGTCGATATCGATACGCAAGGCACGACCCAAAACGCCAGCTCGACTCCGGTCAGTATCCCTGAACAGAATGCGCCGACGACATTTGAAATCGGCTTTCAAAACTAAACGAGAACACGACATGCTGATCACTTTACTCAAGAAAGTTGCCGCGCTTGCTTTTGCGGCCATCACAGCCACTGGTTGTGCCACGCAAATGGACTTGAAAAAGAATTCTGACATTCCACAAGGTCCGTCAGTCCGCGAAATTGTCAGCCGCTACCAAGCAGCTGAGAAGTGCATTGCGGAAATTCCTGAAACCAAAGGTCTCCGCATCGCCATTGAAAATGTCCCGGAAGTTACCGGGCGCATCAACATGGCCGAGGGCGGGATGGGACAATTCATGCCCGTCAACATCAACCAAATGCTGACGACTTCCCTCCACAACATGGGGGCTACGGTTGTCGACATGTCGGTTGAGCAACGAGCGGCCGTGGAATGGTTCCAACAGATGGGGGCAATGCCCCGCTGGAACTATGAAGCAACAGCAAAGGCTGAAAAGCCGTTGCCGTTTAGCAACTCCAAGCCGGACTTCATCATCCGGGGCAGCATTAGCTCGCTCGATTTTGGCCACAACTCGTCAGTCAAGGAATTGGTTGTCGCAGGAATTGGACCAAAAGAGCGTGCCTACACGGCACTGGCCAGCTCTGACTTCTCAGTCAAGACTTTCCCGAGCCTGCAGCATCCCGGCGGTATCGTCATCGCAACCAGTGGCCTCGTCCAAGAGTTCACTGGTTATGAACACGAACTCGGCGCCTCCTCTTTTGTGGGCAGTGAAATCAAAAATGCAAACTTCATGTCTGTGCGCGTCGGTGAAAGCCGCCGTGTACCCATGCAATTTGCAGTCCGCGAAATGGGGCAATACGCCATCGGTGATGCCATCACCAAAATCCTGCTCCGCACCCAAGCGGACAAGGCCAAGGTGGCGGCCTGCCGTGTCCTTCTTCAAAAAACTCAGGAGTAATACCGACCCTCAATATCAATCCTGGCAAGGTTATGCAAACAGCGATTTTATAATCGCTACAATCAACGCACAGAGTAGAGGTGTGGACAAAATTCATACATATGCTACTGTGCTGCCGTTCTGTCACATGGTGTGGCAGAACTTCAACCTGTTCTTTTAGGAAACGTGCAAATGAAAAAGCAAATCGCAATCGCACTGATCGCCATTGGCGCCACCCTGGGCTTCACGGCGTCGGCCATGGCCGACACCAACGTCGGCGGTAACCACCACAACATCGACAACTCGGTGGACATCGACACGACCATCGTGAACATCGACATCGACAACTCGACGACGATGACCGCTGTGGACCTGGGCAACCTGAACGTCGGCGACCTGGACGGTGTGCTCGTGGTGCAAGGCCTGGGCAACGTCAACCAGGTGGCCACCTCGTTCGCCAAGGGCATCGACGCGACCGCAAAGTCGATCAACGTCGGCAACATCGCGACCATTGACAACGCCAAGTTGGACGTCGCTGTTCTGCAGGGTGCGATCAATGTGGACCAGTTCGCAGTGGCCGGTGCCGTCAATTGCGGCAATGGCTGCGGCTCGGGTTCGCTCGCCGCTGATGCCACCAACGCCGTCAACATCGCGACCCTGACGTCGATTGCCAGCAACACCTCCGTTACCGGCATCCAGGGCAGCTTGAACGTCAACCAGTCGGCACACGCCTTCTCGGTGGCAGCCGCCACCTCGGCCGCTTCGGCCACCAACGTGGCCAACTCGTTCTCGGTCGACTTCGACTGACCGGCCCGTTGCCTGACAGGAGACTAGTCTTCTGACCGGCATCCCTGTTCCTTCATGGCCCACCACTCTTCGGAGCGGCGGGCCATTTCTTTTATCTAGTACAATTACAGATGTATACGAAGCTCAAAGCCCGAACCATGGTTCGGGCTTTTATTATTTCAGTTTACTTAATTCACCTCTCACCAATTAAGGTACGTAATTGTGAGCTGGAGTACAGTCGCAAAAGAGACCCAGAGTAAGTAAGGAATATTAATGTAAGTTACCCACGGGAAATACGCATAGATAGCGTACAAAGCCCAGCCTAGAGTTCCAAGTATAAGC
>CAZBJN010000029.1:0-12952 GCA_964492305.1 uncultured Candidatus Saccharibacteria bacterium | reverse complement strand
CAAACATACTTTTTCATACTGTTTACTCGGTCAGCTACCGGGCCAGTTTCGTTTCTCCAGTACGAAGCCATACCTTCGTAGGTCACGCTTCCATAGATAACCGCTTCAGCTGAGTCTAGCTGTTCGATACTAAATCGCTCCAGCTCTTCTCCATAAACCGAACTATGGAAATTCAAATCCCAAGGTTCAACACCCTCGAAACATCCATCCAATGTAATCACATTCCACATGATGAGCTTTTTCATACTTAGAATGTTATCACATCCACCACCTTTAAAAAATCGGACACTCCATTTCTAAAAGACTATATTTAACCACTGGTAAACTGCTCCCCGGAACACAGAAGTATGCACCATGGAGTATTTAATCTTTTTTGCAGATAGCCATAAAAAACTGCATCTCGCTACCTCCAGTCTTTTCAGTAATTTCGCGCACTTCTTGCAGACCATACTCTGAAAACTCATCTCTTATAGCGGTTTCGTCATAAAAGTATATTTGTGCACCGCCGTGTTGTTCAAAACGATTCTGACCGATCTCTGTCCCCTTTCCATAATTTGGCGCTTTTTGTGACACCGCGACAAATATCATTGTTCCTCCGTTGGCGAGCTGAGTATAGCAATCAGCAATAAGTTTTTTACGTTCTTCCTCTCCAAGTAAATGTATTACTGCGTAACAAAAGATACCGTCATATATCTCATTATCAAATGGCATATCAGTAACAGAACCATGATAAATGGTGCTATTGATGCCCATTTCACTTTTTGCGATATTGATAGCCGTTTCAGAAATTTCAATTCCAGTCACACTCATACCCGCCTCCAAAAATGGCACAGCATTACGTCCGTACCCAATCCCTGGGATAAGTACTTTTTTAACTCCTCGCTCTTTAAAATAATCACATGCAAAAAGAGCGGCCGGAGCAGGACCTTCGCCCCACATTTTCTGCTTTTCTTTGAAGTTTGTTTCCCAAAATTCTGTCATACCCTGATGCTAACACAAATCAACAACCTTCAAAATTAAAGTACTCATGTCTAGAAGATTATAGTTCCACTAGTAATGATATTAGCGCCTTCAGGCGCTTTTATTATTTGATACAATTTGTACATGAAAATTGATCTACTCGAATCAGTAGAAATATTTCTTTCTTCACTACAAGAGAGTGAGGTTGCTAAAGTTATTCGGACCATTGAACTGCTTGAGGAGTTTGGTAACAATTTAGGCATGCCCCACAGCAAGCATCTATCTGGCGGACTTTTAGAGCTTCGCATCCGCGGCACCAGAGAGATTAGGATTTTTTACTGCTTCGACAAGAACAAAGCTGTATTGCTTCATGCTTATATAAAGAAAACCCAAAAGACACTCGATAAAGAATTGTCGAAAGCAAAAATAGCAAAAGAACACTTGCAGTAATATAACTTATAAGTTATATTACTTTATATGGCTACAACATTTAAACAGTTTAAAACCAAGTCCCTTAAAAACCCAGCCACCAAAGCTGAGTACGATGCTCTTGGCCCAGAATATGAAGTGGTAAAGACTATCATCAGAGAGCGCATAAAGCGCGGCTGGTCACAGACGCAGCTGGCTGAAGCGATTGGGAGCCGCCAACCGGTTATCTCACGTCTCGAGCAAGGCAATGGAAACCCTTCCCTCTCAACCCTCCAGAAAGTAGCCAAAGCTCTTAATTTGTCGCTACAAGTTTCAATGAAGTAACCTGCTCCACCATTAAAAAAACGCTCGGCCAAAGCCGAGCGTTTTTAGTTATTAGATATTTCAATTACTTCTTTTTGGTCACCTTCTTCGCTGCTTTCTTAACTACCTTCTTTACCACTTTTGCGACCTTCTTAGGCTTTCGTTCTTTCTTAATAGGTGCGTCTTCGGCAGCTGAAGCTTCTGTTGCCATCGAAGTTTTTTCAACCGGCGCATGGGCAGACTTCACTATTGCGAGAATCTCATTAATCTTAGCGTCTAGAGCAGTAACGTGACGAGACAAGGCAGCGAAGTCTTCCCTAGATACTCCAGGTGCTCGCTCTACGCGCGGAGCATCAAATGAACGCTCTGGCTTGCGAGACGGAAAGTCATTACCAGCTGAACGATTACCGCTACGGGCATTGTCCCCGCCAGCATTCTTGGCAGCAAAACAGTCCCGACACAATACTGGCTTAGTACCATCTGGTTTGAAAGGTACCTCACATGACTTACCACAAGTAGTACAAGCAGTAGTAAATAGTTCTATTTTTCGTTCACCACCACGATCATCACGCCGCGGTCCTCGGTCGTTGCTTTCAAATCGTTTCTTCGGTCCATAATTCGCATCTGACTTAGGGCGACCACCAAGAAATTCTTTACGATTCCTTTGTCCTCCTGGTTTAAAGTTATTCATTGTTTATGATTATATCACAAATTTACGATTTTTCAAGCGTGACGCTTAAATTCTAATCAAAACAAAACAAAACCACCCTATCGGGTGGTTTTGTTATTTCTAGATCTTTAGAACTATTGCTTTGTTGCCACGAGAGTAAATGAGAGAGCAATCATATTATCAATGGCGTTGTCTGCTAGGTTATCGAAGAATGAAGCTGAACCAGCAGTAATCCCCCACTTGGTTCTATCAATTTCTGTGACCGCTTCTGCTCTGATTGTGCCATCAGCGTTCTCGTAAATAACTGCATCAAAAGAAACTGGGTGTGTCTGACCTTTGAGAGTTAAGTCTCCTTCGATTGTATAAGTGAAGGTTGTAGCACTATCTGCCTTAGGAGTTAATTCGTTAATTACGAAAGTGGCAGTTGGATAGGCCACCACATCAAACCAACGGTCACCTTTTAGGTGTCCCTCTAGGGCTGTTTCTTGGTCTGGCTTCTTAGCTGTTAGACCTACTGTTAGTGTGTCCATCGCAATAACAAACGAACCAGTAGCATCATTTTCCAAAACTTCTATTGAACCTTCAGACAAACTAATTTCTCCAGTGTTTATGTACCCATCAATTAGTGGCTTCTTGCCAGACCAATTAACAATACTCTTTTCAGTATCAACCGCGTATGAACCAGCTGTAATAGCCGTGCGTTCATCCGCATCATCTTCATCCATAACTTGCTCTTGCTCCACATTGGCGCCAGCCGGAACTTCTACCTTGTTATTATCTGCACTAAACAACAACCAGCCAGCCACCAAAATAATCAACCCACCAATAATAATAGTTATCTTACCCATAAATTATGTATTTATCTTTAATAGCTAATAATTATACGCAATTAAACGAGTGAGACAAAATTTAATTACTCCTGCCCCTTTCCCTTAATTAGCAGGCGGCTTTACAATCAACCCTTTTCCGACTACTCTTGCTTAAATCCTGCTCTTTCAACCATTTGGAGGAAACCATGTTTAGACGAACAGTGCCCCCGATCGCCAAAGAGATGGCAGCTCGCATCGATGAACTTCAACGCCTGGCTTCAATTGCGAGCCAAAGGTTCAGCCCGCCAGTCATATTTGTTTTTGACACCAAATCAACTTGGTCGGCTCACGCTGAAGCTTTTTCGGAAGCAACCAATTACCCCAAAGCGGCCTTTCTCCCGAACCCGCATCAGCGTTTTGCTACCGGCTTCTGCTCTTGGCTCCTGTGTGAATACGCAGCCAAGAACCATCCGCTTATGGCAGAAGATATTTTGGATATCTGCCAGCCTGGCCGAGCCAGACTGCTCTGCTTCTTCGAGGACCCGGACGGAGAGACGGTTACCGCTGGCGATATTCTTATGGAGTATAGCCGCCTATCTTAATCACACATGGGAGTATCTGATGAAAAAATTTGTTAGTCTCCAAACAACAATGCTGTCTAGTCTTGTTTATGAAACGGCAACACTACGTGGACTTAGCCTGGAGGAGATTGTGGTTCTTTGCATTGAACCCGATTCGGAATGGGCAGACCTGATTCCCTGGCTGACCAATGAACCTATCACCCCAGGCAGAATCGCCTGCTGTGCGACAGACACAACGGTGTTGGCACCGATACTGGAAGTACTTCCCGAACTACAACTGTCCCTCGCTCGGGAACTACCCACCAACAACGCTCGTCTAGTGGCCTTAGGCAAGGACGGGGTGTATGTCTGCCACCTCGAATCAATGCCGCCCGGACAACTCCTCAACTAAACCAGACCCACAACCAAACCCCGCCTAGGCGGGGTTTTCTTTTATTCAAAATTCCTACACATAAAAAACCGGACGCAAGCGTCCGGTTTATGGTTGTGGTTCAAAGAACTGTTCAGGCAGCCATCATAAGTGACAGCCGCTCGCGCTTCTCAGCAGCAGTGCGCCCATACGAAGTCACCCCGACAGGGAGACCAAGGCGCGTACCGACAAAGTCCGCGTACGCCTCACCCAAAAGCTCAGTGTACTCAAAGACTGGCTCAGACTTTCCGAGTATGTCTCCGAGCATCTCCTGGTAGGTCAAGTCTTCGAGCGTCTCCTTCATCTTGAAGGAACCAATATACACCTTCCCTGCCACTGGGCGTGCCACCTTCATTTCGACAATCGCCGCTCGCTCACGCGTGGACAATGCCGATGCCTCAACTGCGTAGGCAGTCACCACCTTCTTCTCTCCCAACTGAGCCCACCGATCAAGGTGCGTGAGCAGAATGGTGTCGGTGCCTTCCGATACCGCAAGCGCGTAGCGCGTGAGTGGCAGATCAAGCCACCCCACCCGAAACCCACCCTGCCACCGACCAAACACGTTGTGCGTGTCTGGCAAGGCCATGGTGAGTCCTTGGTCTTCGCTTGGAAACGGTCCTGGCCCATGACGGGTGCTATATGCCCGCACCACGCCGTAGCGAGTAACCTGCCCCAGGTAGCCCAAGTCACGCAAGAGCGCGTTGGCGTTTTTGTTGGTGCTTGTACTCCAGGTGGTGTACGGATGGAAGCCGTGCCACTCGTCGATCAAGATACCTTGTGCACCTTCGAAGATGAGCGGATGCTCGTACGAGAGGCGCTTGAGGATACTCATCGAGCCAAGAGTAAACCGGCGTGAGAGCTCGACCATCGTCTCGGCGATGTACCGCGGAGCGTTCGGATCAGACAGGAGTCGCACCTCCTCTGGCAAAACACCAGATTCAGCCACAACCGCCAACCTTTCACCAAACTCTGCTTGCTTGAGCTCCTGTTGCCGCTTGAGCTCTTGAAACAAAAGCGGCAGGTCACGCAGGTCGTGCGCGTAGACCGCCAATTCCGGAAACGTGAGCATGTCGGCCATCGTTTCACCGATACCCATACCCACGCTGCCGTGACGTCCCGCTCCACGAAGCGATTCCCGCACCCGGTTGACTGCCTTTTGAAACGGCGTAACCGTGAGTGCACCCCCATCGACAATCACCCGAGAGAGTGGGTCGCCGGGGACGAGCTTTGAGAGTGCGTCCGCTTCGTTCCGAAGCGCAAACGGATCAAACAGCACATGGTGCGAGAGAAACGTCCGTGTACCAGGGACGAGCATGCCACTGCCGAACTGAGAAAACGTGTGATGTTTCCCGTCAGTGGTGTGGACGTTGTGTGCGGCCTGAGCGCCGCCGTTGAAGCGAACAATGACTGCCTGAGAAGTCTGGCGGGCCAAGTAGTCGACCATGGTGCCTTTACCAGCATCACCAAAGCCAAGGTCAGTCACAATTGATGCATGCATGATATATGCTCCATAGTTTGAGATAAAGAAAGCGGCGACACCATTGGTGTCGCCGCAGTTACGTTAAGGAACTGATTTGTCAGATCCGCGACACGCCACCCCTGGCAGCTCCACCCTTCTTGAGGGCGCCGCTCGCGCTGGCTTGCCGCTTGGCGACCAAAGAACTGGTTCCGACTGGCACGAGTGCGTTCTTCACTGCTGAAGCGGCCGCACCCGAGAGGCCGATGTCACCCACCACTCGATCGACGTCGTAGGCCGTTTCCATCATGTGGACGATACCAGCAATGATTTCGCACACCAAGGACGAATCCTCGACCATCACGAGCCGTTCACCCAAGAGCTTGCGCCAGGTGTCATGCACTTGCTTGTCGTTGCGGTAGCTGCCATCAAGCGAGAAGAGGTGGAAGATTTCCCACCGCTCGGAGGCCCGAGCAATGAGACTTTCCACCGTCTCGTCTTCTGATGCCTCGACCCCAAACAGGCGTGAGACGTCAGCGGCAGTGACCGTTGGCCAGGGCTTCTCGTCACCCATGGTGAAGAGGTAGCCCTTCTTGCCGCGCTTTTCAAACGCGTCGGTGGCCGTGTGGTCAGCCGCAAAGCGGTAGGCCAGCGCATAGGATTCCATGCTTTGGCCACCGCCACCACCTTCGAGGATGATGTTGCGCAGTTGTTCATCAAACAGGTTGCTCGACTCGAACTGCCCCACCTGGAGCGGATACCGGTCACTGATGGAGTCGCCGACGGCGCCCACCAGTACTTGCGGATCAGGAATGCCGGCCTTGTCGATGACCACGTCCATCAGGCGCGACAGCTTTTGCTGCAGCACCGTCGGAATCGAGTGCATCGAACCAGTCACATCAAAGATCATCGCAATCGGAATCGAATCCGGGTGCTCATCGCTGTCTCGGCTCTCGCGAAGCGGGAACCGATACTTGCTCGAGTCCGGGTTCTTCATCCCGAGTGGGTCAAGCGTCGGGTGGATACCCGATACCGTACCCGACCGCACCTTGTTGGTGTAGTCGAAATCGTCGATGCCAGAGGCGCGACGAGCAGAAGTTGCGGCTGAATAGGCGCCGCTGTCCCAAGTTCCACCACCCATGATACTCTCCTTGCGTTACAGTTTAGATTCACAGTTACGGCAGCCGAAGCGGCCGATATTTCCTGCCCCAGAGCTTGTCTATCACTTTCGTGAACTCTTGCATGAGTGCAAAGGCATCGCGGGGACGCTTCTCGACTTTCGTCTCAAGGCATCGCCGCACCAATTGCACCAATGGCTCTGGCACATGGCTCGGGAATCTGTCGCGAGCCACATCTCCCCCAAGAAGGTAAACCATCGTCTTGCCGGCCATGTAGAGGTCGGTTTGATGAGACGGCACTTCGCGAGCAAAGACTTCGGGTGGATACCAATCTCGCCACCGGTCAATGACCGTGGTGAGCTTGGCATTTCGCTCGGCGGGCCGCTCTATAGCGTGCGCCCAGCCGATGTGAAGAGGTTCGTGTGTCAGAGGATTCACCAGAACGTGATCTGGCACAATCGCCCCATGGACAACCCCCAGCATATTCGCTGCGAGCGTCTGCCCCAGTACTCGCCTAAAAATCCAAGCCGCATCTTCAGGAGGAAGTCCTCCCGGAAAAGCGTTTTTGATTTCAGTAAGCGAGACAAACCCTGGCTTGTACTCATAGAGGTTCACCCGGTACTGCTCGTTCCCAGCTTCGGTCAAAATGACCGAATCAAGGAGCTTGGGCAAAAACGGGAGAATACCCTTCAGAGCCGCCGACTTACTGGCTTGCGCCAGCAGGTTGGCTTCACCGACCAAGTAGGGATTCAGCGTGGGATCAGCCGCGATCTTCGCAAAGATTTTTGACCCATCCGCCGCTTCACCCAAGTGGATGTTCGAGAAGTCTCCCTCCCGATATGCTTCCACATCGAGTTGGTACGTTGCCGTACCGGCTGAGACGGTCACCTTGGTACTAGCCGCCCCACCCCGTGAAGGGATGAAGCTGTTGTCGTAGACCCCGGCCGCAAGCGCATCTTGCGCCCGGCGGTAGAGGGTAGACAGTTCGGCAAACACCGCTGTAGCGAGAGCCACTTCAGGAGCACTCACCCGGTCCGGGTGAGTCATCTTGGCGAGGACAGCGTATTGCTTCTTGAGCACTCGCTTCTTCGCCTCAATGTCTACTCCTGTAAGTGACCCAAAGACATCGGCAAACCGACTCGCTTTCGCAAACTGGTCGCGTACGACCTCAAGGGCATTGCTCATAATTATTTCCTTTCTGTCAAAGAACGGATACTTCGACCATTTGTTTGGATGAAGTACTTTGTGTATATCTGACACTAATGTACTCCTCACTTATATTAGTGTCAACACTACACTAAGTTACGATACAGATAATACTTATTGTCAAAACTACACTATTTACAGACAGCAAAAGAGCGGCCTTGCGGCCGCTCTTCCCTTCTTATTAGATTACGAGTGAAAGTTCAGTTAGTTTCTCTGAGGCAAATCGGTACAGAGCAGCTGGACGATTCTTCACCCCCTGCTGCATATCACCCGTCTCTACCACCATATCAAGCGCAATAATCTTCTTTCTAAAGTTTCGCTTATCAATCTCCTTACCTAGGATTAGTTCGTAGACTGCCTGGAGTTCAGAGAGTGTAAATTCTTTTGGCAGTAAGTACTGCGCGATGTTGGTATAAGAAATCTTCCCCTTAAGCCTACTAATCGCCACCTTATACATTTCATCATGATCATACGCGAGCTTTGGCAGCTTCTTGACTTCACACCAGCGTAGTCCCTCCCCCAGTTCTTGCTTCAAAGCATCAGGGCGCACAAGCCCGAGGTAACTGATAGAAATCACCCGATTGCGAGTATCACGCTCAATCTCACTAAAGGTATACAACTGCTCAGTGTACGCTTTCTTTAGCTCAGCCTTACTTCTGATATGACGTTCGAGCGCCACCTCCGCCGTTTCATTAGCCTCAATCAACCCACCGATAAAGGCTTCAATATTGGTGTAGTACGGTGGACGATTTACTTCACCGAGGAGGGCCGACAGCTTCCCATCCACTACAGCAAACAAAACCACATCCACCGCCATCGCGGCAAACCTTAATTTATCTGGGGCTTTTTGTGACATATTAGTGTGAATTGTACACCTACTCCCCCATTTCTTCAAGTTATCTATATAGAATGACTACACAAAAGGTATAATTTCAGAATATGAATAACATCAAATTCACCCACGAACTGATCAAGGGAAAGATTGCCGAAATTATCTTTGAACAGATGATACACAACACTAAAGGCTACACAGTACTAGAATTCGGCTACGAAAAAGTGGTCCACCAACTAGCCAAAGCTCCCAAGAGCGAAGATGCTAAAGCAATGATAGAAATTGTTCGCAAAGCACCAGACTATGCGATAGTAAACGAAGACACCCACAATGTGACCTTAGTGGAAATTAAATACATGGCCAAAAGAACTAATGGCAAAGTAAACGCAATTGCCAAGGAGATAGAAAAGTCCTGGCGACACGCCGCCCTCTTCATCGCTACACCAGATGGTTTCTTTTTTGATCAAGTGGATACCATCATTGCCAACAAAGGTGTCGCCAAGCCATTCCATCACGGCAAAATCCAACCAAAAATCGTAGATCAATATCTAGCGATGTTAAATGAATTTATTGTTGCAAAAAACTCATTGTAATTAAACGAAAATGAAGCAAACTAAAACCGCCATCAGGCGGTTTTAGTTTGATTTAAAATTACAAAACAGAATATGAGGTTTTATTGTCCCCGTCCCCTTTTCCTCTGAGGATGCCAATTCTATTCATTCTCTTCTTCAATGATAAATCCTTGTCTACCTTCCCCTTTCTTATTCGTGAAATGTTCATAGTGAATATTTTCAGTGACTCCGATAGATGGATCCTTGTTCTCAATCACAATAAGTTGCATATTTTGGGGCAACTTTGATAGGTTTTCATAAAATGATTTGTGCACCTTATCACTTAATCGGTCGTTTTCGCTCACCTCATCACTGTCCCTGTAAGGTGTCAAAGGGGAGTCAATCATTACAAAACCAGGATGAGGAAGTTCTTTTTCAACACAATAAATCATGAAAGCTATCAGATAAGCAGCTGCGATTAATGACCTCTTGCCTTTTCCATCTATAGCCCTTCCGCTGCCATTTATTGAAAGATCCAAATTACTATAATCAAAAGAAACAGTTGCTGTTGAATTAATAAATTGCCACTCACGCAGTAGCGATTGAATTCTCTCTTCAAATTCTAGAATAGGCTTTCTGTTTGGCTCAGGTCTTGAACCTTCTTTTAGAACTTGGGCCAATTCTTGCTTTAATATAGCTTTCTCATTCTCATTTTCTTTAATCTCAATGCAAATCTGCTCATCTTTAGATAGTAATCTCTCTGTTAAAACCAAATCTTTAACCTTGCCTGAAAGAGAGTTTTTTACCGGATCCAAATCATGTCTGATCTTCGTTTCAATCTTTTCAATCTGTGCTTCAACCTGATGAATGCGGGTTGTATTTTTATCGACAGATTTGTGCAGATCAGAAATTGTTGATCGTAGATCGTCCAAACTACCAGTTATTTTCATCTTTTCAAACCCTAACGACGCAAGATATTCATCATTATTGATCTTAAGTCCTTTTTCTTTATTTAGCTCAGCACCGCAAAGCACGCAATTACATTTACCAATGTCTATATTATCCACCTGTTCTGTACCAGTCAAAATAAAAGTTATTCTTTCTATATCAATCAAATATTGTTCCTCTAGGATCTTAAATCTACTTAATAGCTGAGTATCGCCGTTAATAGAATTCGATAATTTATTTTTTTCTACCAGTAATTGTGACCTATCGATAGTATATTGTTCAATTTGCTTTTCCAGTTCTGCAAGCTGTTCTATTACTTTTTCAAAAGTTAAGCTATCCGGTGTTATAATTTTACGTCTTTCAAAATCTTCTTTTTTTGATGATAACCTTGCAAGCGTAGACTCTATCTGTTCAAGTTTTGATTTTATTTTGTTTCTAGCGATCTGAGGATCCGGGATTTCTATTAAATCTGAATCGTCTTCTCCGGTAAGTAGCATCTTGAATACAGATTGCTCTCTTGTGAGTTTCATTTGATCACCACTTGTAAGAGGTGAGTTCTCAGCCTGGATATCGAGCTCATCTAGTAAAATTACTTTTGCAATATCGCGAAAACTTAATTCACCCTTAGAGTTTCTAACATTAGTACTTAATTGCATCTGTTTAGACAAGCCAGAAAGTCTGAGCAGGAACGAAGTTAAATCTTCATCCTTAGAGCCTTTCTTTAATTTTTTAGAACTTAAAGTGACACCCTCAGTAATAGCCTTCATTGCAAAATCAGCATCACCTTTTATGACCGTGACATCATTGTCTCCCCTCTTTCTTCGAATAGTGTAAATGTCGCCATTGTAGGTTTCGATCTCAAGGTATAGATATTCATACTTCTTTGCTTGGGGGATATCCTTTGGTTTTTTTGATGAACCGAGTAAATAATTTATACACTGAAAGATAAAGGATTTGCCAGTACTAGAGGGTCCAGAAATTACATTGAGACCTTTCTGGAAAACAACCTCAGAATATTTTCCGTTAGTTTTTTCTGCCCGAAATTTTTTAAGATAAAACCCCACCATACCTATTTCACATAAGATGAAAATTCAGTCCCCCAAGATTGAATGTTGCTGGAGACAAAATCTCGTAGTTTTTTATCACTCATAAGTTCGAACTTTTTATGTAGCCACAATGCCGTCTTCCGAAGCTTTGAACTGTAGATATCGTTAGATTCAAAAACGAGCTCTTCCCCTCTCTTGGTGGCAGAGTAAAAAAGTCCCTTTGGAGTAAAATTAACTTCAACCAGCCCTTTCAAATGCATTAATTGTAGACCTTTCTTAATCAATTCTCTTTTAACAGCAATTTCTCCAGATCTAAATGGAGTAGACGGATGCAAGCTTTTAGGGCCATTTTCAACGTCTCCAGAATGAATCAGAAAGTAGTCATAGTATACGAGCCTTTGTAAGTCGGACTGAAAGTCCTTCAGAGTACTTAAAACATACAAAGTTCTCAGGCCGATCTCTATAGGAGAATTAAAGATTTTATTTTTCATATTCTTTCTTTCTTACCTTTACCCACTTCAATTTGTTGTTATTAGCTAGCTGATGACACACACCTTTTCTCACTGGGTTAGTGAGATACATCTTAATTGGACTACTGTCTAAAGGCATGTTTATGGCCTCTTGTGTAACTTTTACAACATTACTGTAGCCATCTTCAGTACTTAAATTCAATAGATCAACAACGCCCTGATATACCTCTTCTTTAAGATCCTCAAATAAAGTACTGTTAGGGAAAAGCGTATCTCTAGAAAATCTTTCTAGAGCTTCAGCATCATAAAAAGCAAACCTAGACCTTGCAAAGTGTTCCAGGTATGACTCATTTTTTTTCAAATCTTCTAGAGAACAGATCCTCGTCCCCGAATGATCAGAGTACGCATCAAGCAACTGTGTTACATATACCATTTCGATGCTTTTTATATGCGAAGTAGGTTTTTCATATTCCGGCCGTTCTGGCAAAACACCTCCAAAACGTTCAATGTAGACATTTGTACCTCTTAAATCTTCAAGTACTTCTAACGGCTGTATAGAGTCATATATAGAAAAATCCAGAGCGTTGATATGTTTTTTTAGGTCATCAGTTAAATCGATGGTGACTTTTTTTGAAATCTCTTTTTTACATTTTTTCTCCCAATGATCAATTAAACCTTTTCGCAACTTAATAGGGTCACGCAGTAAAAGTTTAAGGCCTGCACTGACACCTTTTGGTGCTACAAAATAGTATTTTTCTGGATAATTAATCTGTTGAGTGTATGAATAGTAGACCATCTTCCCTATTTCAACCCAAACCACTGCTGGGGTGAGCTGTTTTGCGTAGTGCTTACATTGGTAATTTTCAAATAGAGTTGTTTTTTTGTCTTTATAAGCAATTACATCAATGCCCATATCACCCGGCCCAGTCACACGCTCCACATCTTCGTAACCCCTATTTCTAAGCGTATGAAATGCCCACTCTTCAATATATGCTTCATACTCTTTATCAGAGTACAAACCGACCCGATCTTGCGGTGAAATATAAGGTCCTGACTCCAAACTAGAAGGCCCCGTTCTTTTGGCTTTATCTTTTCTTAATTCTAATGGCCCGTTATCTAATCAATAGCTTGGAAACACCCGGTGTTAATAATTGGACCGGCTTC
>CAZBJN010000028.1:0-13652 GCA_964492305.1 uncultured Candidatus Saccharibacteria bacterium | reverse complement strand
GCTTAGTATCAGTTTGGAGTAGTATGTTGGCAATCCGCAGCGTCAAAATTTGAGTCTTGCCCGTACCAGGGCCAGCAATAACCATAACTGGACCATCAATGGTATCAACCGCCTGCCTTTGGGCTTGATTAAGGGCCTTTAGGGCTTCCTCAAATACCGGGTTTGATTTAGCTACTTTCATGGCTCGAGTATACCACTTTATACTGCCCAGAGCTGCCAAATTGGTCCAAAATGCCTGAATAAAATCACAAAAACCAATCCAAAACACTTTTCCCCCAATCGGTATAAGTGTACTTGCCAGGTATCAACGGCCGGAGTATAGTAGCAGCTTAATTCTCAATGTAAAAAACCACTTTATGCTCACCGCCAATGCCACTCTCGCTATTTTTGCTATGCTAGGCATCTCCAGTCTCGCTATCTTTTGGGCCAAGCGTGTACGACTCCCACACACTGTTTTCTTGGTAGTAATTGGTCTTTTCTTAGGACTCATTGCTCAATTCCCAGCGTTTAGTTTTTTTACCGAGTTTAGCCTTACTCCTGAACTACTCTTCTATCTACTCTTGCCAACTCTTATCTTTGAGTCTGCTTACAATATAAATGTCCGTCGCATGGTAGAGGACACAAAGATAATTCTTATCTTATCTATCATTGGTCTATTGGTATCAACCGCAGTCATTGGTGTAGCCCTCTACTTCATTTTGGCTTTCTTGGGCTTACCAGTACCATTTATCGTAACTCTACTCTTCGGTGCTCTTATTTCAGCCACTGACCCAGTAGCCGTACTAGCTCTATTTAAAGAATATGGTGCCCCTCGTAGACTTTCTCTTATCTTTGAAGGAGAAAGTCTTTTTAATGACGCAACGGCGGTGGCGCTATTTTTGGTCCTCCTTGAAGTTGCTCGCTTTGGTTATCACGGTGCGGACACTGTAATTGAAGGACTTATTTCTTTCACTTCTATGATGGTTGGCGGTGTACTCTTCGGTATTTTGATTGGCGGAATCTTTACTAAGCTTGTTGGACTTGCTCGTGAAAACGAAATAGCCAGTATTACTCTTACTATCGTACTGGCTCACGTAACATTTATTTTGGCTGAAGTCCTCTCACACCACATGCATTTCGGAAACCTTCACCTAGCTATCTCACCTATTATCGCGACCACAGTAGCCGCTCTACTTATGGGTAACTACGGCCGCAGCAAGATTCACCCACGCGCTGAAGAATTCGTCGAAAACCTCTGGGGTCAACTCGCCTTTATGGCCAACTCCCTCATCTTCATCTTGATTGGTGTTCTCTTTGTAAATGTACCAACCCTTGATGTTTCGATGATTATGGTAGTTCTAGTTACTATTCTGGTAGTAGCTATCGCTCGAGCCATCTCTATCTATCCAGTAGTTGGACTATTTAATGCCTTTACCGCTAAAGAAACTAAGGTGCCGATGGCTTGGCAACACCTCTTATCTTGGGGCTCACTCCGTGGCGCACTAGCAGTAACCATGGTGTTACTTATACCAAACGACCTTACCTTTGCAGGTTGGAGTCTCTCAATGTCACCAAAAGACTTCTTACTTTCACTCACAGTTGGCTGTATCTTTGCCACCCTGTTTATAAAAGCTACTACCATCCAAACCTTTATGCGTAAGCTAAAGCTAGACGCACTCACTGACATCGAAAAGGTAGAGGCTCAAGAAGCCCGGGCCCTTATACATCACAAAGTACAAGAGCGAATCAAACGCTATAGTGAACGCGGTTACATTGATGAAGTTGTGGCTGATGAATTCTGTTCTAATCACACTGCAAAATATGACGATGCTTGCCAAAGTCTAAAATCAGCAGACACGAGCGAACTTTCTCTCCGTGTGCTACGCATGTTTGCTATCGGTATCGAGAAGAAACACCTCAAAGAGCTATATCACCATAATGAAGTTAATGAATCTGTTTATCGCCGTCTAACTGGTAAACTCCAACTTCAACTTGAAGCAGTTGAGGTCGGAAACCTAGCTCCGAACATGTCTATCCACACCGACGGAAAAGATGTGTTTGAAGTAATGGCAAGTAGCATTAGAAAATTCCTCAAACCAAAAACCGAGGAAGAAATGACTATTAATCTATATATGTACTACCGCGCGCAGACTATCATCTCACGTAAGGTACTAAAGGAATTGACTGATGTCGATAAAGGAAGTGCTGAACATATATTTAACGCTGAGGCACTCGCTCATGTACTCGATCTCTATGCTAACTTCCGCACCCAATCAGAGAAGAAGATGAACGACCTAGCAGCTACCCACCCTGAGATACACAAGCGTCTTTCACGAACTCTAGCTACTCAGACTGTACACAAAATTGAAGAGTCTACATTGCATAAATTATACGAACGCCAACTCATTACCCCAAAGCTTTACATTACTCTCAAAGAAGAACTGCAAGACGCACAACACTAGCATCAAAAAAAACGAGCACCTATCACAGGTGCTCGTTTTTTTGTTTGTTCAAATCTTACTTAGTAAGATTTAAGGCGCCTTGCCGTGAAAAATAATGAACACCTTTGGTGTGATTATATTTTTCAGGTGGCCGCAGATAAAAAACCAGCCCTTCCCAGGGCTGGTTTTTTATATGAAATCTTACTTAGTAAGATTTCAGTCTGCGGGCCTTCTCGTGTTGGCGAATCTTCTCCAGGGCTTTAGCTTCAATCTGGCGAATACGCTCACGTGTTACTCCAAACTCCTTTCCTACTTCCTCAAGGGTGTGATACGTTCCATCTAGAAGTCCGTGTCGCATCTCGAGAATCTTTCGCTCCTTCTCTGAAAGAGTATCTAGAATTTCGGTAATCTGGTCGGTCAAAATACTGTGGGCCACTTCTTGATCCGGTGAGACAATCTTATCGTCTGAGATAAAGTCTGAAAGTCGTGATCGGTCATCATCGTCTCCAACCGGTAGTTCAAGTGAGATTGTATCCTGACTAATCTTTTCAATCTGGTATACCTTCTCTACTTCAACTCCCATTTCAGTAGCAATTTCCTCTGGCATTGGATCGCGACCTAGGTCTTGTGAGAGTCGACGTGATACTTGTTTGTACTTAGCCATAGTCTCAACCATGTGCACTGGGATACGAATTGTACGTGACTGGTCAGCCAGGGCTCGAGTGATAGCTTGGCGAATCCACCAGGTAGCGTAAGTAGAAAACTTAAAGCCCTTAGTGAAGTCAAACTTATCTACTGCCTTAAAGAGACCAAGGTTACCTTCCTGAATCAAGTCTAGAAGTGTAAGGTCTGGTGAACGTCCAACGTACTTCTTGGCAATAGATACCACGAGGCGTAGGTTGGCGCGCGCCAGCAAGTTACGAGCTTCTTCGTCTCCATCCACAATACGCTTGGCTAGTACCCGTTCTTCTTGAGCATTCAAGAGTGGATACTGTCCAATTTCTCGTAGGTACATCTGAATTGAGTCGTACCCACTATCGCTTCGCTTAAACGCGTTCTTCTGCGCAATGATATCGATACTTGGATCATCTCCGAGCATTCCGCCACTTTGTAGTACGTCGATACCAGCAATTGAGAAACGATCATAGAGCACGTCTAGAAACGCGATATCCTTTTCGATTTCTGGGAATGAACGCAGGAGTTCATCGTAAGTGACGTATCCTCGTTCGCGACCAAGCTTCATCAGTTCAGCGGCCTTGAGTTCGAGAATTTTCTCACTCTTAGTCAGCGCTACTTTCTTAACTGGTTTTGGTGCAGCTGCCTTCTTTACCACCGCCACAGCTTTCTTAACTGGTTTACTAGAAACAGCCTTCACTTTCTTAGTGGTAGGCTTAGTGACTTTTTTGGCAGCAGGTTTAACTGCTTTTTTGGCAACCTTCTTTACGACTTTCTTTACTGCTTTTTTTACACTAGCCTTCACCTTTTTGGTGGCTGGCTTAGTTGTTTTTTTAGGAACGGTTTTGGCCGTTTTTTTGACTGCTTTTTTTATGGCCTTCTTGGTAGGCATAGTTCAACAACTATACAGAAAAATTAGAAAATGTCTAGTCCTGGCTTATTATTTAGCCTTTAAAATATCTTTTGTATAGGGTTCGACTTGGAGGGTTTGTTGGAGTTCGCCGATGGTCTTAAGGAGAGCCAGGGCCTCAACATCATTGCCTTCCTGACCGAGCCTTCCCTGCTCTTCACGAGCATGCTTAAGGCGATTCCTAATTACCAGTTCCCGGAAGCGGTTTAGCGTATGAACACACTCCTCTTCAAATACCTTACGTGGGTTTTTATCGATAAATGACTCAATCCGAAACAGCACCTCAGCCTTGGCTGGAGCTGTTACTTGCGACTCAAGAGCAGCAAAATCCTCGCCAGTAATGGCAGCTAAGGCACCTTTAAATTTATCGGCCACACCACTCTCAAATACGGGCAGTATGCCAATTAAATACGTAAGGTCAGATAGATAACGTTGTTTGCCGTCAGGTACGGTAATTTTTTCTTTAGTCACCACCTTAACTGCTTCTGGTGTCGTTGCTTGTTTACTCTCGCGGATACGTTCTACTTCCATATGAATAGCTTCTTTGGTGGTCTTCAGTGCCTCAGCCACCTTACCTTCAAAGTGGTCTTGGTCGATGTAGTTTGGCAGAAGCACAATGTATGGCAACACTTCTTCCCGTGCCCGCAGCTTAAGTGTTCGCTCGTCGAGATTTTGAGTGATGAGTACATGAAGCAAAAACTCAATCACATGCATCGACTTACCAATTAAATGTTTAAATTCCCGTGGGTCACGGAGAATGATGTCTGCTGGATCTTTGCCGCCAATCAAAAGTGCGACCTTTACATCCAACCCACGGCGAAGCATTAGGTCTGCCGATCGCTTCACGGCCGCAATGCCGGCCTTATCAGAATCCAGTGAAAGAACTACGCGATTTGAAAAACGCTCAAGCAGATGCACGTGTTCAGCCGTGAGAGCAGTACCAGACACGGCCACCGTATTGTGATAGCCCGCCTGGTGACTCATTACCACATCAAACTGCCCTTCCACAATGAGTGAGAAGTCTAGCTGGCGAATCCCCTGTTTGGCCTTGTCGTAGCCATAGAGGAGTTCGGACTTTTTGTACAAATCTGTCTCAGGTGAGTTTACGTACTTCGGAATATCGTCACCAACCTCTAACGTCCGGCCAGAAAATCCAACCACTCGCCCACTCTGGTCAAAGAGTGGAAACATGATGCGATTACGGAAGACATCGTATGAGTCTTTTCCTTTATCACTCAGCTTTATAAGCCCCGCCTTAAGCATTTCTGCCTCAGTGTAGCCCTTTGTGAGTAAATGCTCCTTTACCACCGCCCAACCGTCTTTTGGCGGCCCAGACACGACGCCAATCCGCCACTTAGCGATGGTTGCTGCGGTCAGTCCCCGCTTCTCGAGATACTCGGTGGCGATTTTAGCACCAGGCAAGCAAGACTCATAGAAAGTTGTTGCGTCATCAAGAATGGCGTAGAGACGATCACGTTCAGACTTCTTTTGTGGCGAGACCGGAACCAGCTCCACATTTGCCTTGGCAGCCAGAATCTTTAGCGCTTCTTTGAAGTCTACACCTTCAATCTCTTGGATGAAGGTAAACATATCTCCTCCTGCTCCGCAGCCATAGCAGTGGTACATCCCACGCTCCGGTGAGACGTTAAACGACGGAGTTTTTTCGGTATGGAATGGACAACACGCTTTCAGGTGTTTACCCGCTTTTTGTAGCTGCACATAGGGTGTAATAACATCAATGATATTTAGTCTATCTTTGATTTGCTGGACCGAGTCATTCATACTAGTGCGGTCATTATACTGCAAGTGTCAGATGGGCGCACCAGGGTTGACTTATAGATACTTTGTGTAATTATATGGCCTGACAAATTTTGTTCATCTACGGAGAAATATCTTGAGCCTGACCGATAACCAAATGTCCGCTGTGGTGATTTACCTCTTTTTGTTCCTGATGATTTTTCTGGAACTGAAGAGCCAGGAAGAACTGGCTTGGTGGCAGAAGGCATTCTTTGTCATTCTGGCACCGCTCAGTTTCTGCCTGATGGTGTACTGCTTCTTTCGCTACGAACATTTTGACTTCTGGCGTAAGTCGGCCTATCAAAAAACCCACAGCTTGTAACGACTATGGAAACTACCTATTTCGGCACCATACTCTTCGTTTACTTGGTCTGCCTATATGTCACCTTTGACGACCTCTGGCACGACCATGAGTGTGACCTGTCACTTATGGAGGTCTGTTTCTGGCTCATGATTGCGCCAGTTTCTTTCTTCCTGATTTTGCGTCACGACATCAAATACGGCATCATCAAGACCTGACTCCGCTCACCCCCCGCCAAGCCCTGCTTGCGCGGGGTTTGTTTTATTTCAAATACCCCCATTTAAATGGGGGTATTTGAAAACCTTTCGGTTAACCGAAAGGTTTTCACTATTCCAATCGATTGGAATAGTGAACGTATATAAAAACCCCGCGCTGGATAGTGCGGGGTTTTTATTGGTTAGTGTTTAGCAGTTAGTCAGCTAAATTTAGCGGTGCTTCTCGATAGTTTCAATCATATCGTACTTCTTACTTCCCTTGAAGCCTGAGCCAGCTGGGATAAGTTTTCCGATGATAACGTTCTCCATTAGACCAGCAAGGTTGTCATGACTTCCCTTCACAGCGGCGTTGATGAGAACACGAGTAGTGTTCTGGAACGATGCAGCTGATAGGAAACTCTTACGTGAGAGTGAGGTTTCGGTGATACCCAAGATGAGCTTGTCAGCCTTGGCTACCTCCTTTCCTTCCTCCTTAAGCTTGTTGTTAGCTTCTACGAAGATCCATTCTTCTACAACGTCTCCAACTGTAAATGGACTATCTCCTGAGGCAGTAATCTTTACACGTGACATCATCTGCTTAACGATAAGCTCAATGTGCTTACGGGCAATGGTCACACCCTGGAGTTCGTAAATCTTGTTTACTTCAGAAATGATGTAGTCCTGAGTCACTTCCTGTCCACCAAACTTGAAGAGCTCTGGTAGGAGTGCAGAACCATCAGTGAGGAGCTGTCCAGAGATGACTGTGTCACCCTTTGAAACAGTTACCACACGTCGGTAGTGAACTTCGTACTCAATGTTGTCCTTCTTCTTTGGTGCACCCTTTGCGTTCATGTCTGGCGCAACTACGATGACTTTTTCACGTCCTTCAGTTCGGATGTCTACCACGAGTCCTTCAGCCTTTGAGACTACAGCAGGAATCTTTGGTTGACGCTTTTCAAATACTTCTTCTACACGTGGCAAACCAGAAGTTACGTCTCCACCAACTGACGCAGCTCCTCCGGCATGCTTAGTGTTCATAGTGAGCTGAGTACCTGGCTCTCCAATCGCTTGGGCAGCTACAGTTCCTACCGCTTCTCCAACATCAACCATCTGGTTGGTTGTTAGGTCAATACCATAACAGTGCTGACAAACACCACGTAGAGTCTTACAAGTCATTGGTGAACGAACTACTACTGATTCAGTGGTAGATTCTTCAACTACGAGCGCCTCAAGACGAGTCAATAGGTGACCCTTAGGGAAGATAACTCGACCCTTAGAGTCGACAGCATCTTCAGAAAGAATACGTCCTTTGATAGCCTTTGAGAAAGCAATTTCAATACCTGAAGCAGATACGCGTCCAATACGCACACCGGCCTTGGTCTTACAATCTGACTCAGTCACAATAGCATCTTGCGCTACCACGAAGAGACGACGTGTAAGGTATCCAGCCTTTGCAGTTTGGAGCGCCGTGTCGGCTAGTCCCTTACGTGAACCGTGAGTAGTAGTAAAGTATTCAATCGGTGACATACCCTCCTTCATTGAAGAAAGAATTGGGAATTCCACTGTTTCACCTCGAGTGTTTACAATAAGACCCTTCATACCAGCCATCTGGGCAATCTGTCCGAGAGAACCTCGAGCACCAGACTTCCACATTTCGTAAGCTGAACCGTTTTCATCAAGAGTGTCTGGAAGTACACGTTCAATTTCAGTCTTGGCTCGGTGCCAAACTTCTACAATCATGCGACGGCGTTCATCTCGTGAGATGAGACCTTCTTCGAAAGCAGCGAGAATTCCTCGTTCTTCCACGCGAGCCTTTTCAATAATCGCTGGCTTTTCTTTTGGTACTTGTACTTCGTCAATTCCCCAAGTTGTACCTGAGAGTGTCGCGTACTTGAGCCCAAGCTTCTTGAGCTTGTCTACAATTGGCGGTACGGCTTCTGGACCACGAGCATCGATGATGTCGATAATTACAGCAAAGAGTGTTCGCTGTACGATGATGTCATTGATGAAGTCATGATCAGATGGCAACACACTGTTGAAGATAAGTCGTCCAACTGTTGTTTCAAAAATCTTACCTTCGTATTGTGCGTACTTCTCTGTTTCAGTAGCGAGTACGTGCACCTTGGCTCGGAAGTCGATTACTCCGTAGTCATACGCGTTGATAGCGTCGTTTGGTGAAGAGAAGTACTTTCCTTCTCCAAGTGCTCCTGGAATAACCTTAGTCATCCAGTATGCTCCAAGCGCCATATCGAGTAGCTTTTCAGATACCACCGGTTCAGCCGATCCTGGCTTTAGAATGTTCTTGTTGGCAGAGATAATCTCCCTGGCTTCCATTTGCGCCTCCTCTGAGAGTGGTACGTGAACGGCCATCTGGTCACCGTCGAAGTCAGCGTTAAACGCGCGACAGACGAGTGGGTGGACTTGGATAGCGTTACCTTCAATCAGTACCGGACGGAAAGCCTGGATACCCTGACGGTGAAGTGTTGGAGCACGGTTTAGAAGTACGTGCTTATGCTTAATCACGTTTTCCAAAATTGCCCATACTTCTGGCACTCCGTCTTCAATGAGACGTCCGGCTCCACGAATGTTGTACGCTAGTTCCTGCTTGAGGAGTTGAGCGATAACAAACGGACGGAAGAGTTCGAGGGCCATGTGCTTAGGCAGACCACACTGGTCTAGAGCAAGCTCCGGACCAATAACAATCACTGAACGTCCAGAGTAGTCTACACGCTTACCGAGTAGGTTCTGACGGAAGTAACCTTGCTTACTCTTGAGGTAGTCTGAAAGAGACTTCAAAGGTCGACGTTGTGCCTGACTCATTGCTGAGTATGCACCACCACCATGGCGGATTGAGTTGTCGATAAGAGCATCAACCGCTTCTTGGAGAATACGCTTTTCGTTACGAAGAATCACGTCTGGAGCCATGATGTCGATGAGCTTCTTGAGACGGTTGTTTCGGTTAATTACACGACGGTAGAGGTCGTTTAGGTCAGAAGATGCATGACGTCCTCCTTCAAGAGCAACCATTGGACGAATCGCTGGTGGAATAACTGGGATGCGAGTGAGGAACATCCATTCTGGACGTACACCAGCGTTTACCATTCCACGTACGAGTGAGAGACGCTTGTCGAGCTTGGCTCGTTCCATGGCGCCTGCTGTCTCACGTTCCTTCTCAAGTCGCTTGAGGAGGTCTTGTAGATTAACTTGCTTGAAGAGTTCAAAGATAGCTTCAGCACCGATACGCGCTTCAAAGAGCGTACTGTACTTGATAGAAAATCGGTGGAAACTTGCTTCGTCTAACACTACTCCAGGATTGATGTTTTCAATCTCCTTCTTCATGTCGTCAGCGCGGGTCTTTAGAGCCTCACGAGCATCTTCGTTTTGAAGAGCTTTGTACTTAGTCTTGAATTCAGTATCGAGCTCCTTTAGGAGTCGTCCGCGGTCGTCTTCACTTACTTTGGTAACGATGTACCCAGCGAAGTAAATTACCTTCTCAACTGATGAGGCAGTAATACCGAGAATCATCGCGATGCGACTTGGCACACCACGAAGGAACCAGATGTGAGAAACTGGAATACAAAGGTCGATGTGACCCATGCGTTCACGTCGTACGATAGCGCGAGTAACTTCTACTCCACACTTCTCACAAACGATACCCTTGTAACGAATACCACGGTACTTCTTACAAGAACATTCGTAGTCTTCTACTGGACCAAAGATTCTTTCGTCGAAAAGACCGTGCTTTTCTGGACGTTGTGTTCGGTAGTTAATTGTTTCTGGCTTAGTCACTTCTCCGTGTGACCATTCAAGAATCGTTTCTGGTGAAGCGAGCTTGAGACTGATCTCTGTGAAGTTTGGCGTAGCTGGAGTGTGCTTAGCAAATGGTTGTTGTGTTGATGACATAAATACTTATTTAGGCAGACTCATAATCACGCTTTGGCTTCTCGGCTCGGTCGAGCTTCACATCAAGTGAAAGACCACGGAGCTGATTAACAAGCACGTTAAACGCCGCTGGAGTATGTGGGTGACTAATTTGTTCGCCACGAACGATGGCATCAAAGGCTGCACTACGTCCGACAATGTCGTCAGACTTGATAGTGAGCATTTCACGAAGGGTGTAGGCGGCACCATAACCGAGGAGTGCCCACACTTCCATTTCTCCGAAACGCTGTCCTCCGACCTGCGCCTTACCTCCAAGAGGCTGTTGAGTAATAAGTGAGTACGGACCAATAGAACGCATGTGGATCTTGTCCTCAACCATGTGGTGGAGTTTCAAGATGTACATGTATCCAACGGCTGTCTTTTGCGCGAACTTCTCGCCTGTAAGACCATCACGAAGTTGAATCTTTCCGTCTTCTGGAAGACCAGCTAGCTTGAGTTCAGCCTTTACATGACCTTCGTTAGCACCAGCAAATGGTGGCACGATAGCCTGGTAGCCAAGAGTGTTGGCAGCCATACCAAGGTGAAGCTCAAGAATCTGACCTAAGTTCATACGAGACGGCACACCAAGTGGTGTAAGGAGTACGTCAATTGGACGCCCGTCTTCGGTGTATGGCATATCTTCTTCTGGAAGAATACGTGAGATAACACCCTTGTTTCCGTGACGACCAGCTAGCTTGTCACCAACTGATACGTTACGTACTTGAGCCACAGTGATGTGGATTCGCTTGATAACACCACTTTCGAGTTGGTCACCGTTTTCACGTGAGAAGATTTTTACTCCAATCACACGTCCACGCTTTCCAGCTTCGAGTCGTAGTGAAGTGTCTTTTACATCCTTAGCCTTCTCTCCGAAGATTGAGCGAAGGAGACGTTCTTCTGGTGTAAGTTGTGTTTCTCCCTTTGGAGTTACCTTACCTACCAAGATGTCTCCTGGGCGTACTTCAGCACCGATACGGATGATTCCGTTTTCGTCGAGGTTGCGGAGCTTGAGTTCAGATACGTTTGGAATGTCTGAAGATGTAACTTCGGGTCCAAGCTTTGTATCTCGTACCGATACTTCGAGTTCATCAAGGTGAACGGTTGAGAACTTACTTTGCTTTACCATTCGCTCAGAAATAACAATCGCGTCTTCGTAGTTAGCACCGTTCCATGACATGAAAGCCACCAGAGCGTTTTGTCCTACCGCAATCTGACCATTGTCAGTTGATGAAGTGTCAGCGAGCAAATCGCCACGCTTTACCTTGTCGCCAACAGTTACTGCTGGTCGGTGATAAAACGCTGAGAAGTCGTTAGTTCGTTGGTAGGTTGTAAGAATATAATCCTTCTTCTTACCTTCCTTGTTCTTTACAACAATCTTTCGAGCGTCACACTCAACTACTTCTCCGGCATCATCAGCATAAATAACACGCTTAGTGTCACGAGCCACCATTCCTTCTACACCAGTAGCTACTAGCGGCGCTTCCTGTACTAGACATGGAGTCGCCTGCTTCTGCATGTTTGATCCCATGAGGGTACGGTTGGCGTCGTCGTGGTTAAGGAAAGGAATCATTGAAGTCGCCACTGAGAATGGTTGGTTGGTAGCAATGTCGATATAATCAACATCCTTCTTGGCAGCCAATAGTGGATCGCCATTCTTACGAGCTTCAACGAAGTCGAGCTTGATTTTATTATTAGCATCCAACTCAATAGCAGCATGAGCAATCACGTACTTCTCTTCTTCGTGAGCGTTCATGTACACAATTTCGTTTGTCACAACACCCTTTTCTACCTTAGCGTATGGAGTCTCGATAATACCAAAACGGTTTACGCGAGAGTACATTGAAAGACGCAAGATAAGTCCGATGTTTGGACCTTCTGGTGTATGGATTGGACAGAGACGACCGTAGTGAGATGGGTGAATGTCACGCACTTCAAAAGAGGCACGTTCACGTGTAAGTCCGCCCGGGCCGAGCGCTGATAGCGTACGGAGGTGCTCAATTTCAGCGAGAATGTTCTGCTGTTGACTGAATTGTGAAAGCTGGTTGGTACTAAAGAATTCTTTAATAGCAGCTTGTAGTGGACGAGGGTTGATGATCTGCATCGGGAGACTAGTCTCAGCCTCGATTGTAGACATACGGTCCTGGATGTTTCGCTTCATGCGAGTCATACCAACACGTACACGTTGCTGAAGCATTTCACCGAAGTAACGCACGCGACGGAAGCCGAGGTGGTCGATGTCGTCAGCCAGTGCACCTGGTTCGTGATTCTTAGTAATGATATGAGTCATGATGAGACGCACATCTTCGATTGAAACTGTTCGTTCGTCAGTTGCCTTCTTATCAATTGGGCGACCAAAACGTTCGTTAAAGTGGTGACGTCCGATTTCTGAAAGGTCGTATCGTTCTGGAGCAAAAATAGATTGTACGAACTCACGAGCGTTGTCTACAGTAGCAAGGTCACCGTCTCGCAGACGCTTGTAGATTTCGATATATGATTCCTCAACAGTCTTCGCTGGGTCCTTAGCGATAGTTGCCTTCATGTACTCTTCACCGCGGGGTACGGCTTTAACGAGTTCAATCATGTCCTTCTCCTTTGTGAGTCCAAGGACGCGAAGGAGTGAAGAAATTGGGAACTTCTTCTTGCGGTCAATCTTTACATAGATAACACCGTCAGCTTCTGATTCGATTTCCACCCAAGCGCCTCGAGCTGGAATAATCTTGGCGCCAAATAGTGTCTTTCCTTTTGATTCAGCTTGCGTAAAGAAGATACCGTATGAACGAGCTAGCTGAGGCACGATAACACGCTCCACACCATTGATGATGAAGGTTCCTTGCTCAGTCATTACTGGCAGGTCGGTCATGAAGATTTCCTGATCCTTCTCACTTTCGAAGGTCTTGTTCTTCAAAATCACGTGCGCTCGTAGTGGCGCTTCGTAGGTAAGCTTGTTTTCTTTGGCAAACTCTGGAGTTGTCTTTGGAGACCCAAGTTCGTACTTCTTAAACTTAAGCTCAAACTTCTTCTCAGAATAGTCACTGATTGGTGAGAATTCAGTGAAAATTTCTTTGAGGGCAGTTTCAATAAACCAACGATATGACTCGTGTTGTGGTTCGATGAGATCTGGTAATGGGATGCGAGGTTGAGGACTGAGCTCAAATCGCTTCTGTGGTAATTTACCAACAGAGATTGTTCGATCTTTTTGTGTTGCTTCCATAAAACACTAAATGATTATTACCCCTAAAAACTAACAGCACAAAATGCGCTTGCGCGCTTTACGTTCTGCTTAGTTTTATTTTATTAATATCGACATCAATTGCTTGCTGCGCGACACGAAATCATCTCCCAACCATAACTCACCCGAGACCTCTTACGTATGTGGCGGGATTATAACAAAAACTGTGGAAAACTGCAATAGACAGAAGGGATTTTCTGGTCTG
>CAZBJN010000027.1:2377-14643 GCA_964492305.1 uncultured Candidatus Saccharibacteria bacterium | reverse complement strand
GCGTTTTGGGTGAAGCAAGCGATTGATGAACTGAAGCAACAAGACCGTCCGCTTCGTTTGGCAGATACCTTTGCTGGAGCTGGTAACGTTGGCTTGGCACTACTCACCAACTTACCTAACGCCTCAGTAGACATCTCTGAGCTTGCCCCAGCCCTTGCCCCACAAATACAAAAGAACCTAGAGCTAAATCACATTGCTCCCGAGCGCGCTAACGTCATCGTTGCTTCAGCCTTGGAAGGACTAACTGGTACCTACGACGCCATCCTCGCTGTGCCTCCGTACGTGCCATACGCCGCCCTACCCGACCTAGATCCAGAGATGCGCGACCACGAACCACATCTAGCCTTCTTTGCTCATGACGATGGTCACGAGTTTCATAAAATTTTAATTGAAAAAGCCCACGACCTGCTCAACCCTGGAGGTACGTTGTATATGGAAGCAGACTTTGATCACAATGATGCTATAACAAAGCTGGTAGAAGGCACTCCTTGGAAATCCCTAGAATTCTGGCCCGACCCATATGGCGCTACGCCAAACGTAGTATTGCGCAAGTAGAGACTTGCCAAATTATATAAATGTGTCATGATATAGGTTGTTATTGATCTTCCATCTACAACCAGGAGCCCTTCATGAGTGTTATTTATACAGACAAAGACGTGGTCATCTACTCCGATGCCCGTGGATTGTTCGGAGTGAAGGAAATCTCCGAAAGCGACTCGGTGGTGGGCATTGACCTGCTCCCACCCGAGTACATTGAGGCAATTCCCCTCATTCAGAACAAAAAGGCCACCGCCATAATTTTGTTTGAAAGGCGTGAAGACAGTGTTGTGATTGGGGTGTACTCACTCATCAAACGCACGTGGGTCCGTGAACCACAATTCACCGACGTGAAGATACAAGGTCGGCACACGCTGGAAATTGCAGTTCACAGTCAAAGAGGCAACCTGAACCTTGCTACCGGTGAAATCGAATGGTCGCACTGACCAGCAACCCCCCACCCTCTACAAAGCCGCTTGCTCAACACAAGCGGCTTTTCCTATGGAAGATAAACTTTGACAAATATCAAAAATATCATATAGTGCAAAGGTTCTTTCTGTTCTTCTCAATTATTTCACAGGAGTTATCCCATGAGTAAAAGTTCTCTCACTGAAGAGGAATACGCCTTGCTCGTCAAAGCAGTCGGCGGTATCAATGGTGCCTTGGGCCTTATCTATGGCAGCAAGCGCGTCGTCGACAACCGCCCGATTTTCACGAACGTCGTGGTTGGCGGCGTGGCCTACCGTTCCAAGCCAGACATGTTGCAGTATCTGGAAAACAAAGGTTTTGTGCGTGATGCACCCACCAAAGAAATCTTGGCTTCCCCAAAGTACACACCTTCGATCAGAAGAGTTGACCTCAAACTGACCGAGGTGACTCCGAATGATCTCAATCTGCCGAACGGCGCCTTTCTCTCAGACATCATCACTGCAGCCAAGAGTCACAAACTCACGCTCTGTCCCCAGGACACAGCCGCGGCCATCATGACTCAAATGCAGGGTGACTGGACCAGCAAAAGTCGCCTGACAGTGGTCTCTCCGCCGATCATGTTTAACGGAGCGCCTTGGCTGTTTTCGGTCAGTACCAAGCGGATGAAAGCTGAGCCTGGTGACTACGGTCACCACTGGGGACCTCTTGACCACTTTTTGTTCCGTCACGTGTGACGAAACAAAAAAAGCCCGGACGCACACTAGTGCGCGTCCGGGCTTTTTCTATATTTAACTTAGTGCTATTGAACTGTAATGCGACGACTAGTCACAACTTCATTGCTGTCACGGTCATAAAATAATCGAAATTCGTAAGTACCAGCTTTCTTAATCTTGAAAGTTAGTTCACCAGATGTCTTTTCTCCTGTATAGCGCCAGTATGAGTAGTCATCATCAGAAGCTCCTACCTCATACACTCCAATCCAAACACTTGAGTCAGCCTTTGAGCGCGGCACAGTAAATGAAACCGTTACCTTGTCATAGACGGCATAGGTAAGCTTTGAAAGAGTAAGTGAACCACGACTGTTACTTACACTAGTACCGGTGGTACCACTGATATCACTAGTAATCATTCCGCCAGCTAGAGCGTATGATGAACCAGAACCAAAGGTACGAACAGCGCCGTAGTACTTTGCTCCACTAGAGAGTTCAAAGACCGGTCGATAACTGTATTGCACACCACTCTTTAGACCTGTAATTGTAACCTCATGATCTACTTCCCCACGTACTTTTGTGACGCGAGTACGGGCAGTTTTCTTATTGAGGGTACTACCTTCACCATATTCAAACCAGGCGTAGACAGATGAACTATTGCCAGCATCAAATGACGCCTTGAGTTCAACCTTGGTGCTAACTGCGACATTAGCAGTCCCTGTCTGTACTCTAGATGAGCCAGAACCTGTGACGGTTCCACCAGCCGCTGCTTGGGCTTGTAGTGTGTCTACAATTCCCTGCATATAGGAAATCAACTCAAGCTGAGTCTGAGGCACGTACGGCAAAGTAGCTGCTTTGGTAGGGGTTGGCAAAGCTAAGGTAGCCAAAACAAGTGCCACTAGTCCTAGGGCAGCAAACTTCAAGATTTCCATTTGAGAAACGGTGATAGTCATAAATAAGGCTTATATAGTAAAAACATCCGGCAAGTTCACTCTTGACTCTTCTTACTGAAAGCTGTTCAGATTACCAGCACACCTGACTCTGCGAGGCATTGCGCCACCGGAATCGGGTGTTTTTGCTAGCAGTAGAATCGCCTCCGGCGATACATGTTTAATGTCACTTCACCACCGAGCTAAAGCTCGATGGATTATGTGACGAACTAGTAACGTTATACGTATTATTATAACATACTTTTACCTAAAATGCAATATTAGGGCGATAGTTGAGCCAAAGGTTGGACTTTGCCATTAGGTTTAAAAAAGCGCGCCGTATGGCGCGCTTTTCTGTTCCTCTCCCCTCTCTATCGATGCTGCCAGGCTGTATCTTGGCGCACTAGGGTGTAGCTGGCCTCCTCAGGATGAGCCATCACTTCTTCTACCACCTTTTCTAGGCGTAGACCCTGTGAACCCTTGATCAAGACCACATCGCCGGGCTGCAAGTATGCCTGTAGCTCCTTGCCTGCCTTGACTCCTTCTTCGTATTGGAAAATATATTCTTCGTCTAGACCAAACTCCAGTGCCCCTTCAGCAACCTTCCGTGAACGAACTCCAACTGTGAAAAGTGCGTCTACTACACCAGCCACTACTGAACCAATTCGTTCATGTTCACCAGCAGAATACTTTCCGAGTTCGAGCATGTCACCTAGAACTGCAATCTTGCGCTTGGCATGTTTCACTTCCTTTAGGGTAGCAAGTGCTTGCTCAGTTGCAGTTGGAGAGGCGTTGTATGTATCATCAAGAATAATACTACCCTTTAGTCCCTTAATGATGCGCATCCGACCTCCTGGTGGTTGATGTGAAGCCAAAGCAGCGGCTGCATCATAAAGTGATATACCGCACTGCGCTGCTACCGCAATTGCTCCAGTGTAGGTATAGACTAGCGGTACGCCAATCGCACCATTAACGCGAACTGGTACGCTTTCGCTAATGTATCCAACAGTAAAGCCTATTCCTACTGGCACATCGTCGTTATAGATAATCTCATCAGCATTAGCGTTAAACTGAGTCGGCAGATACCGACCATAACCGATAGCTTGTTGACGCACATGAGCTAACTCAGCTTTGATACTCTCGTCATCATGATTGTATACAATAACCCCGTCCGCAGTCAGAGCGTTAGCGAGTTGCATCTTCTCTTTAATTACCGCTTCTGGTGTAGCAAAGTACTCAACGTGAACTGGGATATCTGGGAAGCGAGTCAGCACTAAAATACTTGGAGACAACCAGTCGGCTAACTTACTCATGTCTCCCGGGCGATCAACACCAGTTTCAAGAATAAGGTAAGTAGGATACTCACGACTAAAGAAAGCAATAAAAAGTCCATCGAGGAGATTCTTAAACCAAAGGAATGGGTTATTCCAAGCATTTGGAAGACCTAGCACTGTAAGCGGGACACCGATGTCTGAATTAAAACTCTTTTCACTTTTGCGAGCACTATGGTGGTGCTTGAGGATACTATAGATAGCATCTTTCATTGAGGTCTTACCAACACTGCCGGTGACAGCGATGATGGTCGGCTTGTGGCGCTTAAGGAGCACCTTGGCTTCAAACGTGAGGATGGAAACGACAATTTTTTTAAATAGGTTTTTCATACTTTATCGGTCTGGTGGTACGGCGTAGTAATTAATTAAAAAGCGTGTTACGTCCATAAAAGGTTCGGTCAGCGTCTCAGACGCGTACTGTACCCCCTTTGGCTCTACAGTATACATGAAGACGAGGAATTTTGGATTAAAGGCTGGAAAATAGCCAAAAAACGAGTGCAAATACTTGTCTTCGTAATACCCACCGCCATTAGGGTCAGCAATCTGGGCTGTACCAGTTTTGGCCGCGATGGTGTGATTTGGCAGGGCGTATTTACCGTGACCAAGGGCGACGTCAACTACTGTAGTGAGCATTCGAGAAATCTCTTCACTTGTTTCAGCCGTGATAACTTGAGCACCTTTTGGATACAAAATGTCTTTACCGGTACCATCTTGATATTCAATCTTTGAGACTAAATGTGGAGTGACCAAATAACCACCATTACCAAGTGCAGCCAAAGCGCGCGCAGCGGCAATTGGAGTCATCGCGATTCCTTGTCCGAATGAGGCAGTGGCGTACTCAACATCACGCGGTGAGTCGAGGTTGTCTACTAGACCATAAGCTTCATTTGGTAAATCAATACCAGTCTCACTACCAAGTTTAAAATTTAAGAAGTACTCACGGAATTTTTCTTTACCCATTTTCTGCACAATGTATGAGACACCGGTATTGAGAGACTGATTTAAAATTTCTTGCATCTCTACTGTACCTCGTCCACGTCCGTCGTAATTTCTAATAGTAAAGGTATCTAGGGTAATAGAGCCGGCATCATAATAAGTAGAGTGCCTATTAATAGCTCCACTATCAAGTCCGGCCGCCATAGTTAGAGCCTTGATGGTTGAACCAAATTCATACACATTCTCAACCATTGGGTTTTGGAACTGTTCAATCGTGGTTGTACCGCGATCATTTAAGTCAAAGCCAGGCACGGCGTTCATGGCATAAATCTCCCCCGTTTGTGGGTTCATGATGATGGCACCAGTTAAATCACTGTTGTACTTCTCATTAGTCTTTAATAGGACTGAGTCGAGCATTCTAGCTACAGTTGGTTCCATTGTAGTCACAATATCTCCACGCAGAGTCTTGTCTTTGCGGTACACCAAGTCGCCGAGGTTACTAAAAATCTCAGCAAAGAAGTTCACTGACCGGACTTCACTTTCTTTGAGAAGAACCTCATCGTAATAACGCTCTAGTCCGTACTTGCCATGGAGTTCACCCTCAGACTTATCGGTATAACCCACAAAGCCAATACTACGTGCAGACATACTGCCGCCCGGATAATAACGCCATTGATTACGGTAGAGATGTACCCCATCAAGCTTAAGTGCAGCTATAGCATCTGCGGCTTCATCACTCACAGCTGTATCTAGCTCAACATAAGTTCGGTCTGCTAGAGTAGCCCTATCAACACAACGCTCAGTAGTAACCTCAACATGAGTCGTTAAATTCTCACACAAGGACTGCGCGTCGATTATCTTGGTCGGGTTTAACGCCAGTACGTAGCCAGAGCGTACTGATGCCGCGGACACCTTCTCCCCTTCTTTGGTTGTAAAATAAATCGACCCTCGAGAATAGAGGTCTTGTTTGGTATGGATATATTGTCGTTCAGCTTTTTCGGTATAGTAATCGTTTTGTAATACCTGGAGCTGATAGAGTCGCCCAATTAAAATAACCGACAAAAAAAGTATGCATCCAGTAATGATGCGTATTCGTAATACCATTTGCCGTCTCATACTTTATTCAGCCGCGGTGCGGAGTACCAGGCTTTGTTCTTCTTTACTTATAAAAATCTTATTCTGATTTTGATTGAATCCATCTAGATTAGCCACTCTGGCACTAATCTGGTGTTTGGCTTCAATGTAGGTAGATTCTAAGCTCGCAATTTCAGAGCGTAGGTGACCAATTTGTTGTGAGGCTTCCTTACGCATGACTACATGCACTACAGAAAGACTCAAGAAATACATATACGCGATAACAGCAAATACAAATAAGCCGATACACATTGAGGTGATGAGATGATTGTTGAAGTGGAGGGGCTTCGTGTTCATAATATTTGCTACGTAATTTTTTGGATGACTCGGAGTTTGGCACTCCTTGCGCGTGGATTCTCTAATAATTCTGCTCTAGTCGCTACTATTGGTTTTTTGGTGATGATGAAGTATTCACCCGTCTTGGCGAACTCCCTGAAGCGCAGTTTTACAATTCTGTCTTCAAGACTGTGGAAAGTGATGATGGCTAGTATTCCATCGGTAGCCAAATGACTTAGAGCTGAGGCTATGAAGCTCTCTAGCGTACCGAGCTCATCGTTTACAGCGATGCGCATGGCCTGAAAAGTCTTGGTGGCTGGATGGATTTTGCCGTTTTTGTAGAACCCTGGTACAGCTGCTTCGATAATTTTTACTAAGTGGCTAGTAGTTTTTACCTCTGACTGCTTTCGAGCTTCAACTATAGCGTGGGCAATTCGACGGGAGTGACGTTCTTCGGCATAGCCGTAGAGTACGTCTGCGATATTCTCCTCTTCCCAAGAATTGACAATGTCGTAGGCGGTGAACGGATAAGATTCAGCGTCACCGTAGGTCATGAGCAAAGGTTCGTCTCCATTAAAGGAGAATCCTTTGCCGCCGTCGGTAAACTGATCAGTCCGCCAACCAAGGTCTGCGAGCACTGCGTCTACTTTTTTAATATGTAAAGAACCTAATACATCGCTCAAGTTGGCAAAGTTGTCGTTGACTAAGTGGATAGTCGGGGCAACCTGCTTTCCTTCTAGCGTATTTCCTTCAAATGCGGTCTTGTCTGCATCGATACCGATATAGACACCTTTGTTACTTAACTCTTCACAAATGAGCTTTGCGTGCCCTCCTGCTCCAAACGTAGCGTCAACCACGACACTGTCCGGGCTTAATTCGAGCGCTGCAACTGCTTCGCTTTGTAAAACTGTGATGTGCTTCATGGTAGATGAGTTATAGGACGCCAATTTCTCCAAGCTTTTCTGCTAGTGCATCAGCTTGTGATTCGATCTTGCGTTTATACTCGATCCATTTAGTCTCATCCCAAATTTCGATACGATTGTGAATTCCTGCGAGTACCACATTGGTACCGAGGGTTGCAAAATCTTTCAAAAAGTCTGGCACGAGAATACGTCCAACTGAATCTACCTCCGCCTCTACTGCACCTGATAAGAAGAATCGATTGAAACTTCTCGTATCCGCCTGTCCGAGTGGGAGTTGACCAATTTTTTCAGTGATCTTCTCCCACTCCCGGAGCGGATATACAAAGAGACAGTTATCAAGACCTCTCGTGACTACAAGTTTTTTCCCAAGTTCCTTTCGCCATTTAGACGGTAAGGACAGCCGTTTCTTGGGATCCAACGTATGCTTGTATTCGCCGATTAACATATCTTGATTAGTCTATACGACTTTCGCCGTACTTTCCACTATCTCCCACCACTCCTACATTGTATACCACTTCAACCCACTGTCTATCCACTTATGCACACAATGCTTCTAAAGCTGACAATTTCTAAACAAATAAAAAACCACCCTAGGGTGGCTTTTTTAAATACTGACATCAATTTTTTAATTAACTCAAAAAACAAATCTATGTATCATTCATGATACATAGATTTGTTTCCGGTGAGAGGTTTCTATAACTACAATTTTTTCATAAAACAAAACCGCAACGTTTGCGTGGCGGTTTTGTTAGAAAGGTTTCAAAATTGAGGAAATTTCGAGGAGCACCAGTGAAATGGTGTGAGTCGTACTTATTGTACGATGAGCGCCATTTTACGCAGTGCGACAAAGAAATTTTCCAATTTTGGAAGCTTAATCTATTTTTGGTTTTACTAGTGGGAAAAGTTGAACATCGCGGATTGGCTTATCTTCAAGAATAGTGAAGAGTCTTTCTCCAAAACCAAAGCCACAAGCTGGTGGCATGCCGTGCTCAAGCATCTCCACAAATTCAAAGTCTGGCATCATCGCTTCAGCGTCACCTCTATCAATGAGGTCTTGTTGGAGAGCAAAGCGAGCTTGTTGCTCAAGCGGATCATTGAGCTCTGAGTAACCATTCCCTACTTCAGTACCAGCGATGATTGGCTGGAAGCGCTGAGTAGCTTCTGGATTTCCTGGCACTTCTTTAGCGAGTGGTGAGACAAGCTTTGGGTGGTTGATAAGGAAAGCTGGACCAGCGATGTTTTTTCGGCAGTACTTCCAGAGTGTGTCAGTGAGGCGCTCTTTGTTGGTGCCTTCATACTTCACACCAAGCTCTTGTAGCTTAGTAGCAATCTCCTCTTCAGTAGCTATTGCTAGGTCGATACCCGTTTGTCTGGAAATCTCACCAGCATAATCGATGCGTACCCACTCATCATGTAAATCAAAAGTGTGTTCACCACGAGTAAACTTGGTTGTACCATAGACCTCTTGTGCAATCGTACGGTAGAGATTTTCCACTAGCTTCATACCGTCTTCGTAGTTAGCAAAGGCTTGGTAGAACTCGAGGTTAGTGAATTCTTGCAAGTGATTTGGACTACTGCCCTCATTGCGGTACACACGACCAATTTCAAAAATCTTTTCAAAGCCAGCGGCTAGAAGACGCTTCTGCCAAAGTTCTCCAACTGAGATACGAAGAAATACATCGATATCATAATCGTTGTGATGGGTTGCAAACGGACGAGCCTCGGCTCCTCCAGTTGTGACTTCAAGGGTTGGGGTCTCTACTTCATTAAAGCCCTGCTCCTTCATGAAAGACCGAGTAACATCCCAGAACTTTTCTTTACGCTTAAAGAGCTCACGAAGCTCATCGCGAGTAAGTAAGTCGAGGTAACGCTTACGTAGTCGCTCTTCTTCATCTTGTAGTCCGTGAAATTTATCTGGGAGCGGAAGCAGGGTCTTCGTGACCATACGCCAGCCTTCTACGAGAACAGACTTCTCACCACGCTGAGTAATGAAAAGCTTGCCTACCACCTCGATGAAGTCTCCTCCATCAACAGTGTCTTTAAATAGAGTAAAGAGATCAGCATCAATGCAATCCTCTTTAAATACTGCTTGGATGGTACCTGAAGCATCTTTTAGGACCACAAACATAATAGCTCCCTGCCCACGGATAACCATCACGCGACCAACTAAGGTCACAATTGAACCTTCCTCTACTAGAGCATCAAAGTCCGACAAGGCATCAGCCACCATATGTGAACGTTCAACAGTTGCTACATAAGGATTGATTCCCTTCTCTTTTAAAATATTTAGTTTTTTGATGCGCTCGGCGCGTACTTCATCTAGTGCTGACATAATGGGGTTATGATAGCGTGTAATAAGCCTAAACGCAAAAGACCGGCGCCATAGGCGCCGGTCTTTTTGTATATAGCTTTAACTACTCAACCTTCAATACTTTATACTTCATCTTCCCAGTTGGAGTTTCAAAAGTAAACTCATCGCCTTTAGTCTTGCCCATAAGTGCTTCTCCGAGTGGAGAAAGGTATGAAAGCTTCTTCTCGTGGATGTTGGCTTCGTCTGATCCTACGATAGTGTAGGTGCGACTGTCCTTCTCCTTCTCTTTTTGAATAGTGACAATTGAACTGAGTCCGATTACGCCACCCTTCTTTTCGTGTGCGACAATCTTGGCCTCCTTGATAGTCTTCTCGAGGTAACTTATTCGTTCTTCGATTGCTGCCTGCATGTCGCGAGCTTCTTGGTACTCAGCGTTTTCTGAAAGGTCACCGAGACTACGAGCGTACTCGAGTGATTCAGCTACCTCCTTACGACGTACTGTTTTTAAATGATCTAGCTCTTTCTTCAACTCATCGAACTTCTCAGCGGTTAAAAAAGCTTGTGTGTCTGTCATATACAATAAAATTTACCCAATTATACGCACTTAAAACTTCAGGTCAAATTTTTTAATTAATTGGTTGATTCTGGCGGTATTATACCAAGGTACTCCGGCCTGTTAACACTCATCCACTCCACAACGTCACCCATGATGCGAGTGGCTCCAAGCGCGTTACTGCGCGGCGCCTTATCCATCATCAGGATAAATGCATACTGTGGATCTTCGTACGGGAAGAAGCCAGCCGCCCAAGAGTTTACATAAGCATTACCTGCCCCCACTTCAGCAGTACCGGACTTAGCCGCAATCGCAACGTCCTTACGCTCTAGTGAACGGGCTGTACCACCATTGAGGATTACTGTCTTGCGCATTCCTTCGTGCACAATCTGCAAATAGTCTGGGTCTAGATTGAGATTGGTTGTCTCACCCTGTGCCCCTTTTAACACATGAGGTGCCACCAGCGTTCCACCATTAGCAATAGCCGAATACGCTCGCAGCATTTGAATTGGGGTGGTGAGGAAACCAAACTGACCAATAGCCGTGAAGTAAGTATCTCCGAGTCGCCAATCATCTTCAAAGACCTCTTGCTTCCAAGCTGGGTCCGGTACGACACCCTCCTGCTCTTGAGCAATATTGATACCTGTTAGTGACCCCAAACCAAACAAACGGAAATACTCTGCCATCTTGGTAATACCAAGACCCTTTTGGTCGCCGTAGCCGCCGCCGATAATATAAAAGTAAACGTTTGAAGAAAATGCAATCGCTTCACGCATGGTCATAACGCCGTGAGCACGCCAGTCTGTAAAGTGAGCGGGGTTACTAGGGTTGTATGGGTTTGGAATTACAATCTCGCCAGTACTAACAATTTCCTTCATAGGGTCGATGATATCTTCTGCCAAAGCGGCGTACGCCACAAACGGCTTCACGATAGAGCCTGGAGTATAGGCTCCACTAATGACTTTATTGAGGAAAGGAAGCCTGTCGTCATTATTATATGATTCAATAATATCCACCTCATGACCATCAGCCATTACTTCTGGGTCATAAGACGGGAAACTAGTCATCGCCAGTAGCTCCCCGGTATGGATATCCATAATCGCCGCCGCTCCACTACGGAAACCAGCCTGCTCACTTGAAGTGGAGATAATTTGATACATTGCTTCAGACAATTCAGCGTCGATGGAAAGAGTAATTTCTTTACCGTTTATACCACTTGAAATTGCGTGCTCTCCAACCGTCTTGCCATGAGCATCCACCACAACAATTTTGCTACCATTAGTCCCCCGCAGTTGTTCGTCATACGCAGCTTCCACACCGTTTCGTCCTAAGTATTCAGTACGGAAATAAAATCCACGATTATCTTTCTTTGGGTAACTCACGTAGCCAAGCACCTGCCCTAGCCCAAGTCTGTCGGTGTAAGCTCGAATCGGAAAATCATGAATCCCTCGTTCATCAACTTCATTCCATACCACCATCTCACCAGTGCGGTCATAGACTACTCCACGCTCTGCGATAATAACCGCTTCATTCACACTATTGTTTTCGGCAATCGCCCGAAACTCTGCCCCCTCTGTTACTTGTAGGGTAAAAATTTTACTAAAAAATAATGTCGCAATAAGCGCAGAAGTGAGGCCAACCACGTACATAGTACGAGGAGGAATCGGCAATTCACGCTTACCTTCTAGGCGAGCCTGGTTGAATGCAGGGATATTTGAAGAATCAAGGAGTACCTCCTCGAGTTCAAGAGTTGAACTGTATTTTTTACGAAACCATCTCATTTCCACCAGTATACATCAATAACTGTGGCTTGATAAAATCAAAGAAAACAATGAGTCCAATAGTACAGAGACTCAAGATTGGCACCCCATAAAAGGCTTGATAATACCCATCTACCAAAATACTGACCAATATAAGTTCATGACCATCAACTTTAAATAAATACCAAACGGCGAGCGGAACCGCTACCAAGTACAACTGGGCGACCAAGCACCAGGTCAAGAATATCAATACTGCAATACGCCAAGGAATTGTCATATTATTCGATTTCGATTAACTCCTCGGTGCTTGAAGAGGTTGTTGTGGCGTCCTCTTCAATAAATATCTGTGAACTAGAAGCAAAGGTACTAACAGTAGTACTACTGAGTTGTAGTGACTCACGGAGCATGGCACGAACTGTCTCGTCAATTTCTTCGGC
>CAZBJN010000027.1:0-2277 GCA_964492305.1 uncultured Candidatus Saccharibacteria bacterium | reverse complement strand
TAGGCAGTCGATTCAAAGCCTGGTGAAGTAAATAAATCCACAAAAGCATATTGCTGAGTGGCGTGGACAACTAAGCCCACAATTGAATCTACTCCGGTATACACCGGCGCACCTACCACCACCCCGTCCAAAGTCCCCTTATCTATCTGTAGAAGGTCATAAGCGAGGTAATCAGGACGTGCTAGTACTCTGGCGACCAAACGCTCTTCTTCCCCGCCAGCGCGGGCCATAGAGCGTAACTGCATATTTTCCTGCAGCAATCTATTAAAAGACGTATTGGCAGTAGACTCGGTTGCAAGCTCGGTCCGCAGTCGTTCTACTTCAGCCTGGAGATCACTCTTTGACCTAAGGTAAAGCGGTAATACTCCATCAGAAGTTTTTACCCAGGTTGAGGTAGCATGGAAAGGATAAAGAATTACTGCAGAAATCTTGGAGATGAGCCAAGGGAAAAGAATACCGAGTAAAATCGTAACTAGTGCCACCACAAGCCAACGTCGCTTCGGCTTACGAGAGTTGTGGCGATAACTCGCCTTCATTGTCGATGAGTACTTCTTCATATAAATCTAGATTTTCAATCACAATACCAGCACCACGCACGACAGCCCGGAGTGGGTCTGGTACCACAATCACAGGCACCTGGAGTGCTTCTTCAAGGAATGAGGCTAGCCCAGGAATGAGCGCCCCTCCACCAGACACATGAATTCCTCGCTGCATGATGTCGGCCAAAACTTCTGGTGGTGTCTTCTCCAGCACGGCACGTGTCGCCTCAACAATAACCTCTATCTGGTTGGCGATAGCATCATGAATATCACGAGCTGTGATAATTACTTCACGCGGTAGACCCGTCATCACATCTCGACCACGAATCACCATTTCGTTGGCGTTACCTTCTTGTTCTACTGCTGCCAAAGCAATCTTGGCTTCTTCTGCTGTTTTCTCACCAACGTAAATCTTAAATTGATCACGTACATACGAAGTGATTGAAGCATTAAGATGATCTCCTGCTACTCGGAGGTTTTTGGCCACCACAATTCCACTAAGAGAAATAACCGCGATATCAGTTGTACCGCCACCAATATCAATAATCATGTTGCCAACCGCCTTACCAACCGGGAGCTTGGCACCAATAGCGGCAGCCATTGGCTCTTCAATTAGGAATACTTCGCGAGCGCCGGCGTTTTTGGCAGCGTCACGAGCGGCCCGCATCTCGACGTTAGTGATACCAGATGGTACTCCAACCAAGATACGCGGCGCAATAAAGGTACGCATATCAGCGTGGACTTTATTGATGAGATAACCAAGCATCTCTTCAGTTACTTCGAAGTCTGAAATAACACCGTCAACTAACGGGCGCACTACTTCAATGTGTTGTGGGGTTCGCCCCTGCATCGTTTTAGCTTCTTGTCCGACCGCTACTAGTTGTCCAGTCTTTTTGTTGATAGCAACAATTGTTGGCTCATTTAGCACAATCCCCTTACCCTTCACGTATACAAGGGTATTGGCGGTTCCTAGGTCAATAGCAATATCCGTTGATACGGTAGCCAGAAATTTATTTAAATACTTGGAGAAAAAACTCATGAGATGGAGGTACTAGGTGTTTGGATTATTATCGAAGTCAGCATAAAGTTCATCCTCAGTTAAGAGACGTACTTCACCAGTAGCACGAGTAACTACTTCAAACTTCCCTTCTTCTTTACTCTTTCGACTTATCACCACGCGGTACGGTAGACCAATCAAGTCACTGTCGGCGAACTTTTCACCAGCTCGGGCTTCAATACGATCATCAAACATAACCTCAACACCATTTTCAACTAGGTTATCAAAGATACCTTCTACCCAATCTTTGTGAGCGGCATCATCAAGATTAAGTCCTACCAAGTGCACCTTGTATGGGGCCACACTTTCTGGCCAAACAATACCCTTATCGTCAGAAAGTAAATCAACAATAGTACCCATTGAACGGGCTGGGCCAATACCATAAGAACCCATGATTACTGGCTTATCAATGCCGTCTTCGTCTGTAAAGCGTAGGTTGAGAGCTTCAGAAAACTTAGTACCAAGCGAGAAGATGTTTCCAACCTCGATACTCTTTCGCTTTTCAAGTTCACCCTCAGTAACACCAAGTTCACTTAGGTCAGCTTCTTTCACCACTTCTTCGTTTACCGCGACACCCTTAGCTTCAGATACATACACCACATCCTCTCCAGCCTCGGCTAGAGTCTGGAATTCGTGACTGAATTTTGAAAAAGCTCCACCCGAAGCAAAAGTCTTGTAGGT
>CAZBJN010000026.1:0-15188 GCA_964492305.1 uncultured Candidatus Saccharibacteria bacterium | reverse complement strand
AAAAAGCGACTTTTGGGTCGCTTTTTTGATTGCTTTATCCTTATTTTGCAATAGATTAAAGCAAAATAGTGACGGAGTTTTTACTCACTTCAAGAGTGCCTGAGACAACCGGGAATTCTTCGGTTTCGCCATCAGCTTTTCGCAAAGTAATGGTGCCAGCCCGTAAAGCTGAGACCAGTGGTGTGTGGTCAGGTAGCAGTGTCATCTCCCCTTCACTACCTGGCACAGTCACTGAAACCACCTCACCCATGAAAAGTGAGCCGTCGACACGAGCGATATTTAGTTGGAGTGTTTTTTGTTCTGACATAGTTTTAAATTTTAATCCAAACCACGCCACCCTGATAATTGATGAAGTAAATTAACTTCAGATACGAGGCGCGGGGTGAAAAATATTGCGAGGTGTACTCAAATGTACAGTGAGTGATATTTTTCACCCCGCAACAAAGTAGATGATGTTAATTTACTTCATCAATGCTGCCTTTCATATAGAAAGCAGCCTCATTCTTATCATCATGTTTTCCATCAAGAATCTCACCGAAGCCTCGGATAGTATCAGCCAGAGCTACATACTTTCCTGGCGCACCAGTAAACACTTCCGCTACTGAGAATGGCTGAGACATGAAGCGTTGAATCTTTCGAGCACGATACACTGTCTGCTTATCTTCTTCAGACAATTCTTCAATACCAAGAATGGCAATAATGTCCTGTAGGTCCTTGTAGCGTTGCAATGTCTGCTTTACGCCCTGAGCCACGCGATAGTGTTCTTCCCCTACAATCATTGGATCGAGAGCTGAAGAGTTACTTTCAAGTGGGTCAATCGCTGGGTAAATACCAAGAGACGCGAGCTGACGAGAAAGAGACACCGTTGAGTCGAGGTGAGAGAAAGTAGTAGCTGGCGCTGGGTCGGTAAGGTCGTCAGCTGGCACGTATACCGCTTGGATAGAAGTAATAGAACCCTTCTTGGTTGAAGTAATACGTTCCTGCATCTTACCCATTTCCTCAGCCAAAGTTGGCTGGTAACCTACCGCAGAAGATACGCGTCCGAGAAGTGAAGATACTTCCTGTCCAGCCTGAGTAAAGCGGAACACGTTGTCCATAAAGAAGAGTACGTCCTTACCTCCTTCATCACGTAGCGCTTCAGCCATTGTAAGTCCTGAGAGACCTACTCGAGCACGCGCTCCTGGAACTTCGTTCATCTGACCGAACACAAGCGCAGTTTTATCAAGTACACCTGAGTCTTTCATTTCGTGATAGAGGTCGTTTCCTTCACGTACACGCTCTCCTACTCCTGCGAACACTGAGTATCCACCGTGCTCTGAAGCTACGTTGTGGATGAGCTCTTGAATGAGCACTGTCTTTCCTACTCCCGCTCCTCCGAAGAGACCCACCTTACCTCCCTTAATGAATGGTGCGAGCAAGTCTACAGACTTAATACCAGTTTCAAACACTTCAGTCTTGGTAGACTGATCTACGAATTCAGGCGCTTCTTGGTGGATAGCACGACGCTTTCCAGTAGTGATATCTCCTTTACCATCAAGCGTGTCTCCAAGTACGTTAAACAAACGTCCCAAAGATACTTGCCCAACCGGTACTGAAATTCCCTCTCCGGCATCAAGAACTTCCATTCCTCGAGTGAGGCCTTGGGTGTCCTGCATCGCAATAGCACGCACACGGTCTAGACCAACGTGTTGTGCCACTTCAAGAGTGATGGTGGTGCCATCTGACTTTTTTACAGTCAAAGCATTGAGAAGTGCTGGCACTCCGTCAACAAAGTGAACGTCTACAATCGGGCCGATAATTTGAGTAATTGTTCCTGTTTTCATAGTAATTGAATAATTTTAATAATGTGTTTGAAACTCGGTATCACCGAGAGGATAAAATTTAAAGCTTTCAATCTTATCCTCTCGACAATACATTTTTGATTTTAATGTCTTGACTGACAAAAACTCAATTAAAAAGAGTTATTAAAGTATTTATTTATCTTCACTTTTAGATTTTCTTTCTGCAGCTATTTCTTTTTCGGACATAGTCAGTGAGCGAATAGTTTTATACATAACAAATAAAAACGCGAACAGGATCACTATCCCTAATACCGGCAATACTAATCCAGGAAGAAGCTCTCCTACCAACCCCCATTCACCTGCTAATACTGATGCAATTACTATGATAAGTAATATTAGTAGATATGCAATTATTGTCATAATTATGTAACGAATTCAACACGGTAACACCGAGTGCTGAAGGAATCATTTTGACTCTCTCAGCACTCGGCACTACTGTGCCGATTAATATTTATTTTTTCATTGCTTCCATACCGCCAGTTATCTCTGCCACCTCTGCAGTGATAGCTGCCTGACGAGCCTTGTTGTATTTTAGAGTTAGGAACTTTGTCACCTCCTTACTCTTATCAGTGGCATTCTTCATCGCCACCATACGTGCGCTATGTTCTGAGGCTTTACTTTCAAGGAAAGCGTGGAAGAGAATAATTTCGATAAGCTGTGGGATAAGCGCATCAAACACTGCCTCCGCACTTGGCTCAACAGTGTGATCAATCATGGCGTCCGGAGCAACCGTATCTTGACTAAACTTGCCATGACGAGGACGAATACCCTGCATCATAAAATGTACCTCAGCGGTATCTAGTGGTAACACTTGGCGCATAGTCGCTTCTTGTTCAAAGGTAGAAAGGAAGTTTTGGTAAACTACCTCCACCTTCTTATAAGCTCCAACTTCGCCAAAAGCAGTTTGAGCAACTGACGCAATTTCTTTAACATCAGCTAGAGTAACTTCATCATGCAGATTGGTGTATTCACCAAGGAGAGTAATCTTTTCACGGTTGGCAAACTCTACCGCCTTGCGGCCAATGGCAATCATGGCAAATTCTTCGCCAGTGCTTTTCAGTTGCTCAACCTTCTTTAAAACCGCACTGTTTACGCTTCCGGCCAAACCTTTATCACTGGTCACTACTACCAAGAGCACCTTCCCCTCCTCACGCTTGGTGGTAAGAGGATGGCTACCAAACGCTTCAGACTGAGACACACGTGCCAAGATTCGCAGAGCAGCGTGCACATACGGGCGACTCAAAAAAGCCCGCTCCTGACTTTTGCGCATCTTCACCGCCGAGACAGACTCCATGGCCTTGGTCACTTTGCCAGTCTTTTTGGTTGAGATTATTTTGTTTTTGATTTGTTTGAGTGCCATTTGATGAGGAAATGAGCGGACGAATAAATGCGGACCTTTACTTACTTAGCTACTGTGTAGAAGTGAGCGTGTGACTCCTTGAAGTCAGCCATAGCGGTATTTAGCTTCTCTACTACTTCGTCGGTGAGTTCACGGCCAGTTTCAATAGTATCGAGAATTTCTTTTCGATCACGACCGATAAAACTCAAGAATTCAGTTTCCATCTTTGATACGACACTTGGTGACGCATTATCAAAGAGTCCATTGTTGGCAGCGTAGATAGAAACTACCTGCTTATAAAATGGCATTGGGTCGTTTTGCTTTTGCTTCAATAGCTCTACGTACTTACGTCCACTATCAATTCGCTGCTTAGTGTCATCATCGAGGTCAGAAGCAAATTGCATAAAGGCTTCAAGTTCACGGAACTGAGCCAGCTCAAGACGAATCTTGCCGGCCACTTTCTTCATCGCCTTGGTCTGAGCACTTGATCCCACACGTGATACTGAGATACCAACGTTGAGCGCTGGACGAATACCCTTGTTGAAAAGGTCTGTCTCGAGGAAAATCTGACCGTCAGTAATAGAAATTACGTTCGTTGGAATGTATGCAGACACGTCACCTTCCTGGGTTTCAATAATTGGGAGAGCAGTAATAGATCCACCACCAAGCTCTTTGCTAAGCTTAGCTGAACGCTCGAGGAGACGTGAATGTAGGTAGAAAATGTCTCCTGGGTACGCTTCTCGTCCTGGTGGGCGACGAAGTAGAAGTGACATCTGACGGTACGCTACAGCGTGCTTTGAAAGGTCGTCAAATACCACCACCACGTCTTTACCTTGTTCCATAAAATACTCGCCAATCGCTGCTCCAGCAAATGGAGCAAGGAAAAGGAGCGGTGAAGCTTCAGCGGCTGAAGTAGCCACAATAGTGGTGTACTCCAAAGCACCAGCTTCTTCTAGTTTTGCCATGATACTAGCGGTCTTTGATCGCTTTTGACCAATGGCTACATAAATACAAATTGGGCGTTTTTCTTTCGGCTCGTACTTTTGGTTGATGATAGTGTCGATAGCAATAGTTGTCTTACCAGTACCACGGTCACCAATGATAAGCTCGCGCTGACCACGACCAATTGGAATCATTGAGTCGATAGCTTTGATACCGGTGTGAATTGGCTCGTTCACTGAAGAACGATCCATTACTCCGTACGCCACACGCTCAATTGGCATGTCGCGGTCGGTTGCAATCGCCCCCTTTCCATCGATTGGTTCACCAAGAGCGTTTACCACACGGCCAACAATTCCTGCACCAACTGGTACTGAGAGAAGCTTGCCAGTGCGACGCACACGCATACCTTCCTTCACCAAATTACTTTCACCAAGCACCACCACCTTCACTGTGTCCTCCTCAAGGTTGAGGATAAGACCAAAAAGCGCTTTCTCACTGGCGATAGTTTCGGCTAGAGAAGCTTTTTCTCCCGCTTCAAATATCACCATCTCCATCATTTGAGCATTGGTGAGTCCTTCGATTTCGGCAATACCGTCACCCACACTAATTACAACTCCAATCTCTTCTGGAGTGGTTGTAGTTTGAAGGTTTTCGATTTCTTTTTTGATTCGGTCAATGATTGGTGTACTCATAGTAAGTAATGATTTAGTAATAACTTGGTGAATGAATAATTATTTGGTGATCTTTCGATATAGGTCGGTCAATGCTCGTTTGTAACTAGCATCAATCATGCGGTCTTGGTATTGCACCAAAAATCCGCCGATAAGGGTACTGTCAACAACTGTTTTTGGTGCAGCAGTAGCACCAAGTGTAGCCAAAGCTTGCTTGAGAGCTTCGCTTTGTTCTGCACTTTCTTTAGCCACCATAACTTGCGGCACTGCTTCTACACTTCGCTTCTCAAACTCACGCACCACACCACGAAGCACTGCTGGCCAAAGCCGAGTGTGCCCTTTTTTACTCAAGAGCGCCATAGCATTTTTGAGTACAGTCTCAACGTCCTTAGTGGTAAGGAGAGTATCGACTATGGCTGTGATATACGCTTGTTTCATAGACAATCTAACTAGGCTTTTTCACGCAAAACTTTTTCAGCTGCCAAAACAGCCAAAGTAGCAATCTCCTTTTCACTCTCCTTAAGCGCAGCGGCTTTAATTTGCTCTCGCTTAAGCTCAGCGTCAGTTAGTACTGCGCCGGCCTTAGTTTGTGCAGCTGCCACAATCTCGGCTGCTGTAGCGTCCGCTGCCGTCTTGGCACGCTTAGCTACTTCCCCAGCTTCCATATGAGCGTTGGTGAGAATAGTTTGCTTTTCTTCACCAGCTTCCGCTTTGGCTTGCGCAGCCGCTTCAGCATCTTGAAGTCCTTGCGTAATTTTCTCTTCACGTTCTTTGAGAATACGAAGAATAGGCTTGTAGAGGAAATACCCCAAAGCCACCATCAAGATACCGAAGTTCACCACCTGAATGATGATGAGACGAGCGTCGATACCAAATGCGTTTATGATTTCATCCATATGTTTATTGCTAAAGGGGTGTGAGATTGATAAAGAGGTTTTGTTTGAGTGCTTCTAGATTAAGTCAGATGAGCTCTTTGCCAAATTCATTTTAAATTGGATGTTACGCGCGGCGTGGTAGAAAATTTTTGTGAAGTGTACGAATAGTACATTGAACAAAAATTTTCTAACCACAACAAAGCGGAACGCCAATTTTAAATGAATTTAGGCGAACTTGATTACGAAGGCGACAACCAAGGCAAAAATCGCAAGCGCTTCCACGAAAGCGATACCAATGAACATGGTTGCTTGTACCTTTCCAGCTGCTTCTGGGTTTCGTCCAATAGCTTCAAGTGCACGTGATACCAAGATACCGATACCGATACCTGGACCAAACACGCCGATACCAGCTGCGATAGCCATAGCAATCGCTTTCATAGAATCTGCATTTACTTCAGCAATTTGCATTGCCATTTCTAGTTCTGTCATTTTTTTTAATTAATTATTAACGGACAAGTACGAGTCACGCCCAATTTGTTTTAACGGGACTCGTGATTACCCACTAATGCGGCTCTGCTACTGCCACCTTGATAAAGAACAATGTTAGCACCGCAAACACAAAGGCTTGAATAAAACCAACAAAGAGTTCAAATCCGTACAACGGCACTGGGGCGATGTACGGCACAAAGAACATAATCACCACCAGGAGCGTCTTACCAGCAAAAATATTTCCGAAAAGACGGAATGAGAATGAGATAAGACGAGCCAACTCAGAGATAAGCTCAATAATACCGATAATAAACGCCAGCGGTGAATGGAAGTTGATAAACTTCCCCGCATACTTGAAGGCACCAATAGCCACTACACCAGCCACCTCGATAGTGACAAAAGCGATAAGCGCAAAAGCGATGGTGATATTTAGATCAGTAGCAGCTGGATATAAGAGAGGTGTGAAGTGACCGTCGTGATTGAGTCCGATAGCTGTGACGCCAGGCAGGAGCCCAATCCAATTTAAGGCCAAGACAAAGATGAAGATAGTTATAACTATCGGGAAATACTTGCGAGCTAGGGTGCGACTTTCAAGAACATCACTCATATAGTCATATACGCCACCCACCACCAATTCAGTGATACTCTGAATCTTGGTTGGAATTAAGGTCGGCTTTCGACTCAAAAAGAAAGTACCTACAATCAGTAGGAACATCGTAATCCAAGTAGTAATAAGAGTAGCGGTTAGGGGTATACCAAAAACATGGCCAACAATATATGGCTTGAGCGCGACATGGATGCCGGCCTCTTCAGCAGCGTAGGCTGTAGCAATCAGTGAAAACATTGTATATATACCCAAAAACGCTAGTCCGTTTTTGCGCCCGTATGCTACCACAAAAGCGCCTAAAACAAAAATCAAACTGTGGACTCACGCTTATTTAGAGCCTTCTATTGACTTTTATAATATTTTGTGATGTTATAGAGACAGCCTCTTCTTTCAACCAACTGGAGTTCATTCATGAAAACCATCAGCACTTTCCTCTTTGGGTTTCTCTTCCTCTTCTCGACCTCGTTCGCTGCCAACGGCAACCCGCCGCCGATAAACGCACGAGTACCTGATGTCAAACACGTGGTGCCGGCAAATGCCCCGGCACAGGTCGACTCAATGACGTTCGTTGCCATACTGTCTGGAGACATCCTCATCCAGATGGTCAGCAACATCAATAAAGAAAAGGGGCCTTACGTGTTTCTGATTGACTCGCCGGTCGGGAGCCAGGCATTGGTGGATCTGGAGGACATCTTGTACTGCCTCCAAAAAATTAATCCCTTTGCCACAGGAAGCAATCAAGGGGTGTACCTCAAGAACCGTCTCGGCCAATGGAACTATGTCGGACTCCACATCGACGACCCCAGACTCGCGAATACATCGACTCTGGAGCACCGCTGCGACTAACTCAGCACGCTCCCCCGCCCGGTCCCAGCACTCTCAAGTGTCTGGGACTTTTCTTTTGTAAGAAATTCCGACTTGATTCGTCATGGGGTTTAGAGGAGCATAATCCCATTAACCCCCGTTAGAAATGCATAAATTTCGACGGCTTGGTACTTCGTTACATTTTTAAAACGAAGGCACCTACAACTGTTAAGAGGTATTTGTTTTGTTAGAGTTCTTTTTTTTGCATCGAGTACTTTTTGTGTTCTTCGTCTTAGCTTTTGGATTCATTAGTCCAAGTAGCGGAAAAACAGATAAAGTATCCGAGCGGCCACCTATCAGCATCACCACCAGTGAAGGCAGACAGATGGCTGAGAAAATTCGCACGTGGTTCCCCGACGCACCTCATATGGTGTACGTCGCTAATTGTGAATCAACCGGCCTCATCCATCGTGAGAATGGCAGACTGATTCGCGGCCGCGTCGACGGGCTTGATGAAGGTGTATTTCAGGTGCGAATGCCTGTCCATCGTGCTGAGATGAGAAGAATGGGGCTAAATCCCAACAACCTCGACCACTACTTTGGATATGTACGTCACCTCTATGACACGTTTGGGCTACGTCCCTGGAAGTCATCCCAACGCTGCTGGAGTAAATACCATCGCACCCAACCCCGCGGCTAAACCCGCACTTCTGCGCCTCCCTACCCAGGGCTGGCGTTTTTCTTTGCTTATCCCTACCCTTTCAGGTTAGTCATTTGACTATTTTCTATACTAGTGTTACTATCTTGGCACCTTGAGATTCTCGTGTAGTGCTCTTAAGCCACAATCTTATATCCATTGATATAACCACGATTGAATTTATCTACTGCACAGCTTGGAATTTTCTTAAATTCCTCTAACTAAACAACCAAATGCCAAATACATCTGGTCGACCTAGTCGACCATCAGCGGGACATACCCGTAGACCTTTTTCTAGTAATTCTGCTGCCAAAACTGGCGGAGAACGCCGTTCTTATTCTGCTCGTCCTAGTACTGGTGGCGAACATCGTTCATATTCTGCCCGTCCAAGTACTGGTGCTCGCACCGGTGGTTATTCTCGCGGTGGTTCATCTAGTTCATCACGAGGTGGATACAGTGGTGGCCGTTCATCAGGTGGAGGCCGCTCTTTCGGCGGTAACCGTGGTGGTGGAGGCGGACGTGGACGTGGCCGAGTTATGAGTACGTTTGACGTATCAAAATTCATCAACCTCAATCCAGCCAAGCCAGTTACAGAAGCTCCATACCAAGCTAAACATACATTCAACGACTTCGGTCTTGATGCACACCTAGCAGCTGCTATCGCAGACATGGGCCTAGTAACACCAAGTCCAATCCAGGACCAGGTTATTCCACTTATTCTTGAAGGTAACGATGTTGTAGGACTCGCTCAAACCGGAACCGGTAAGACAGCAGCCTTCTTAGTTCCTGTTATTCACAAGACCCTAAAGGAACGTGGTCGTCAGACACTTATCCTTACACCAACTCGCGAACTAGCGATTCAAATTGAACAGGAATTCCGAAGACTCACTCCACGAATGAATCTTTTTTCTACAGTTTGTGTTGGTGGTATGAACATCCGTCCACAAATCAGTGGTCTCCGTCGTAAGAACCAATTCATTATTGGTACACCAGGTCGTGTTCAAGATCTTATTGATCGTGGACACATCAAACCAGGTGGTATCACTACAGTTATCTTCGACGAAGCTGACCGTATGCTCGACATGGGATTCATCCATGACATGCGTGAAATCCTTAAGGATATTCCAGACGAACGTGAGACCCTCTTCTTCTCTGCGACTATGTCTAAGAGTGTTGAAGGTTTGGTTCATGAATTCCTCCGCAAGCCAATTACAGTTTCAGTTCGAAAGACTGACATCACCAGTAGTGTGACTCAGGACGTAGTTCGCTATGAACATCACAACAAGTTTGATACCCTCGTAAATCTTCTCAAGACTGAAGAATTCACTCGCGTGATTGTCTTTGGTGCAATGAAGCACAGTGTAGAAAAGCTTAGTCTAGAACTAGTTCATGCTGGTATCAAAGCTGATGCTATTCACGGAAACAAGTCTCATGTCCAACGACAGCGAGCACTTAAGAACTTCAAAGACGGTCGTGTTCAAGTACTGGTCGCTACAGACGTAGCCGCTCGCGGAATCCACGTTGACGACGTATCACACGTAATCAACTACGACCTCCCAGGCACTTACGAAGATTACGTTCACCGTATTGGTCGAACAGGCCGAAGTGACAAATCAGGCAAGGCTCTGACCTTCGTACCAGCGTAAAGTTTGGTATAATGATAGCTCTATGAAAATAGTCATTATAGCTATCGGTCTGTTTATCCTTCTCGCCATCGTCAATCGCTTTCTTGGGGGCACACCCTTCTAAAGTACTACCGTGGAATACTTACTTTCTCTCTTTCTTATTGCTTGTTCAGCGATGTTCTCAGGTTTGACCCTGGGCTACTTTTCACTGAATTTAAATACGCTTGAGAGACGAGCTAAACACGGTAATCCTGACGCCATCGCTATATACCCTATTCGCAAGCGCGGTAATTTACTTCTTACAACTCTCCTTCTGGGGAACGTAATGGTAAACACCGCGCTTTCGGTGTATTTAGGGTCACTCGTTAGTGGAGTTGTGGCGGGTGTGATGGCCACCACCCTCATCTTTCTCTTTGGTGAAATAATTCCACAAGCGGCGTTCTCACGTCATGCTCTTTGGGTTGGTAAAACCTTTGCCCCAGTGATGCGGGTATTGATGTTTGTGATGCTCCCTGTCACCTACCCAATTGCCTATATGCTCGATAAACTTCTCGGTGAAGAAATGCCGTCTCTCTACTCAAAAAATGACCTAATGCAAATTGTGTCTGATCTTGAAGAATCAGAACACAGTGACGTTGACGCTGACGAGGAACGAATTATTCACGGAGCTCTACAGTTTTCACACACCAGTGTGCGGGAAATTATGACCCCAAAAGAGAATGTGATTACCTACGAAAAGAACCAGCGCATCAATCAAGAGTTCATCGAAACTGTTTCTGAGACAGATTTTTCACGATACCCAATCTACAGTGGAAACGAAGACAACATCGTAGGAATTTTGTTTTCTAAAGACCTGATGTATGAAGAAGATGATGTGGCTATTTGGCAGACCGCTGACGCTTTTGATGAAAACTTCCTCAAAGCTCGTCCTGACGAAAAGCTTGATGTAGTGCTTGGTCGCATGCTCAAACAGAAGAAGCATATGGCCATTGTTCTTTCTAAGAACAAAATGTTTTTGGGAGTGGTCACACTTGAAGATATTATTGAGGAGATCATTCAATTTGAGATCGAGGACGAAGGAGATGATGATAGTGACGAAAATTAGTCATGATTCCCCCATTTGTTGTACTAGATAAAGCTGTTGGACAAACTCCACTTGAGGTCACAGAAGCTTGGCGTGCCACAAACCCCGAACTTAAGGGTGTTCCCTTGGCGTATGCCGGTCGACTAGACCCAATGGCATCGGGGCAATTACTCGTACTCATTGGTGAAGAATGTAAGAAGCAAGCTGAATACCACAATCTCGATAAGGAATACCAAGTAGCCATGCTCTTTGGTGCGGCATCAGACTCTGGCGACATACTGGGACTAATTCAAGAATCAGGACCTTTAGCAGTCACTGAAGAAGCTGTTCAAACAACCTTAAGTAAACTGGTTGGTGAAATCACCATGACTTACCCAATCTTCTCTGCCAAAACCGTCGCCGGCAAACCACTCCATACTTGGACCATGGAAAACCGCCTAGCTGAGATTACTATTCCCACTCGCACCTCGCACATCTATTCGTTGACCCTAGACAATATCGAGACAATCACTCGAGCTGACTTAGTAGAGAAGGCATTACAAAAAATTGCTCTACTTCCACCAGTTACTGATCCAAGAAAATCACTCGGTAACGACTTCCGCCGACCAGACGTATATAAAACCTGGGAGACATTAAAAAACACCGGCTCTCCAGCTGATGTGTTTTATATTGCTAACTGTACCTGCATCTCTAGTAGCGGCACCTACATGCGATCACTAACTGAAGTGGTAGCTGAAGCGCTTGGCACTACCGGCCTAGCCTTTGCTATCCACCGTGCCAAGATGGGACACTATGATATAGCTACCCAAACTTGGCTCACTCAATTTTAATTATTTAGAAAGGTCTTTAACCTTTTTGAGGTAGGCATCTACAGCCAGTACATACTCGGCATGACTCCAAGTTAATGGTGCAGTAGATAAGTGAGCCCTAGTGTTTGGGTGCATCTGTTCAGCCAACACACCACCTGTAGTGGCGTGTGAACAGGTCCACATCAGGAGATCAAGTGGTTCTTTTAGCTCAGTGAGCTTGTTTGCTTTTTTGATTAGGTACTGCGCCATCCAGAGCGTAGTTATAACCCAAGGGTTTGGTGTATCAGCGTCACTCATTCGGTAATAACCATCATTTTCATAACGAACATAACCTTTACTATTGGCGTGCACCTGAAGACGGTCACGAACGGCGGCGGCGGCCCTGGTAATCTTTGGGTCATCAATATCAAATACCTCAAAAACAATAAGACCGTAAAAACTACTGGTATCAAAAGTCTTGTCGTACTCTAGTTCCCCATCCTCAGTATGGCGCACATGCTTCACAAACATTCCAGTCTCCTCATCAAACAAAACCGTACCGATAGCAGTTTGCATTCGTTGCGCAATCGCTTGGTAGGTGCGTGCATCATCATCCTTACCAAGTATCATGGCAAAGCGAGACGCAGCCATTAGTCCGGCGTAGACCGAAGCGGCGGTATAAGTAGAAGTACCATACTTCTCTTCCCAAAGGTCGTATGAAGCCTGAGGTAATCCAGTAGTTGGTTCTATAAACTCACACATAAACTTCGCTGCCGGTTCGATAAATGGATTATAGAGTGATTCAATAAACTCAAGGTCACGGCAACGTTCGTAGTGTTGCCAAAGCGCAAACACGGTAGCTGCAGTTTCGTCTTCTTGAATTGGGAGCTGTGGGACACCTTGTCTCATCCATGGATGCCATGAACTACCAAGCACACCGTCAGAGCGATACTTATGCATCAAGTAACCACCCGGTTCGATACACTTAGTGATAAAAGTAAAAAATCTGGTGGCTACATCGTGATAACCAGAAATGTCTAGTGCGGAAGCAATAACCGCTGCATCACGCGGCCACACATAACTATAAGTATCACGCCCATGATGGAGCATGTCGGTATCACTAGAAGCAATGATGCCGCCATCATTGTCGGTATGGACCCGCATGGTAATCAAAGAGCGATTGTAGAGAATACGCAGTGCAGTCGGCAAGATAGATAAATCTCGCGGCTCTTTATCGAGTCAGGCGCGCCAATACGCATCGGTAGAGTCAATGAGTCGGGCTGGAGTTTCATCAATTACATATTCATCAAGTGTATGCACATCAGGAATAGTATTACCGCAAACAACCCAATAGTGCACTTCGGCACTGGCGCCTGCAGCCAGTTCAGCTGTTAAGCCTATCACTGAATCAACTGAGCCGTGCTCAATTGGGTTTTTCTCCAGTACTCCATCCGTAGCATCCATATACGTTCCCTCCTTACCTTCAATACCGAAGAGGCCGATGTTGTATTCTGTAAACTGTACGTCATTGATAGACGCGTTGACCAAAAAAGTAGTATTGCCTTTGTAGTGAATAATGGCTTTTACCCGAGGATCGAAAAAGGCAGTGTCTCCACGCCGTGACTCAGCAATACGAAATTGTTGTGAGAGAAAGAGTTTCAACTCACGCTTCTTAGTGCCTTTATTGGTTAAGGTAAAGTTCCGTAAAAAAACATTTTGTTCATTGTGGACCGCGTCACGACTAGTAAGTTGCACCCCCAGTCTGACATGAGTAGCTGTCATGTTACCAATCGAAGTTTCTTCATCACTACCAATTTCTATCTGCCATTCATCACTATCAAGCCAAGACATTTCACCATCACAAAAGACACCGATACGGTGTACAAAGTTACCTGAAGCACCACTGACGTGATTAGCTTCTCCAACATGTGGGTAGTACAGGTCACGAAGCTGGCCTCTATAATCAAGACCTACGAGCAGGCTTCCATTTCCAATTGTGACAGCACGCGCCATATTATAGAGCGTACTTCTTTAGGTGTTTGGTTACAGCAGTTTTGGTAGCGGCAGGTGTTTTGGCTTTGCGAACATCGACTGCGCAATCTTTATCTACGAGTATTGTTTCAATCCATACAGCAAAGTCGTTTTTGTCTTTGGCTACATGGTGAGCAAAGGTGGCCTTATCCATTACATCAAGCGCCTCCTTGAGAGCACTGAGACTATTTAAAATTTGACCGTCCACCACCCAAAATGAGTGTTGATTTGGAGCGTACTTAAGGGCTGGCTTTGATGACGAAACCGCCTTCTTAGCAGCGGCTTTTTTAACCACCTTCTTGGCAACGGCTTTTTTAGGGGTTGCTAACTTTGGCATAATAATTTGATGAACTTATTTCTTGTGAAAGAAATCTAGTAAAGAACGAAAACGTTTTTTTAATCCCGACACCCAGGTAGAGAGTAGTGCATGAAGAGTTGGTTCTACTGCAGTTGGTGTAACAGTAGCTGGCGGTACTTCCTCCAAAGTGGCCGCCAATTTCTCTTTCTTAAGTGCACGCTCTTTGGCACGCTCTTCCTGTTGCGTGAGTGAGTGACTTACTCTCAATTGTAAATCACTTAAGGCATTCATGAAAGCGATATATGCATCATATGGGGATTGGTACGGACTGAAGTACGCATGTACATCTCCGTCCTCAGACCACTTAGTACACATGTAATAGAAGTGATCAGAAGTTTGCAGCTTGCGCCAGATTTCAATCAAATCTTTATTTTTGGTCTGGAGTACTTTTGGCTCCATATCATAAATTGCTTTGATAGCATCACGCTGAATGTCGTTACCGGTCCAAGCAGTTAAGTCACGATCGGTGTCAGCCCAGGTCAAAATATCTGGTACATCAATCTCACCAACAGTGTTGTAACTTTGCACAGTTTCAGTTGGAGTGCGGAAGGTAGTATCAGCGCGTGCTGTTAAGAGATGTGGCAGCGTTCGCAAAAAATTAAAGATACCAGTATCTTCCCATTGGTGTTCACCAAAAGTCTCATAGTCCATGAAAAGATTAATGGTCTCTGCCCCACCGTGATGTGAATGAATCCAATCAGTATAAGTCTCAGCTGAAAGAGGCCAGCTCTCCCAACCTTGATTACCAAAACGAAAAGCCACATCGTCGGAGAGTTTGTAGTTTTTGAGCAAGACCTTAATCTTGTTACAACCTGGTGGTTGGTATAAAAAGTTTGGACTGCGCCAGCCTAAATACTTGTCCCACCCTTCAGCCATGATGCCGATGTAACCATTGTCTTCACACCATTTAGCGAGATCGTTGCGGTAAGAAAGTTCTGTATTACGAAAGACTCGTGGCGTTACACCAAATAATTCTTGTACTCGCCGTCTGTGCTTTAGTACCTGTCGTTCAAATTCTGGCACTGAATAAAAGAACG
>CAZBJN010000025.1:0-15560 GCA_964492305.1 uncultured Candidatus Saccharibacteria bacterium | reverse complement strand
GCCCGGCGCGTAGCGCCGGGCCTTTTGTTCTATCTTAAGGTTTCCTGAGAATTTTAGTGAGATGAAGCACAAGGCACAGGAGGAAAATGGTTGGAGATGTACGAATAGTACTTCGACAACTATTTTACCGAACTGTAACGCCGTGATTCGCTTACTTAAATTTTCAGGTCCTCTATGGCTTCGTCGAGAGATTTTGGTGTGGCAGCTGAAGGATTATCCTCGCGCATCGCCTCACTCATCTCACTACTCATACCTCGACCTCCTTCTGGTTCATTAATCTTGAGGTTTACTCGAGCGTCATGCTTCATACCAACAACACGCAAGAGAGTGCGGATTGCTTTAGCGGTATTGCCTGAACGACCAATAATCTTACCCATATCTTCTGCGTGTACATCAAGTGTAAGTAGTACACCCATCTCATCGACGGTACGGTTGATACCCACACTTTCAGGGTGATCAACGAGCGCTTTTACAAGCGTCTCTAGAAACTGCTTATCTTCATGCGAATCCATACATTCAATATTCTTAGCTATTCTGGTAAGCACTCGCCACGCCGTGACGTTGCTCTTATAATCATACGGGCCCCTTCTACCTCCGTCAATAAAAAACCGTGTGTAAGAAACACACGGTTTTTTGTTGTTTGGCTAGTTAAGCCTTTACTTCTTCATCAACTGGAGCTGCTTCAGCTTCTACTTCTGGCTCTGCTGCTGGCGCTTCGGCTTCTGCCTTGGCTGCTTCTTCTGCTGCCTTGGCAGCTTCGAGAGCGGCCTTTGCGTCTGCTTCTGCCTTTGCTTTAGCCTCGGCTTCTGCCTTGAGCTTAGCTTCGTCGATGATTGGAGACTTCTTTGGAAGTACATTCTTCTTACGTCCTTCGATAACTCCTTGTGCTACGAGCATGTTGTATACAGTGTCTGAAGGTTGAACTCCTTTACTGATCCAGTGCTTAGCTTTTTCTTTATCAATTATGATAGTACCTAGCTTTGGTTCGTATGAGCCCAAGAGGTCTACACTGCGGCCTCGTGAGGCAGCGTTTCGTGAATCAGTAACAATCAACCGGTATGACGGGTTGTTTTTGCGGCCAATTCGTTGCAATCGCATCTTTAACATAGTGGCGCTAGAGTATCAGATACTAGTTATTTGGTCAAGTAAAGAAAAGTCCCGAGTGCAAACGCACACTCGGGACTGTATGGGAGCAATGGTTTAGTCGTAGATGTTGAATGTGACAGGGTTCGTCGCTTTTCGTTCAACCCTCAGGTGTTTCTCCTGACTTGAACTTATTTTGCGTCTGTCTGCTCGATTTCTTCCATCCTCGAAAGGACTAAGCGCACCGAGGTAACCAACCACCTATGTTAACCTCTTAGATCCACCTTGCGTATCTCCGCCGTCGCCATCGGTAAAACCTTAGACTATGACTTTGTACAAAGCTTCTGTAGGTCTGACTTTTCCTATAATCGAGAGGCGCTCAAGGTTATAGGAATCTCGCTTTGATTTCTTCCATTGCTGAAAGCTAATTTACACCCTATAGCCTAGCTGTCAAGCCTGTGCTACTCTAAGCGGCACATGTCAAATACTACGAATTTTGAAGGGCCGATTATGGTCCGTGGTAAAGGAACTGGTTTTGTAAATCATCCCGACCATGCCGAAGATATTATTATAGAACGAGAAAACCTAGGCTTTGCGCTTGATGGCGACATTGTAATGGTTGAACTCAAGAAGAAGGTTCCAGGCAAGCGTCAGGAAGGTAAAGTGGTTGAAGTTACCAAGGCCGCCTACCGCGAACTTATCGGTACTATCAAAGAGCGAAAGATTGATGGTAAGACCGTACCCTACCTCCAGCCAGATAATGGCCGCATTCACATCCGACCAATCGTTCCTGATGCTACACCTAGTGACATCAGCATGAAGGTGGTAGTTGAAATCACTAAGTGGACCGAGCCCCTCTTGGATCCAGTAGCAAAGATTACCGAGACCCTCGGTCATGCTGGAGATCACGAAACTGAGATGCAAGCTATCATCCGCTCAGGTGGATTCTCAAAAGAATTCCCTGAGTCAGTCCAGAAGGCTGCCCAAGAACTCTTTGCTACCAAAGAGCAGATTTTTGCTGAGGCTATTGCCGACCCTAAGCGTCGAGACATCCGTGGTATCACCACTATGACCATCGACCCAGTTGATGCCAAGGACTTTGACGATGCCCTTTCTTGCCAGACTCTAGCTAACGGTAACTATGAAATTGGTATTCATATCGCTGACGTATCACACTACGTGCGAGACAATGATGGTATTGATGAGGAGGCCAAAGAACGCGCCACTTCTGTCTACCTCGTAGACCGAGTGATTCCGATGTTGCCAGAAATTCTCAGTAACGACCTCTGTTCATTGCGACCAAACGAGGACCGACTTTCCTTCTCGGCTATTTTTGAACTTACTCCAGATGCACATATTGTGAACGCCTGGTACGGACAGACCATCATGCACTCAGACAAGCGCTTTAGTTATGAAGAGGCGCAAGAAGTGCTAGACAAACAAGACGGGCCATACCTAGCTGAACTCAACATCATGATGACACTCGGACGCAAACTCCGCCAAAAGCGTTATGCGCAAGGTGCTATTGCTTTTGAGTCTGCTGAAGTTAAGTTTGAACTTGATGAACGCGGCGCTCCAATTCGTGCTTTCAAGAAGGAGCGGGTTGAGACTATGCTCATGATTGAGGACTTTATGCTGCTTGCTAACCGCGAAGTAGCTACCTACATCTACGATCTTTCAAAGGACAAGGGCAAAGAACTCGCCTTTATTTACCGTATTCACGACACTCCAGACCCAGACAAGGTAGAAGAACTTGGTATGTTCCTCCGCGCCATTGGTTATGAGTTTGAAACCCATAAAGGAATTGTGAAGGCTACTACTATCAACAAACTTCTCAAAGAAGTAGCTGGTAAGCCAGAGGAAAACCTCATCAAGACTGCCAGTATTCGCACCATGGCCAAGGCTGTGTATTCAACCAAGAACATCGGACACTTTGGTCTTGCGTTTAAGTTCTATACGCACTTCACTTCACCAATTCGTCGTTACCCCGACCTCATGGCCCACCGTATGCTTCGTAAGCATCTTGATGGTTCAGTGATTGGACCAAAGGAACTCGCAACCTATGAGCGCATGTCTATCAAGTCTTCACAGCGTGAAATGGAAGCAGTGTCAGCTGAACGTGATTCTATTAAGTTCAAGCAAGTTGAGTACTTGATGAACAAAATCGGCGAGACGTTTGCTGGTGTTATTACCGGTGTGACTGATTGGGGTATCTACGTCCAAGAAGAGTCCTGTCTAGCTGATGGTATGGTGCGTCTAGCATCAATCAAGAGTGACTACTTCGAACATGAAGCTAGTCAGTACCGCATCAAGGGTCAGAAGACCGGCAAGGTCTACCGCCTCGGTGACAAGGTAACTGTTAAGCTCATCGCGGCAGACAAAGAAGCCCGCCAACTAGATTTTGAACTAGTAGTATAAATAAAACTAAAACAACCGCGCACCACTAGGTGCGCGGTTGTTTTTGGAGCATCTACGACCCGACAATCAAACTTGATATTAATTTGATTGGTAAGTATAGTAATTATGGAGTTCGCTCCTTGTGCATTGCAATGTATCCACGCGAGAACTAACGTCGCCCCGCGCCATTTGAGCACACGACAACATCTGAAAGAGGTCGCTACTCAATCAGGTTTTATCAGACGGGTCGGTTCGAGGTCTTGAACAAGGTGACCTGATGAAGTTCTACAGTGTAGTCGTGGACTGCGATTGTAGCAAAGGCACCTGCCTATCCCCATCACAGCATGAGACTAACCCTCTCATGCTGTTTTTATATTAAAAACAAAACCCACCTTAGTGGTGGGCTTTTGAATCCCTGAGAAAGATTCGACCTTCCTCAGGGATTGTGGTTTTGGTTCAGTGCTGCGGCGAGCGGTTGCGAATGTCGGCGACCGCTTCTGGGTCGAGGCCGATTTCGGCATAGGCCGTGACGAGCTCTTCGTCGGAGAGCACTCCGCCTTCGAGCTTCTTCTCGAGGGCATCAAGAACGTAACTTCGAGCCTTGCTCAATTTACCGACAGCCAGAAAGGCTTCGACAACATTCTGCTCATTTTTGTTAAGAAAGCGCTCGGTGAGAGCCATCAATTTTTCACAGTCCATAGGGACCTCCATAAAAAACAAAGGGAATTAGATCAAACCAACTCGGACTATACCATAAATATGAACAAATGCTAGATATTAAAATTTTCCATAAGAAAAAGGCGTCGAAATGAAACGACGCCCCCGGGATCTCGAGGTTGGTACACCACCCACTATATCCCTGACCCAAATTCGTCTGCGACATTGGACGGACGTTGACACCCGACTTGTCTTACTGCAAACGCAGGGCTTTTGTTAATATAACAAATCTCAGCTACTTAGCTACAGCCACCGCTTGATCTAGCTTCACAGACAACAACTTTGAGATACCATCCCCTCCCATAGTTACACCATAGAGAATACCAGCACGACTCATCGTCTCGCGATTATGAGTAATGAGAATTAGCTGTGACTTCTTGGCCAGCTCCTCAATCATATCGCCATAGCGACGACTATTGGCTTCATCGAGCGCCGCATCGGTTTCATCAAGAATAATAAACGGTGGTGGATTCACCTGACTCATCGCAAAGATAAGCGCGATAGACGTAAGTGCTCGCTCTCCACCAGAAAGCATCTCGAGTCCTTTCACGCGCTTGTTTGGGAGCTTGGCGACAAGTTCGATTCCATCCTCCTTTTTCTCTTCTACCTCTTCCCCTTCTTCAAATAGTTCTTCCTCTGCACCACGAGTCTTAGTAACAACAGTCAGCAATTCTGCTTCTCCGCCGCCGAACATCAGTGTAAAGAAACGATTAAACTCAGCTGAGATTTTTTTGATACCAACCACAAACTGCTCCTCCAGCTTGCCATCAAGTTCAGCAATTAGTTCACGGAGTTTTATAATAGAAGCTTCAAGGTCAGCAATTTCGTGCGCCAAGAACGCATCACGTTCTTTGGCGTCGTTGTATTCTTTAATGATTTCATCAGTCGCGCCAATACCAAGTTCCTCCAGACGAATCTTAAGCTTCTCCAGTTCATGACGACGAGTACGCTGAGCATCACGGTCTTCAGCTGCTAGTACCTCTACTGAAACTTCATTACCAGCCTCATCCAAAATCTTAAAGTCATAGTACGCTGCAGCCGCCCGCCCCAAGAGAGCTACCGCTTCTTGGAGTTCACGTTTAAATTCGTTACGGTCACGGTCGAGGATTGAGAGCTCTCTATCGATACGTTCAAGCTTGGTCTCAAGCTCACGCTGCTCACCCACCAAGCGAAATACCGCTCGCTCCGCCTCGCGACCATCAGTTGCAGCCGCCGCGCGCGCTTGTTCAATACCCTCATAAGCAGTACGAGCTTTTGCTTCGTCTTTGGTAGCATCTGCCACTCGCTTAGCTAAAGCAGACATTTCATCTTTTAATCTGGCGAGTTCTTTTTTATCAAATTCAGAAGTGGTGTCTTTAGCCTCAGAGGAGCGTTCAATAAACAACTTCAGTCTATGCACAATATCAGAGAGTGCTCGTTGCAAAATCGTCACTTCATTTTTTTGAAGCGCTTTACCAACCTGCTGCTCAATATCAGTAATCAAAGCTGAGATGTCTTTGTACGCCACTGCCTTACCTTCGGTACTTGTAGCCCGACGTTCCTGCTCAGCCAGACGACGCTCAAGGAGCGCAATCTGTCCTTCGTACTTACTCACCTCCCTCTCTGCCTGCTGACGGTCCACAGTAGCCTTCTGTACTGCTTCCTGAGCCGCAATGAGTGGTTCTGAGTCACTCTTGGATTCAGTAGCCTGGAGCGTCTTTTTGGCATCAGTCAAATCAGCCACCGCTTTCTTCAGCAAAGCCTCTGGCTCACGTCTTTCATTCGTCAGCCGATCATGATGAAACGCAATATAAACATCTTCACGACGAAGGTATTCGCCATACACACTCTTGAGTTGCTCTTGGAGTTGGAGTGATTTTTCAATCTTCTGGACCTGCTTCTCGAGGTACTTCAAGTGCGGCGCCGCTTCTCGCCTGAGCGACTCAACCTGAGCGACGTTCTCTACTGTCTTACTGAGCTTACGCTCTGCCTCTTGGCGTTTGTATTGATAGATTTTGAGACCAAGCGCATCTTCAATCATCTCACGACGTTCTTTTGGATTGGCAGTCAAAATTCTATCTGCCTCTCCTTGAGAAATGATATGGTGACCAGTGGAACCAATGTTGGCTGAAGCCAATAACTCCTGAATATCTTTGAGACGGACGGCTGTACCGTTGAGAATATATTCATTTTGACCATCACGATGCACTACACGCTCGATACGAACTTCTTCGAAGTCGAGTGGAAATACCTTCTTGCTGTTATCGAGCACAATGGTAACTCCAGCGCGGTTGCCGCGCGCTACTGTTGATGATCCACCCCAAATCAAATCCTCGCCGCGTTTACCACGCATAGATTTAACTGATTGTTCACCAAGCACAAAGCGAAAAGACTCCGCTACGTTACTTTTACCTGAACCGTTTGGTCCAACAATCGCCGTGATGGGTGCAGAAAATTCCAGTTCGCCTTTTTTGGCAAACGACTTAAATCCAGCAATAGTGAGCTCCTTGAGATACATGACTACTTCTCTAATTACCAGTTCTCAGCACCAGCACTATAGACCGCGTAGGTATTGGCTGGCACAGTAGCGCCACAAGCACCCCCAGCCGATGGACAGCGAGAAAACTCTTCTCCATAGGCATTGATGGTCTCAAGTTCGACAGAATCAAACACCATCAGCTTGTAACTTGATCCAGTGGCATCAGTACGATAATAAAAACCACGATTGGCATCATCTTCAGACATGGTGTCTGTAGGAAGTTCTGAAGTGAAGTCTGGCACAAAAGTAACTCCAGCCGTGTGTCCAGTTATGTAGTTGGCGCATGAAGTCAGGTTGCCGGAAGTGGCCGGCCCTGGACCAGCGAAGTTAGCTGCCGCTGCTGAACAACCAGCCGCCGGGTAGCGTCCGTATTGTGCTTTGTATAGCTCAAGAGAAAGCTGCATCTCCTTGAGTTCAGTCTTGCGAGCCTTATCACGAGAAGACATGCGAGCGTCACCAAAGTTTGCAAACAATACCGCAGAGAGTAAAGCAATAATGGTAACAACCACCATCAGCTCAACAAGTGTAAATCCTTTCTTAAAAATCGATTTTTTCATACAAGTTTATTTACAAATAACAACGGCAGTATTTCGCACCTCAGCTGCACGGTTAACTCCTCCGGCCAGTGGCTCGAAGCCACCCCAAACTCCGAATGACCGCTCAAAGCGTCCATTACCGCCATCCATGTTAGAGCCCGAACTCATACGACAGTTTGGAATTGATCCATAAGAAGTGGCCGCGCCCGGTGGTTCATTCGCCGCTAGAGTAGCAGTGGTGCACCACCCTGAAGTGTCTACTCCGTTTACACCGAGGTTTTGCAGACGCCCAAGTGAGTCTGGTCTAATGTCACAACTTCGCAGTGGATGTGTGTAGTTAACAAGCTGACTTTCTACAGTATTCATAGCCATGATTTTATAGACAGTACCGTTAGTGTTGGTTCTGTATACATAACCAGAATTAAGGCCGTTCAATTTATCTTCAAATGGTAAAACAGAAATAAACTCTGGCGCCAGACCTATAATATATTGGGCACTGCCACCAGCACAGGCATAGCTGGTACCCTGCTGCCCAGACCAAGTATTAGCGCCACGACATCCATCTGGATAACGACCATTTTTGTTCTTATACAACTCAACCGCGCTCTGGAGTGAACGTATATCAGCCTGGCGTTTAGCGTCACGACTCTGCTGACCAGACTGTAGAGCATTTACAGCAATCACAGCAGTAAGGAGGGCTATGATTGAAATCACCACCAAAAGCTCCAGGAGAGTAAATCCTGAGGAACGTTTCTGTAGCACGCTCGTATTCATAGCAAAAGTATACCATGCAGCTATAACCCGGCTTTGATTAAGCTGTTAGTTGATACAAAAAAGCTCCGGTGGAGGCGGAGCTTTTTTGTATCAAGGTAAGAACCATATTATCCGTAACCACTCACACCCGCCCAAATACGAGGCGTGGGCAAATGATTTTTCGTAGACGTACTGTGACGTACGGCGGAGGAAAATCATAGGTGCCCATAACGAAGTAGTTGGGAGGTGTGTGTGAGTTACTTTTATTCGTCCCAACCCTTGGCCAGGATTGCAGCCTGTGCAGCTTGTTGTTCAGCCTCTTGTTTTGAGCGGCCTTTGCCTTCACCCACTTTTTCGTGACGTAAGAAGACTCCGACAGTAAATATGCGGTCATGATCTGGTCCATCTTGGGAAAGTGTATCGTAGGTTGGTGTAATAGACGCGTGTTCCTGAGAAAGTTCCTGGAAGCGACTTTTGGCATCTTGCCACAAACGCTGCTTCACAATGTCTTCAGTATTTCCAAATAATCTATCAGCGATAAATTTCTTTGCACTATCATATCCTTGGTCAAGGTACATCGCACCAATACAAGACTCAAAAACGTTGGCTAGGATATATTGTCGTGCCCGTCCTTCGTCTTTAGATTCACCCTTAGACATAAGTAGGTATTTGTTTACACCTAGAATCTCTGACGCTGCCGCCAGTGAGTTCGTGTTCACCAAAGCCGCTCTGATAGCAGTGAGCTCACCTTCTGGTTTCTCTGGGTATTTTGAAAATAGGTAGTCAGTAACTACTAACTCGAGCACGGCATCACCCAAAAACTCTAGTCGCTCATTATGCTCCCAGGTTGCTTCGCGGTGTTCATTTAAATACGAACGGTGTGTGACGGCCGAGAGAAGAACGGTTGGGTCAGCAAAGGTGACGTCCAATAATTCTTGGAGCATTTGCAGGTCGGATTCAATATTTCGTTCAGACATAGGTGTATTTCCGGTTATTGTTTTTGAGAGTATCACTATTTACTGCGTCTGCCAACCAACATGGTAATGGCCTTTGTTACAATCGGCAAAATATCCTCGTAAAAGTTAAGGGCCAAGATATCAGCCACACGGAACCAACGAGCATCATCAAGGCCACCCTTCTTGGCTAGAACAAGCTCTTGATATGGAGCTTTGGCGAGGAAGTAGTGAACTTGCTTACGCACTTTTCCCTTTTCAGGTTGAGTAGCAATATATTCGTTGTTACCTAGCTCAGCCTCGATTTCAACTGGAAGACCAATCTCTTCCTTAAGTGCTCGCATCGCTCCCTGCTCAACAGTCTCCGCGTCGGCCACCTTACTCTTTGATAGTGTCCAATGTCCAAAAATATCGTGCACTAGAGCGAAGTACATCTCGCCATTTTCTTCCGCGTAGACCACAGCTCCAGAGAGGCGCTCAATCGGCATCTGATCAAATGGTACTTCTTTCTTACGTCGTTTACTCTGCTCTTCCTTTCCTGGTTCACCAATCTCTTTGTACACAGCACCAAGTACACCGTTTACAAAACGACTACTGTTATCACCACCAAATTGTTTAGCTAGTTCAATGGCTTCGTTAATAGCTACCTTAGCTGGAACTTCAGAACGTTCCGAAAACAACAACTCATATAACCCGAGACGAAGAATGTTTCGGTCGACGGGTGAAATTCTATCAATTGGCCACTCCGGAGCAGCTTTGGAGATGACGAGGTCTAGTTCAGGTTGCTTACTCAAAATGCCGGTAAGCAGTTTTTCCATGAATGGGCGGTCGGTCTTATTTTGCGCAAATTCTTCAATGTTGCGATCTAGAATATCTATAACGTCTTTTTTATCGACTGCATTTAAATCCCACTCGAAGAGGGCTTGAAGAACGATACTGCGTGAAAGGTGCCGATTTGCCATAAAAAATGTACTAAACTTCTACTGAGATTACTATAACACGTGTTTGATGGAGTTATCCGTCAAATCCACATACTGAGACTGAACACTAATTAAAAACCAAACCCCTAAGCGGGGTTTGGTTTTTAGATTATTTTGCTGCTTCGGTTGCTACTGGGGCCTCTGTTACTTCTCCTTGACGAGCCTCCTTCTTAGCGAGGATACGCGCTTCGCGATCCTTCTTCTTAGCTGCCAAATCAATAACTACACGTCCTTTATAGAAACCACACGCTAGACACATGTGATGTGGGCGGTGATGTGCTCCACAATTCTTACACACAGCCAAATTAGGTGCTGTGAGAGCGTGATGAGAGCGTCGGTTAGCGGTGTGTGACCGCGTATGTCGCATTCGAATTACCATAGTGGCGAAACTATAGCAAATCCTTGTAAAAAAGCAACTGTTTTAAGGGCAAATGAGTGGTTTAGGCTATTTCTGTGCCATTTCAGCCATTTCTAGGGCTATATTGCGGCAAAAACTGACCCGATGCTCCGGCGAGAGCCCGTGCTCCATAACCGCCGATCGATGCCTTTTTGTACCATATCCTTTATGAGTCGCAAAGTCGTATGGCATATACTTAGCCTTTTTGGATAACTTGCTCATATAGGCATCCCGGGTGACTTTAGCAAAAATTGAAGCTAGTCCGATGACTGGCTCCTTGGCGTCACCTTTAATAATTGTCTCTTGGTGCACAAATTCTGCCGGGGCTTTGAGTCCACCATCAAGTAGGACTAAGCATTCCTCTGGCTTGGCCCCCAAGCGGTCTACAACCTCTTCCAAGCCTTCGACCAACGCCTCTCGTATAACCACCGCAATTCCCCTCTTATCAATCTCCTTGGCGGTTTTCATAATCACAATCGGTATTATTCCCGCCCCTGTTGCCAGAGCCTCAGCCGCAGCAAATACCGCTTCGCGCTTCTTCTCGCTCATAGCCTTACTATCGCCAACTCCGGGCAATTGCTTCCAGGCAAATTTAGTCGGCACGAGAACTACCCCAACTGCCACCGGCCCGGCGAGTGGACCTCTGCCTGCTTCGTCGATACCAATAATAAATTTTATCTGTTGTGACATATATTTTCGGCCCCCTCCTTACAGGAGCTGTACACCTTGTCACTACTTGTCTTCAAGTCTTCGACAAGTAGCAGGCAAGGTCTTGCGACAGTCTCCCAGACTGTCTCACCTGCTTCGTCGATACCAATAATGTACTTTGGCTTTTTCATGAATTAATTCGAGTATACCCTACCGATTGACACAAGGTCTAATTCCTATATTGTTAAATAGTTCATCCCCCACCATTCCCAACAGTTCACATCAGGAGTTCACCATGGCAACTGAAATTATGGCCTTTGAATATTCCACCGACATCACTAAGGCGACCCACCTCGCTTCCATGGTTGAGCTCGCCAAGTTGTACGACGCTGGCTGGGAAATACTCACCCCGCCCTACACAGTCCATGTGGAGCCAGGTCACGAAAGAGTGATCCGGTCTCAAGTTCTTTTGATCAGAGAAGACAAAGGAAACTAAAGCCATCACCACACCCACGCTCGTCACACAAGACGAGCTTTATTTTATTCAAAGAAGCGAGAGAGACCTCAAGACCAAGACATTGCGCAGGCACAAAGCGGCGTAGCCGCCAACCGTGATGAGCGAGCCCTCTCGCCAAAACAGCCTTGCGGGAATGGTCTACTTTGCAAGGAGAATATGTCAAAAATCACAACCGTTTGAGCGAAACAATTGTTCTCACCAAGAAGCGAGCACCTCTGCCAAAGGCAGTAGTGGAGGGTTTGATTGGTTATAGGAAGACGGAGCAGAAATTGGCAACTGTTTGAGCGGAGCGAGTCTTGCCAATTTCGTCGCGCAATCGACCATATAACCACAAACACGCAACTCACCTGCCTTTGGCAGAGGGTGCGAGCGAATGCTATAGTATTGCCATGTCTGAACCAGTAACCACACCCCCTGTCTTTGTTCACCTCCACGTTCACAGTCACTACTCTCTCCTCAATGCCCTCCCCACACCAAAGGAGCTTGCTTACGCGGCCAAAGCCGACGGACAAACAGCAATAGCCATCACCGACAACGGAGCACTGTACGGTGCTATCGACTTCATGAAGGCATGCAAGAAAGAAGGTATAAAACCCATCATCGGTCTTGATGCCTTTCTCGCGCCCCGCACTCGTCACGACAAAGACGCCATTGATAAACCCCGTGCCCGCTTGGTTCTCCTAGCCAAAAATTTCACCGGCTACCAAAACCTCATTAAACTGGTCACCCTCTCCAACCTCGAGGGCTTTTATTACAAACCTCGTCTTGATGACGAACTATTGGCTGCACACAGCGAAGGATTGGTGTGTATTATTCCGTCCTTTGCTGGCGAAGTCGCACGTGCCCTCAAAGATGGTGATGAAGAATACGCCCGTAAAAAACTAGACTGGTACAAAGAGCAGTTTGGTGATGATTGTTATTTAGAAATTACCCACCACCCCGAAATTCTTGATCACGAAGAAAATCAAAAGAAAATCATTGAGCTAGCTCGTGCCACAAACACTAAGCTGGTGGCCGCGCACGATGTGTATTACCTCAAGCCCGAAGACCGGGTAGCACGCGAAGTGATGATTAAGATTCAAAGTGGTGGCATCGTCGACGTCAGTGCTGAGTCTGAACGCGAAGAAGACTTTTCTTTTATCACGCAGGCGCAAGCGGCCGAATACTTTAAAGACACCCCGGACGCCCTAGCGAACACTCTCAAGATTGCTGAAGAGTGTACGGTTGAAATTGAAATTGGTACCCACTGGTACTTCCCTGATTATGAAATTGCGAGTGGTAAAAATCCAGACGATGAACTACGTGACACCGCGTATGCTGGTGTGACTTGGCGCGGACTCTCACTTGATGACGAAGTAGTTAAAAAGCGTCTAGACTATGAACTAGAAGTGATTAGTACCAAAGGCTACGCTAAATACTTCCTCGTGGTAGGAGACTTACTTCGTGAATCACGTGAGCGCGGTATCTTGACCACCATTCGAGGATCGGTGGCGGGCTCTCTCACTACTTATGTACTGGGAATTACAAACGTAAACCCAATTGAGTACAAACTTCCTTTTGAGCGTTTCCTCAACCCAGAACGTCCGTCGGCTCCCGATATTGATATGGACTACGCTGATAATCGGCGTGATGAAATTATTGAATATGCTAAGAGTAAATATGGCGCAGATAAAGTAGCACAGATTGGTACCTTCGGTACCATGATGGCGCGCGCTGCCGTACGTGACGTAGCTCGAGCTCTTGGTCATCCTTACTCAACTGGTGACCAAATCGCCAAACTCGTTCCGATGGGCAGCCAAGGTTTCCCGATGACACTCAAGAAGGCGCTTGAGATTGAACCTGACTTAGCTGAACTTTATAAAAAGAGCAGTGAAGCGCGTGAAGTCATTGACCTCGCCAAACAAATTGAAGGCCGAGTCCGTCACCTCGGAGTTCACGCCGCTGGTGTGGTTATTGCCCCTGCCCCACTCAATCAATTTGTTCCCATCCAGCCCGACCCAAAGACTGGTAAGTTTATTACCCAATACGAAATGAAGTCCGTCGGAGAAGACGGTGTTGGTTTGTTGAAGTTCGACTTCCTTGGTATCAAAAACCTAGCCATTTTGGCTGATGCAGTTAAGCGAGTAAAAAAGATCCGTAATGTCGAAGTTGATATCGAAAACATTCCACTCGATGACCCAAAAACTTTTTCTATTTTAGCCAAGGGCGAGACAATGGGACTCTTCCAGCTTAACGGTTCTGGTATGACCGCTTTCCTAAAGCAACTTAAACCAACTACCATTCATGATATCAACGCGATGGTAGCCCTCTACCGCCCTGGACCAATGGAATCTATTCCTCAATATATTGAACGTAAACACAACCCTGGTTTGGTGTCGTATCTGGATCCTAGACTAGAACCAATTCTCGATATGTCTTACGGGGTTATTACCTACCAGGACGACGTTATGACCATTGCGCGTATACTCGCAGGTTACAGTTGGCTTGAAGCTGACATGCTACGTAAGGCGATGGGTAAGAAAATTCCCGAAGTAATGGCCGCGGAGAAAGACAAGCTCATGCAGGGCTTTAAGGAATTTGGTAAACTCCCGCCTCATATCGGCGACAAGCTTTGGCTTCTAATTGAACCGTTTGCGGCGTATGGATTTAACAAAGCTCACGCTGCTTCTTACGGCCGAGTGGCTTACCAGACCGCCTACATGAAGGCCAACTTCCCGGTGGAATACATGTCTGCTGTCCTCACTGCCGACTCTGGAGATACGGAGAAAATTTATGAAATCATCCATGAGTGTGAGCGTATGGGGATTGAAGTTCTACCACCAGACATCAACGAGTCATTCGCCGACTTTTCGGTGGTACCTGGCAAGCAGACTATTAGATTTGGGTTAACTACAATTAAAAACTTTGGTGCTGGAATTTCAGAAGCCATCATCGCTGAGCGCAAGAAAAGCGGACCATTCACTTCCCTGTCTGAATTCCTGTCTCGTATTCACGATCGCAACCTAAATAAAAAATCACTTGAAGCTCTCATTGTTACTGGAGCTCTTGATACTTTTGGTGAACGCGGACACATGCTCGCTAATATCGAAACTCTACTAATCTTCAACAAAGAACAAGTAGCCGAAAAAGCCTCAGCTCAAGAGTCACTCTTTGGCCTGGGCGGTGGTGTTGCTCATACCCTTAATCTCACTCCAGCCGAACCAGCCACCAAGATTCAAAAACTCATTTGGGAAAAAGACTTACTTGGTGTATACGTATCTGGCCACCCGCTTGATGAATACGAAGCCGATATCGCCAAGCGACCAAAGCTACATGAAATTAAACAGTCAGTGGTAGAAAAAGAAGAGATGGCCATTTTGCGATACAAAGGTGAACTAGTGACAGTCGGCATGATTGGAACAGTGCGTGAGCTTCTCACTAAGAAAGGTGACCGCATGGCCTTTGTGGCGCTCGTGGACAAAAAAGACATGCTCGAAATGGTAGTCTTCCCAAAGACGTACATCGAAGTCAAAGATCTGCTCGTACCTGGTACCTGCATAGTGGTCAAAGGCAAGCTCTCCATCCGTAACGACGAGCCAAGTATCATGCTCGACAAGGCCAAGCGCTTGGCCACGGAACCAGAACCAGCTATAGCGTAGGCAGCATTTCAAAAAGTCAGATGTAACCAGTGTCTGGCTTTTTTACTATTTTGTGTTATAATACTTTTAGTTTAGTTTCCTTCCCTACCAACATCTGGAGTATCTTATGACCTCTCGCACCGCAATGGAACAAGCCTTCATAGACGACGGCTTCGTAAGTGAGGTAGATCTTGAATTGTCAGAAGCGTTGGCTAATGTTCACACCATTAACGCGATTAACAGGGAGTTATTACTAATAACCGACAGTCACAAACGAAAGGGCCTGGAAGAAACACTCAAGGCCATCCCTGACCTACCAGACCGGACCACGCGAACCCATGCGCTCGAGACCTTGTTGGTGAACATTGAAACCATAGTTGCGTTTCAGTAGTTCCGAATCAAGAAAACCCGACCCACACTTCCAAGTGTGGGTCACTTTTTATT
>CAZBJN010000024.1:15383-15890 GCA_964492305.1 uncultured Candidatus Saccharibacteria bacterium | reverse complement strand
ATACATAAGTACCAAGCAAGATACGTCGCTTCACTTCTTTACCAAAGCCCTGTGCGCGAGTCTTTTGATATACATCAAGGAGAGTGTCCCCTTCTACTGAAAGTCCGTAACGCATACCGTCAAAGCGGGCGAGGTTTGATGACACTTCAGCCGGCATCACGATGTAGTAGGCAGCGAGACCCTTTTCAAAAACCGGCAGATCGATATCGACAACAGTATGTCCATCTGCCTTGAGTTTTTCTACATGGGCATTAAAGGTGGCCAAAACATCGGGGTCGATACCATCAGCTAAGAATTTACGTGGTACACCAAATACTAACTTATCCTTGGCAGATACTTCTGGATAAGTTTCTTTAGTAAGTGTAGTGGCATCATAGCTATCAGTGCCTGAAATAATTGAATGGATGAGCTCTGCATCCTCCACGGTATGTGTGAGTGGACCAGCCTGATCAAGAGAAGAACCCATTGCCATGAGTCCGTAGCGAGAAACAGCACCGTAGGTCGGCT
>CAZBJN010000024.1:0-15373 GCA_964492305.1 uncultured Candidatus Saccharibacteria bacterium | reverse complement strand
CCGCCGGTATCGGTACCTAGTGCTGCTGGCACTGCACCCATAGCCACTGCGGCTGCTGAGCCTCCTGATGAGCCTCCTGGTACACGCTTAGTATCAAGTGGGTTCTTGGTTGGACCAAAAGCTGAGTTTTCAGTTGAACCACCCATCGCAAATTCATCCATATTGGTGGCACCGATAAATATCGCTCCGGCCGCACGTAGACGAGCGATTACAGTGGCATCGTAAGTAGCAGTGTAGTTCTCCAGAATCTTTGAAGCCGCTGAGGCTTTCTTGCCCTTAATTAAGATATTACTCTTAACCGCGAGTGGAATACCGAGCAGGGCTGGTGCCGCGTCACCTTCGGCCTTATAGCGTGCTTCAGCGGCTACAGCCTCGTCTCGGGCTTCGGTAAATACAGCTAGGAAAGCATTAATGTCTGCATTATTAGCAGTGATGGTAGCAATGGCTTCATCAAAAACAGTAACTGGAGAGAGCTCTCCAGAAACAAACTTCTTTCGTAATTCAGAAATAGTATGCATATTAAGAGTCGGTATTTAGAATCTTCTTAACTACCATAAATCGTCCTTCTGTTTGAGGCATTTCTGCTAGCAGGGCTTCAGTAAATGAGTCAGGCTCATTTGTCACTTCATCTTTTCTAAAAATATTATGGTGTCTTCCGACTGTCGGTGCTGTATCAGCGGCGTCGCCGGCAATATCTTTTACGGTACTCACGTACTCCAAAATCGCTGAAATTTCAGTGGTAAAAGTCTCTACTTCAGCTGGTGAAAGCTCAATACGAGCCAATTTTGCAAGGTGTTCTACTTCTTCTTTAGTCATAGATTTGCATCATAACATTTCCCTCTCTATCGTGCCACGAGGGCCAAGAATTCAGACTCATCAAGAATAGGGACACCAAGCTTCTCTGCTTCAACCGCTTTGCTGCCCGGATCACTCCCTACGACTACATAAGAAGTCTTTTTGGAGACGGCGCTTGATACACTGGCCCCTTCTCGTTTTACTATCTCCCCAGCTTCGCTACGACCAAGCGTCTCGAGTGTACCAGTAAACACAAAGCTCATTCCAACAAACTTTCCAGTGGTTGGAATAACATCGGTATTTTGCACATCCAAATGTAGGAGAAGCTTCTCAAGCAAAGCTTGAGCCTTGGTGTCTTTCTGCCAGTTAATGATGTTCTGCGCTACCGTCTCACCTACCCCATCTACCGCCACCAGTTGACTCATAGTTGCCTGCTTTAGTTTTTGAATACTCGGGAAATGAGTGGCTAAGAGTCTAGCAGTTTCTTCACCCACATTATCAATAGAGAGCCCGACCAGAAGTCTAGATAGTGTCACGGTCTGTCTAGCCGCAATCGCTGCAATTAAATTTTCAGCAGACTTCTGTTTAAAGCCAGGCAGGGTTAATATTTCTTCGGCTTTTAAAGTATACAAATCAGCGACATCAGAAATGAGTTCATGATCTAGAAGAGCATCAATATTCTTTGGTCCCACACCATCAAAGTTAAGAGCATTCTTAGAAACAAAGTAGTACATCTTTTGGCGATTTAGGAAATCCGATTCCAGTGAGACACAGCGATAAGCGGCTTCACCAGGCACACGCTCAATACTACCGTCTCCCCCACAAGCAGCGACTGAACTTGGGAACCTATACTCTTTGGTACCTTTTGGACGAAGTTCCTTAATGACCGAAACTACTTCCGGAATCACGTCTCCGGCTTTGCGAAGCACAATAGTGTCACCCACTCGTACATCAAGGCGTTTAATTTGGTCTTCGTTGTGAAGAGTGGCGCGAGTGACAGTAGAACCATCAACCACCACTGCTCGCAAATGCGCTACTGGTGTCACGACGCCAGTACGACCCACCTGCAAATCAATCGCTTCAACTACAGTTGTAGTCTCCACCGCTGGAAACTTATAAGCAATACCAAACCGCGGCGCCTTGGCCGTGTACCCCGCCGCTTTTTGAATACGTATTTGATTGGCCTTAATTACTATTCCATCAACTCCGTATGGCAACGTCTCACTTTTACTCTTCCAGGTCTGATAGTACTTCTCAACTTCTTTGAGATTACGGCAAAGCTTTGGATATGGATTGGTTGGCAGACCAAGCTCCGCCAATAACGCCAATTCTTCAAACTGAGTCTGCGGTACGGCCACCCCAGTAGCATGTGGTTCAAACAAATCAACGTCATATGAAAAAAACGACAGGTTACGAGCTTTCGATACCTCAGGATCGAGCTGACGGAGTGAACCGGCGGCAGCATTACGCGGATTTGCAAACGGAGCTTCGCCACGACTCTGCTCAAATTCATTTAATTTTAAAAAGTCTGCAAAGCCAAGCCACACTTCCCCTACACAAATAAGTGACACAGGTACTTTTAGCTTCTCTGGTAGTGATGAAATAGTGCGAGCAGTATGAGTTACGTCCTCACCCACCTTTCCATCACCTCGAGTTGAAGCGCGCTTAAGAACACCATCCACGTATTCAACCACGAGCTTGAGTCCATCAATTTTATGCTCAGCTACATATTCAATTTCAGAAGCAACTAAACCTTCTTTGTTCAAAGTGCGTACTAAGCGCTCTTCCCAAGCAGCTAGCTCAGCTTCGTCAAACACGTTATCAAAAGACCATTGTGGTACTTGGTGACGAACTTTAGTAAAAGCCGTACTTACTTTGCCACCAACCACATCAGCCACTCGCTCCTTGGTCCCTAATGATTCTTCAAGCACAGCCAATTCACGCACGAGGGCATCGTACGCAGTATCAGAAATTTCTGGCGCATCTTCGGCGTGATACTTCTCACGATGATACGCCACCAGCTTCCGCAGCTTCTGGAGGCGCTGTGAGTCAGTTAAGGGTTTTGGCATTCCTACAATTCTAGCAAGACTTCTCGCTGAACGGTACCCCGAGCGGTAATTTCACCACAACTACGACTATAACCACGAACTGAAATTGCAGTACAGCGAGCACCTGGTCGACACTCTTTGGTAGCACCATAAGGGTAGCCTGGCATAATAGTCTGCATATTATTTACGGTCGTACTGGCAGACAAATCAGAGGTAATGACAAGTATGGTCATCTGCGAGCAGCGCAGGGCTGAAGACACACCCCAAGTGGCCTCCATTTCATATACGTACGCGTTTATTCCAGCCAGATTAGTAATAACAGGAGTCATGGTAGGGACCCCAAAACAGTCTGGAGTAATAGCTCCTCCCACCTCCATAACATCACTCTCTGTCGTTCGCCAGTAGCGAGCACATTCAAGCCCAGCGTTTGCAGCATGAAAAGCGGTCTCTGAGTCCTTTGAGTTGGTAGAAAGTCGCACTTGCTTCATAGTTAAATCAAGCACTGAAAGACCAATTGAAACTACCACACTCACGACAATGAGTGCCATCAAAAGTGCAAAGCCTGATTGTTGGTTACGGATTTCCATAGATGTTATATAAATAGGTATCTGCCTCTACCCGCTGTTCAGCAACCAAAGAACCAGTTCGCCAAGTCACTACTGACTTAACTGATACTCCATCACCATCATCAACGAAGTATACCCGGCGAGTAAACGGAGTGGCAGTTGACCCAGCTGCGGTATGGGAAAACCACGCACGACCAGTGGTATCGCGATATAGCAAACAATTAGAAATGGTACTACACGATATCGGGGCCGCTAGCACTCCAGCAGTACTACTCCACTGTAGACCACAACCACTTCCAGCATAGCACTGTTGGTAGGTTCCACCGGCAGCAGTAAAACGTGTCCAGGAGTCATTGATGGTACCGGCAAAGTTTTGGAGGAGTAGGTCATCCCGACCTTTTTGGGCGAGTTCCAGTCCCTCTTGAGCCAAGAAGAAGGCCTGCACTTGTTCACTAGCAAAGCTAGTACTCTTGGCAGTGCGCATTGAGATAGTCATTGGCCCTACCACCACAATCAAAAGTATAGAAATGGCCACCAGTGTCTCCACCAAAGAAAATCCACTTTGTTTGTTTTGATAAAACATCATAAGTCTAAGGTGCGTTGAGTTATGGTGGTTTGTAAGTAATAAGATTTTCCGGTTGCATCGCTACGATCCTGGGCTTCAATATACACCGTGACTGTCGGTTGCTCAGCGTCACCACCATCAAGACCCTCACTACCAGTTACCACAAACTCCGCATTAACAATCACCAGCCCTGAAGACACAATTGATTGCGCTTCAGTGTTACCAACTCGTCGCATTATGGTCTTATTGTCTGGGTCAGTACCATCAAAGAAATATGCAATGCGCCTTGCACCAGTTGTTCCGGTAATACTACTTCCTCCTTCATAAAATGAGATGCCCTGCAGATTATGGGTAGACGGTGAACGTCCATTAGGACAGTCCTGCACATTTGTCCCTACAACACTTTCGTGATTGTTGCTGTTATTAAAAATATTGTTCGGTCCGCCAGCAGCATAGTTAGCTTGTTGATCGCAGTAATAGTAGTAGCCGGTACGAATTTCACGCGTCATAGTATCTAGAGCAAAAGCCAGGTTTGTCATCACACTTTGCTCAGACTGTAGTTGTTGGTTAGTCGAGATAAGCACCAACATCGCACCAACTGCTGTAGTGACCACTACCGAAAACACACCTAAAGACACAATCATTTCAATGAGTGTAAATCCGAGTTGGTTTGTTGCAAATGATTTCTTCATAAAATTTATTGGACAATGATTTGACCAGTGCGGGTAATTTCAACCGTTCGCACCGCACCCACACCATCACCGGTGGAGCCTTTAGTCCGTACGTCTATCTCGACCGCAGACACATTAGACGCGGCTGGGGAGTTTGCGCCGTCATAAAACATGGCGTCAAAGTTTGGCCGCTGAAATATTATTGAGAGTGTAGTCTCACTTGAAAGTTCAGCTCCTGATCCGTCCACTAGACGAATAGCGTCAATTTCAAAACGTGAATCGATATTGTTGCGAGCACCAACTTGTTCAGTAGCATCAAAAAACATGTTGTCATTTGCGTCTCTAAAGGTGTAGTAGAAGTTGCCGGAAGCAGTGTTGAAGTAGAGCCCGTAAACATTACGATAATCCCCCGTTCCATCACCCACTGCACTTACCGCCGAAAGCTGTACTTCGCGAGCTAGCAAAGCCACTTCATAAGCTTGTGAGCGCAAAAGCACTGCCCCGTTATAACTCCCATGACGAGCCATGATAATACTTGTGACAAGAAGGACAATACTGATACTCACCAAAAGCTCTACCAAACCAAATCCTAGTGAGAGAAAAGATTTTGAGTAAGGTTTGAGTTGAGAATTATTATGGAACATAACTTAGAAGCGAGATCACATCTATTCCAAAGAAAAGGACTGTGAGATAACCGAGAATCAGAAACGGAGCAAACGGAATAGCACTTTTCATTGTAAGCTCTTGTGGCAAGAAACGTAAGTGTGGTTGTCCACGCCTGTAAATATTGTGACTGAGGATACTAAGTACTCCAACCACAGCCCCAATCCAAAACGCCAACACTACCATCGAGAAGGCAGCTTGATAGCCGACCCAAAGTGCGAGTGGTATTACTAACTTCACATCACCAAAACCAATCCAGGTACCTTTGGAGACACGCCACAAAGACAGCAAGAACAAAGATGCAATAAGGGCTGCTACTACATCAAACCAAAAAGTTTGAACCGGGGAGCCAATTATCAATAAATAAAACTTGTAGGTCATGGCGGTGACCATAAGTGAGCCGACTAATTCGTCTGGGATAACAAGGTGGTAAATATCGTATACCGCAATCACCACCAATACAGACACAAAGAATAGTAGGTGGAGTAGAGACATAATATCAGCCACCACCAGTGCCACCCCAACAAACAACAACCCGGTCAACAGCTCTACCAACAGATAGCGCTTTGGTATGTACGAATTGCACTTACGACAACGCCCACGGAGAGCTAAGTAAGACAGGATAGGTACAAGCTCATAAGCCCGAAGTGGATTACCACAAGACAGACAATGTGAGCTGCCCATTAATGACTTACCGGTATGAAGACGGTAGAGATATACATTTAAAAAACTCCCAATGATGACTCCGAAGACAAAAAATATAGTCACAAATAAACCAAATGGAAGTCCCGTTAGATAAAACATATTGTGTTCAGTATAGCACCCTGCCGACTCCAACTAAGAGGCTGGGCAAACAGTTTCGCTAGTAAGAGCGGACGCAATTGGTCGAGACGCACTGTAACTATCAACACACCAGAATCCAGTCTCTAGTGGTGCTGAAGCAGCATATTCTTCGGTAGTGCTGTTACAGACCACCGGACCAAGTGAGAATAATTCAATGGAATTAATAATGGTCACTATGGCTGGAGATTGCGTAACACCATTTGAGCCGCAGACCATATCAAAAGTAAACGCCGTAGACTCTTCAAGCGAAGCTCGCTTCGATAGATTAACCAACTCTGATTTGATTTTGGCATCAAGCCCGCCTGTCCTAGCATCATTAAGCGCACCAATAACTACCGCGGCCAAAATACCGATGATAGTGATGACAACCAAGAGCTCAATGAGCGTAAAACCAGACTTAGAGTTCATGTAGATATTATACGGGAGATAATTTCTATAATTATACTTATAAACAAAAAGCGCCCGAAGGCGCTTTTTGAAACCAGATTACAAGAATCGATTATGGACAAACGTATACTCCAGATGCTGGTGAATCTGCGTTAGCAATTTGCTTTGAAGTACCAGCGCTATCTACGCACCAGAATCCGTCATTACTTGCAAGCGGAGCCACGGCCACATATTGTGTATCCTGTGCATGACAAGCTGCGGTACGTGTAGAGGCTGCACCAGTGAGGTTGTTTGCAGCAACTACGGTTTCTGGGTTTGCACCAGGTACATATGGACTAACACCGTTTACTACGTCAGTTGCGGCTGACAAAAGATTAATAACGGCTGGTTCAAGACACAAATCTGCGTATGAGTAACCATTTGAGTTGTAATACAACTCAGCTTGTGAACGAATGTTGGCAGTTGATTGCTTAATTGAAGCGTCTTGTCCACCACTTCGAGCGTCATTGAGTGAACCGATAACTACCGCGGCCAAAATACCGATGATAGCGATAACCACGAGGAGCTCGATGAGCGTAAAACCACGGGTGAGCATTGATTTGTTCATATAATTAATGAATGGATTATTAATAGTTCTCAAGTAACATTCAGATATCAGCTGCGTATCTGTATGTCACGCGAGGGCTTTTAACTACGTTGTACGTAGCTACTTCTATTATACGAGTATACGAGGCAGGGCTGACTGACTGTGTGTGGACAACAGTAGAACCGGTCTGGCTAGGGACGAGGGCCAGCGCGGTACTAGAACGCACTAGTGAGGTTGTAGATCGGCATCAGCACAGAAGCGAGCAGTGTACCTACTCCAAGACCGAGAAGCACAATCATGATTGGCTCAATGAGACCAATGAGGGTATCAACAGCGTTGTTTACTTCACGACGATAGAAGTTAGCGAGGGTGTTTAGAATGTCTGCTAGACTTCCGGTTTCTTCTCCCACCTTTACCATCTGAGTAAGTACACCAGGGATTTCTGGATACTGTGAGATAGAGTCAGCAAATGACCGACCGCCCTTCACTTCTTCCAAGGCTGACTGAATAATTTCTCGGTAGACGAGGTTGTCTACCACCTCACTTGTCACTTCAAGCGCCTGCACCATAGAAATACCACTACCGAGCATAGTTGCCAGGTTGTCACAGATTCGAGTAAGCAAGAGCTTACGTTGTAGGTCACCGAGGTATGGCAGCGAAATCATAAACTCATCATAGGCACGTTGTCCAACTTCAGTCTGTTTGAAGCGATAGAAAGATACTCCAGCCACCGCGATACCAATAAGGATAAAGCCGATGTAGTTAACCAAGATATTAGAAATACCGATAACGATTTTGGTGTAAATCGGGAGCTCCTGACCAGACTCAACGAGAATTTCAGCAATCTTTGGAATAACCAAAGTAAGCATCAGCGCCATCACGCCGATAAAGACAGAGACAACGAAAGCTGGGTACACCAGAGCGTTACGAGCCTTGGTGATAATTTCGTAAGAACGATCGAGGTAGTCGGCCAAGTAGTCAAATGACTTCTCAAGTGAACCAGACTCTTCACCAGAGCGCACGAGGTTAACATAAAATGATGAGAACACTTCTGGATGGAATGACAGCGCACGTGAAATTGAACTTCCGCCCTGCAAGTCTTCTACAATCTTGTTCATCACAATTCGTAGTTGTGGGTTTTCTACCTCGGCAGACAATAGTCTAAAGATACGTAGCGGCGACACATGCGCTTGGAACAATGTCGCAATCTGCCTTGAGAGAATAACTACTTCCTTATTGGAAATAGTATTTAGAAATGAAAATTCAAAGTTGAGAAGTTCCTGCAGTCCTCCCTTTTGATTGGCTGGGTCGATAGATACAACTGTGTACCCACGCTTTTGTACCGCTGAAATCGCCGCATCAATAGTAGCGGCTTCTACTGTCCCCTCCCGCTGGACATTAGTATTATCGATTGCAACGTAATTAAAGAGCATAGAGTTTAAATTAATCTTTCAAGACCTTTTGGATTGGTTGAGTAGGTAAACGCGTTTTCTACGGTAATGTCTCCGTTCTGCACTAGGCGAGCCAGTGAGCGATTCATATCAATCATACCTTGGTCGAGGCCAATTTCGATAATTGATGGAATTTCATGCACGCGGTTTTCGCGGATAAGGTTTGAAACAGCGGTGTTATTAATGAGCAGCTCGTAAGCCGGCACTAGTCCACCAGAGATGTGCGGAATGAGACGCTGTGAAAAAATAGCAATGAGTGAACTAGAGAGCTGTACACGAATCTGTGCTTGCTGATCACCAGGGAATGAGTCGATGATACGGTTGATAGTCTGTGCAGCGTCGTTGGTGTGAAGAGTTGAGTAAACCAAGTGTCCAGTTTCTGCAGCAGTTACCGCAGTTGCAATCGTCTCAGCATTACGCATTTCTCCCACCAAAATAACGTCCACGTCCTGACGAAAGGCGGCATTAAGTGCTGACTGGAAACTCACAGTGTCGATACCAACTTCTCGCTGGTCAATGAGAGACTTCTCTTCTTGATACACATATTCAATCGGGTCTTCAATGGTCACAATGTGTTCCGCACGATTGCGGTTGATGTGATTAACCATCGCCGCCAAAGTGGTTGACTTACCCTGCCCTACTGGACCCACACAAAGGAAGAAACCTTGTGGGCGCTGCGTAAAGCTTTCCAAAATTGGCGGGAGATTTAGTTCTTCAAAAGTCTTGATGACATTTGGAATCAAACGAAGTGCAATCGACATCTTGCCGCGCTGGAAGAATCCGTTACCTCGAAAACGTACTGACTGAGTGTTTTCATATGAGAAGTCTACTTCTTGTCTGGTAGACAGGCGTTCAAACTGATCGTCACGCATCATGACTTTGGCAAAAGCTGACACGTCGTGTTCAGTAAGAATTGGTTTTTTAACCAGAGGAATGAGGGTACCGGACACTCGAATAAGTGGATGTGAATCCACCGCAAAGTGCATGTCAGAAGCCTTCTCATTAATGAGGAGGTCAATTAGGGCTTGAAGTTCTCGCTTGTAATCTACTGACATAATATTAGGCTTTACATTTTTTCATAATTTCGTCCACCTTCTTCACCACCTCACTTGGGATAGACTCGGCTTTGATGATATACCCAACGGCCCCGGCCTCAGTCGCTTCTCGAATATCTTCTTCTTGTCCTTGATTTGAAAGAAAAATGCAGCACTTAGTCTGTTTTGGAAACTGTTCTTTAATGATACGGAGCAGCTCAACACCAGACGTACCCGGCATGACCATATCCAGAATAATAAGTTCGTAACTGATTCCCTGTTCCAACTTACTCAATACTGCTGCTGCCCCATCAGCCACATCAACATCATGCCCATGCTCAACGAGCTTGGTGGTATACATATCCCGAAGGAAGCCGTCGTCATCAACTAGCAATATCTTCATTAATATCCATTATAGCGGTCGGAGCCTCTCCCGTCTCTTGGTTATCGACAGGTGACTTCGGCTCATCAGTAGTCATATCAAGTCCAACCTTGGTACCAAACGCATTCATCTCTTCAAAAGGAATGGTGTGTTGCAGTGCTTTTATGATAGCGTCTTCTTTCATGGTCATGAATCCACCCTTTCTGGCTGCTTGGAACATTTGTTCCTCAGATGCACCGTGCAAAATAAGTTCCTGAATTTCTTCATTTACTTCAAGCGCCTCCATAACCGCCACTCGCCCCTTCAGTCCTGTAGCACAGCTTGGAGTTGGTTCAGGTCTCACCATACTTTTTGCTTCTGGGATACGTGAACGATACTTCTCTGGCAGAGTTTTGAAACTCTGATCCATCATAATCTTAGTACTTTCACTAATTGGCTCTTCTAGACCAGTTCCCTCACACACTCGACGAGCCAAACGCTGTGCAATGGCAAGTTTCAAAGTTGGCGCAATCAAATAAGGATCGACACCCATGTCTATAAGGCGCGGCACTACACCAATAGCGTTGTTGGTGTGAATGGTAGAGAGTACCAAGTGACCAGTAAGCGCAGCTTGAATTGCGAGCTGAGCGGTTTCCTTATCGCGGATTTCTCCCACCATAATAATGTCAGGGTCTTGACGCAGAGCAGCACGCAAACCATTAGCAAACGTATAACCAATCTCTGGTCTAACCTGTGACTGACTTACACCATTAATATTGTATTCAACTGGATCTTCAAGTGAGAGTACGTTCTTGGTTAAGCGGTCTACTTCAGAAAGCATCGCATAGAGAGTAGTTGATTTACCAGAACCGGTCGGACCAGAAATCAAAATAATTCCGTATGGTTCTTTAATAACCCGCCGTACAATCTCAAGAATATTCGGAGAAATACCCACATCCTCAAGAGAGCGCACACCTCGTTCGTTGTCCAAAATACGCATTACCACCTTTTCTCCATAAGAGGTTGGGAGTAGAGAGACACGGAAGTCGATCTTGCGGCCATCAAAAGTAGCTGAGAAACGCCCGTCCTGCGGCTTACGTCTCTCATCAAGACGCATCGAAGATAGAATCTTGACTCGCGCTACCACAGCCATGTGTACATTCTTTGGTAGTTCAAGAGAGGTAGTTAGCTCACCGTCAACACGGAAACGCACCACTACTTTTGCATCTGCTGGCTCAATATGAATATCGGAAGCACTTCCATCTACTGCGTAGCGTAGGATAGTAGCCACAATTTTGGTCACCGGAGCATCTTCTTCGATATGCTCCATCGTCTTTTTGTCTTCTGGAGACGCTTCTTCCAGACCAACGGCAATTTCAGCATTAAGCTCTCCTTCTAGAGTCGAAAGAGCATCCGTCACTTCACCCTTGAGGTTAGAATAAAATTCTTGCGCCTTCTTGATATCGGGCTCAAGCATGAAGACTAGCTTGTAGGCCAGGTTGTACTTAGTACTAACGAAGTTGAGCACCTCGCGAATCTGAAGATTTTCTGGATCGTTGACTCCAACTACCAAGACTTCATCTTCCACAAAAAGAGGTACAACACGGTAGTGCATCGCCGACTCCTCAGGAATGTACGTCAAAATTTCCTCAGTAATATTAAATCCTTCAGGAATAATAAATTGTGGGACTTGATAGTATTCAGCAAATAACTTGCGCACTACATGCGAATCAATACCCAACTGTATGAGCGTCGCTTCAAGCGACTGCCCTGTCTGTTGCATAGTCTCTTTGACTTGACGCACAAAGGACTCTGTCACGTCACCCGTCTCCAGTAGTTTCTCCAATGGATTCATACTGCCTAAAATTATTCGCTAGGAACTGATTGTGAAACTGTAGCAGGTCCGAATGGATTAGTTCTACCATAAGGCTCGGTACGAACTGGCAAAGCAAAAGTCTGGTAAGAGCGGAATACCGGATCTTCAAAGAGTGACACATCGAGTTCTACAGCGTCTAGAATAACGCGACGTTCAATAAACACTTGTGTACTGAGCAAAATATCATCAGTTACTTCACTTGAACCTGTTTCAAGCGTGCTGTTTTTATTTTGGGCATACATATAATAGCCACCAAAAGCTACTGTGAATGCACCAAGTATTACCAAAATGTTTTTCATTGATGAGCTCATATATCTTTACTATGTGAGTAAGTAACCACAACAGCACTGAGTGTGACTAGACCAGTCTCAGTCGCAGACAACTTTAAGTCATGTACCTCAAGCGGATAGTTATTTTGTTCAAGTAAAGCCAAAAAGACTTTTACATCTTCATATTTACCCAGACCTTCCACAGTAAATGAGTGTGCTTTAGGGTCGTTGTCTTCGGGGACTCCGAGAGTATACACTTGTTGCATTTCTTCGTACTGCACCCCACTTAAGTAGACGTTTGTGGCATCAGCCATATTAAAAATATCACGAGTTACGGCTACGTGATCAACCTCGTCCGGCATGTAGGTAAGAAGTGCACGCATATCAGCGGCTGAAATACTATTGATGCGATTTACGTAAGTCGATAGCTTTGCGTTTACCTCAGACACCTTAGCAGTCTCCACCTGGTATTGTTGAATTGCGTCTTGGGTTTCACCAATTTTTGAAAAAGTTGGTTGTACGTAAAAGAAAAGGATTCCCACTGAGATTGCGGCCATTCCAATTTGTACGATAAATGAGTTGCCTATCATATTTGTTCTTGATTAGTTTCTTCTGACTGCGGAGCGCCCTCTTCTGTAGCTTCTGTTTCAACGGTAGTTTCTTCAGTTGGAGTATCAACCACTTCTGGCGTTGGAGTAACGGACTCACTAATAGATTTAACTGTGTGAGGAATATTAGCCTGATCAACAGCCAAGAGTACTTGGAAACCAATTGCAAATTCACCAGTTTCTTGTGTTTGGAGTTCCGCAGCAAAATCAGTTGTGTTCGGTGGTACGTTTTGTAGAACCAGGTCTTTGATTTCAGCAAAGGCTAACGTGCGACCACCATCAAGAATTGTGCGCTGGAACAACACTGAGTCGAAAGAAGTGGCCTTGATTTCGGCTTGTACCTCAAAGGCTTCATCGCTAGCTCGTGTAGCAGCTAATTCTGTGATTTGGACTGAGTCAGCTACGGACGCTTCAATCGCTTCAAGTAAGGTAATGATTGATGCTGAATAAGCCAAACGGGTGTTAGCTTGGGATAGACGAAGGTCAGTCTCTTGGACACGCTGCATTTCAGCTTCGTTAAAAGTACCAATGGCAGTATTGAGGGCTACGATTTCAGTATCAAGTGCTTTGTTGAGTTGGTATTCATATGCAAACACCCCGATAGTAGCAAGTAGTGATGCAATAAAAAGAATTTGCACCACAAATGTACCGACGTACACTTGTCTTCTACTATTTCGTCGCTCCCCTGAAGCGGGGTTTCTTTTTGGAATAAAAGAGGTGTTTGAAGAACCAGGCATATATTAGATTATACGTTGTTTTTTCTACAACACGAACTAGAACTGTGGAAGAAGTCTATTATTCAAAGACACGCAGTGCACTACCAAGAGCAACGTGAAATGTTGGTCCAAGTTCTTTCATCATGTCTTCCATAAACGCTGGATAGGCAACTTTGTTAAACGCGTTTACATAGACAACTTTTTTCTGAAGAATATCTTCAATCATATTCTTGGTAGCTGGAAACAATGAACCGCCACCAGTGAGATAGATAGTATCGATACTAGTCCCAAGCGTTTGTTCATACTCATTAATTACTTGTCTGAATTCTTGCCAGGCTCGATCATAACAACTATGATGCGCTCGCTTTACATCATTAAAATTAGCCGCGTCTTTGGTAATAGTTCGCTTGAGTAACTCAGCGTCCTCAAAAGACATATCCAAAGTGGTGGCGATACGCTTAGTAGCAATCGCTCCACCAGCCCGCACACGATGCATGCGCTGAAGTAAACCACTGCGAGCTATATAGAGCTTGGTTGAAACAGCACCAATATCAATAAGGGCGATATCTTGCTCTTCTTCCTTAAACACTCCACGAATAGCACTAAAACATTCAATTTCCGTTGGAGGTTCACCTAGGTTGGCAAACTGCATCAGAACCTTAAATCGACTCAGAGCTTCGTTTTGAATGGCAGCTACCAGTACGTCACGCTTGCGTTTAGTATCCTTTTCCTTTTTGTCACCTTCAACCTCTGATTCAATTTCAGCCCAGTCGAGAGTCACTTCTCCAATTGGAACCGGTATGTACTTGCGAGCTTCAACACGTACTCGTGATGATATGTCTTCCTCCTGGTCGGCAGTAAAGTGGATAGTGGTCACAAAACTTGAAGCGAGCGGCATAGCAAAAACGGCACTACTGGCTTTGACAGCTGATTCACGAATAACGTCAACGAGTGCTTGTTGTTCTTTTTTGGTATCGAGGGTCACCGATTGACCAATCTCAGTATCAGCGTATGGACCAAGTTGTAGTTCGCCGTAGGTTGTAAGGGTCAGTACCCCATCACGTTCTTGTACTTCGACAACCTTAATTGAAGAAGATCCGATATCGATACCCATCACGCGATTTGCATCTGACGCCTTGGTACTCAAACCAGAAAATATTTTACGTAGAGAAGCCATATTATTAAATTATTCTACCATGACTATCGCGTATACTAGGGGGTATGCTGGATATCTTCGCACATATATATGATACGATTTTCCCTCCTCATGAAAGTGTCCTTAAATTACGTAGTGAAACAACCGAAAATTTCAATCGACATCTACAACCACTCACTCAGCCAAACTGGACCGCTTTGGCGGCTTATCACAACCCATATATCAAAGCAGCAATTACTGCCAACAAATTTCATAACTCTGACCTGGCTGCAGCCTTACTAGCCACCCTCCTTGATGCTTGGATTGCAAATGAAGACGTCGCCAACACAGCCCTAGTCCCCATTCCCCTCTCTGCAGCCCGCCTAAAATCTCGAGGTTTCAATCAAGTCACTCGCGTACTCAAACACAGCCGAAGCGACCTGCCAATCATCCCCCTCCTCACCCGCACAAGACACACCACCCCACAAACGTCACTTGAGCGAGCAGACAGATTAAAGAACATCACTGGGGCTTTTGCTGTACAGAGCAAATATCTACCGTTACCAGTCACACAAATTATTATTATTGATGACGTAATCACTACCGGCTCTACTCTAGAGGAGGCCAAGAACACACTCTTGGCGAACCTACCAAAAGACTGTCAAATTAGAGTCGTAGCATTAGCTCATTAATGACACTTTTCGCTCCAAGAAAAAATATGCTATCTTGGTGCAACTACAGTATATGTAGTCGCAAACATCATTACGGAGAAGTGTCAGAGTGGTCTATCGTGCTTCCT
>CAZBJN010000023.1:0-15988 GCA_964492305.1 uncultured Candidatus Saccharibacteria bacterium | reverse complement strand
ACAGGGTCTGTGGAGTACTGACATATCGACCTTCTCTGTCGTTGAACCACCTGTCGTACCGATTTTCCGCGAAAATGCTCAAAACCTCACTTATGTCTACGACTCAGTCGGCAACATTACTCAGATTACCGATGCATCAGATACAGATACAGCTGCGACAATAGAGTACGAATACGATGATTTGTATCGTCTTACTTCAGCCAGTACTATCGTAGCAAGTACAACACCATACACTCGCTCATACACATACGGTTCTATGGGGAACATCCTTACCAAGTCTGACGTCGGTTCATATACCTATGGTGAAACTAATTACGCCAATCCCCATGCAGCTACCGCAATAGCTGGTGTGACTTACTCGTATGATGCCAATGGTAATCTTGTATCGACTACAGATGGAGACGTATACACCTGGAACTACCGTAATCAACTAGTAGAATCAGAAACCGCCAGCGCCACCACCACCTACGCATACGATCATACTGGCTCAAGAGTTCTAAAGAGTACCGGCAGCGCCACCACCACCTACCCATCCAGCCTCTACGAAACCACCGGTACCTCAACCAAAAAGCACATCTATGCCAACAACACTCTGGTTGCTACCATAGACTCAGATACTCCAGCCCCACAGACATACTATGTATATAGTAACCACCTAGGCTCTACCAATGTTGTCTTAGGTGAAGATGGGTACATCAACCAGCTCCTTGACTACTACCCATACGGAGACACTAGAATAGAGAACCAGTACGATACTCATAACCAGACGAATCGGTATACCGGGCATGAGTTTGATGAGGAGACGGAGCTTAGTTATATGGGTAGTCGATACCAAGATGGGTCTTTAGGAAAATTTACAAGTCAAGATAAGGCAAATCTTGATTTAGGAATGACTGGATGGGAAGAAAAATATGATCGACCAGTCGAATTGTTCTTGAGAGACCCACAGCAACTTAATACCTATAGTTACTCACGGAATAATCCAATCATAAATACTGACCCAAGCGGAGATATCTTGCCTCTGGTTCTGGCTGCTGCGTACGCTGGATTGACCATCTACGACACATATACAACAGCCCAGATTGTAACTGATACAAACGCTAGTTTGGGGCAAAAAGTATTTGCTGTGGGCTTATTTGCAAGCCCTCTCGGGGAACTTAAAGCAGCTGGCGCAATTACAAAAGAAGGTGCAGAATGGTTAAATAGAGGCAAGAAAGAATATGGTGTCTATACTGGAAAAATTGACGGAGAAGACGTTTATGTAGGTAAAACTAACAATTTCGATAGACGCGCTTCAGATCACGGAGACCGATTTGACTCATTAACACCTCAAACAGATCTTAATTATACAAACAATCAGGCACGAGCCATTGAGCAAGCAAGAATTGTAGATAATCCACAATTCCAAAATAAAATTAATAGCATAAGTCCTAATAGATCATTCTATAACGACGTACTTAACTGGGCACGCAACGAACTCAATAGATTATTGAAGTAGCTAATGACAAACTAGTATGGATAACAAAACATTCAGAATTATTGAAGGATATTCCCAAGGAATAAAAATGATTGGCTCATTTATCGCAAACTACAAGCCAGATACAAATATTCCATGGTGCTTGTGGATTAAGGTGCCAGTTAGATTTGAAAATGGTGTTATATCGAAACAGGAAGCAGAGTCCTTAGACCAATTTGAGGATCAACTAAATAATCATCTGGATGTTGTTAAAAAACAATTTGTCGGGAGGTTAACTTTCAATGGATACAGAGAAATTTATTATTACATTAGTGATCCTGATGTTGTAAATAAAACGCTAGAAGCAAAATCTGGTATTCGTGATTTGAGAAAAATAGAATATGAGATTAAGCATGATCCAAAATGGTCGATTCTCCAAAGTTATACTAAATCATTCTCAAAAGAATGATTAGAATATGTCTTACGAAATGGCAGTGCCAATTATAAGTGTTCTTTTGGGATTAGTCTTAGTCCTGTTTAACAAACAAATGGCAAAGATTCAGAAGAGAGGAGCTGAGGGTAAAACAGACATGGTAAGTAAAAGAATGAACAAGTATACATTTAAAGACATTAGATTACTTTCCGGATTTGTTGGTATTGTATTCATTCTGTTTGGGGTAATAGGAATAATTCAGGCTTTTTAGAAAAAGAGACAATAAAATTCTAAAATTTCTGATGTAATTATAAGACTAAAGATAGCGTTTGGATGATTGGAACAAATTAGGTTAAAAATATGGTGCGGAGTATTGCTATCTTTGGTTTGTTATATATAATTTATCAATTGTATTCTTAATTAACGACTGGGTTTATGTATATGTTCAAATTTCTCTCAAATCGTAGTAAAGTAAACCCTTTTTATAAAAGCGCGAGTTTTGTACTCGCGCTTTTATTTATTTTGATTCCTCTTGATCCAGCTTTTGCTCAAGAAGTTAACACTGCTTCGTCACCGAATATAGAAGTGTCTTCAATACAAGGAGACTTTATGACTGCTGATGATATCGGTATCAATCAAATTAATATTCCTGAGCTAGAAGCCACCTCTCCAGAAGTGATTGCTCCTGATAATCAACCAATTAATGAAAACGATTCCATAAAAGATAAAGAGACAGAATCAGCAAAGGAGGCATCTCCTGTTGAACCTGAGCCAGAAGCATCTAACTCTTTAGTAATGCCGGTGACCGAACCAGAACAGCAAGTTCTAGGTAAGTACGTAGATCCTGAGGTGATTCTTACTACTGGATCATTGACCTACTCATATCCAATTACTTTGCCGGAAGGGCAAAATGGACTTACTCCCGCACTTTCTTTGGCATATGACAATGGTAACCGGGCTCAGTTTTCACTAGTATCTCCAGGTTGGTCTTTGGATATTCCTTATATACAAAAAATAAATAAATTTGGTTCTGAACATGTCTATGACGAAGAGTTTGAATCTTTTTTATCTTCATTTGATGGGGAATTGATTCGTGTATCAGCGACTGAATTTGTACCAAAGGTGCAAAAAGGTAAATATCTAAAATATGAATTCCAAGGAGGTGTATGGACTATTACTGACAAAGATGGAACAGTTTACGTTTTGGGTAGTAGCACTTTGTCACAACAGGCGAATTCAACTAGTACGGAAATTTACGCTTGGTTTGTCGATACAATTAGTGATACTAACAACAACACCATTAGTTATTCATATCAACAAGATGGTAGACAAATTTATCCAACAGAAATATCTTATTCTGATAATTTATATAGCATTAATTTTGATTGGGAAAATAAAGATAATAAATACATTTCTTTTGCAACAAATTATTTAGTTGAGACAAGAAAAAGACTCAAGAGTATAAGCGTCTTTTTTGATGAAAATCAAATAAGACAGTATGATCTTGCCTATACAGACGATGTCTTGGCCTCGGTAGAGATGATAGGCTATGACGGTACTGCACTTTCGTATCCAGTGACTAAATTCACACATTCAGGAGACTCGCAGCCTAGTTGGCAGACTGATGATACTATCGATTTTCCAGAGCCGCTTGGATCTGAGGATACAGGAGTCAGATTCGGTGATCTTAACGGGGATGGTCTTATTGATATCATTCGATATTATCGATATGACGACGATAATTCTTCAAATAATTTTACTATACGCAGGGTGCACTTGAATGAGGGTGGTGGTAATTGGGATGTTGATGTTGACTGGGATTGGGATGATATACAGGTGCCGTTTTATTTTGTATCTAATAGTGGTGCAATTTCAAGTTCCTACACTTATCAGGATTTAGGAACCAGGTTAATTGATGTTAATGGAGATGGTCTGGATGACATGGTGGTGGCTTATGATTGTAGAACATATATAAATAATGAATCTTGTCCATATTCGAACCAAAGTTGGATTCCTAATGAACAAACTGGAGTTTACATTAATAATGGAAGCGGCTTTACTAAAGATAATTCATGGACAGGGCTTCAAAATTTTGTCGCCTATATTTATGAGGACCATCAGTTTCAAAACAACTCAAGAGAATTTGTGGATATAAATGGTGATGGCTTACCGGACCTTGTGACTGCTGTGAGTATTTATGATGACAGTGCAACACATCCATCACAAAATGTTGTATCTAGCGTGCTGATTAACACAGGTAGTAATTGGGTTTCTTCAGATTTTGATTTTCCAGCATCATTCTCCTATCCTGCTAATAGCAGTGGGGAGGTATCTTTTCAAGATTACGGAACTCGACTCCTTGATGTAAATGGCGACGGCTTAACTGATGTACTAAGGGGATATCGAGAGCATTGGTATATAGGTAATCCAAAGCCAGCTTATGACGAAAAAACGGTATATATGAATACTGGTTCTGGTTGGGCTACTAGTACCAGCTGGACGCTGCCAGTTTATTTTATAATAAATGATCTTCTTAGCGCTAATCAAGGCTATTACATGGCAGATGTCAACGGAGACAGGCTGTCAGATATCATTCGATCACACTCACACAATGGAACTTATAAAGAGTTTTACAGAAATACTGGCGAAGGGTGGGTGCAAGAGTCTTATGAGTTGCCGTTTCTCTTAAATTCCGGCGCTCAAGGAAAAAGTACCGGAATAGCCCTAATGGATTTTGATGGCGACACCATGCTTGATGGATGGAATCTAAACTTTTCCACCACAGGCGGTGCGCAGGGCTACGGTGGACACGCGATTATAAACATGTCCGATAGTCACTATAACCTAACCGAAATTGATAATAATGTAGAAGGTGTCATTTCGATTGCGTATGATGGTTTTATAGCGACAAATCAAACTAACCATGATGTAGTTGGGACCTCAACAATCAACTCGGAAGTTGTGACTGCTATAACTTATGATGACGGTGTTAATGCGTTATTTAATGATGATTTTGAGTACAAAAATGCTTATTTCTACGCCACTACATCAGATATACGCAACAGAAGGTTCGCTGGTTTTGGTGAGGTTACTAAAATAAGGTCAGACAACAGTAAGGTTGTAGAAAAGTACCACCAAAACAACGGCAATCAAGATAATGAATTTGATGATTCATATGCAAAAATTGGAAAAGTGTATGAGACTGTAATTTATGATGATAATGATAATCTGTACAGTCTAGTAAGAAATACTTTTACAGATACTTCAATTGCGACCAGTGCCACAAGTTCACTACAGACAAGTAAATTGTCCATGCAATATGATGGCACAAGTAGTCATGTAGATACTGCAGAAAGTTGGAGTTATGATACGTACGGAAATATTCTTACGAATACCCAATATGGGGAAGTGTCTGGTAATGTTAACGGTGCTTTTGAAGATTTGATCAATGATAAACGGACTATTACCAAAGAATATTTGTACGATACAACGGACTATGTTGTTAGTCTGCCAATCTCTGTAGATATAGAAAATGGTAGTAGTACTAGTGTTGCAAAGGTAACATATGTGTATGATTCAGATGGAAATCTGTTGGAAACTGGGCGTTGGATAGACGGATTCAATTACGCCACTACGACATATACATATGATAGTTACGGACACGTCACCTCAGAAACAGATCCGCTATCTAATACCACTACGTACATATATGATTCTAACAATCTGTATCCAGCTACGGTCACAAATGCATTATTACAAGATATTGAATATACATACGACTATTCTTCTGGTGGTATAACTTCAATTACAGATGAAAATGGAAATGTGGCTGAGTATGATTATGATCCATTAGACAGATTAATTGAAGAGCGTAAAACATATCAAAACGGCGGAAGCGAAATAGTTAAAGAAATTGCCTACAACACAACTGCAAATCCGCAATATATAACCACAACTCTATATCGTGATGCAGGTGACACTCAAGATGTTCGTCGATATATCGATGGTTTCGGAAAAGTTATACAGGAAAAGTCTGAATATGAAGATGGGTGGGCAACTGTTGATACTGTCTACGATGGGTTAGATCGTGTAGTGAAAAAAACCTTGCCATATAGTACTGGTTCAGTGAACGATTCTGCCCCAACTACCACACAGCCTCTCTTTACTGAATATACTTACGACCCTCTTAACCGAGTTACTGAAGCCGAAACCGTTCGTGGCTCCAAGCTATATACATATGATGGTTTTGAAACTTTAATTGAAGATGAGGAGAATAACACAAAGAAGTTTGTTGAAGATTCTTACGGAAACTTAGTGGAAGTACACGAGTTCAATAGTTCATCTGAATATATTACCTCATACGCATATGATTCTCTTGATCGACTAGTCGGGATTGTTGACGCAGAGGATAATACTCGTAACCTCTCGTATGATGGCCTTGGACGACGTACTCAACTGCAAGATCTTCATGCAAGCGAAGACAGTACATTTGGAGTCTGGGATTTCACTCACGATGCAATGAATCTCATATCAACTACGGATCCAGTAGGCGATATTACGTCATATACCTATGATGAATTAAATCGGGCTCTGACTGAAGATAGTGACAGTACTGTTGCTACCGACATCACATATGTCTATGATAGTTGCGTTAATGGCATTGGGAAAGTTTGTTCTGTTACTACACCAGACATGTCTACAGCCTACACTTATTGGAAGCAAGGATTGCCTGCGACAACCACAATATCAATCAATTCAAATCCTTATGCTTCACACGTTACTTATAACAGACAAGGTCAGGAAATTAAGAAGATAACACCAGGCAATCAAATAGTAGTGACTGAATACAATGTAGCTGGTCTACCAAAATCGGTGTCACTAGATAGTGTTGTCGTTGCAACGTCAACTTATGCTATGCATGGTAAGCCAATTGAGACAACTTCAAGTAATTCATTGATCACTAGATATGAATACAGCGAAAATGACTTGTATAGTTTAAATTCGAAAAACACCGGTGGTTATGTTGAGGTAATGGAAGAACATATTGTTTATTCAACAACAACTGCGACAGGAACTGCGCATGAGGCGGTCTTCGAAGACGACTTTCAAGGAGAACTAGGCGAATGGGAAGAAAGTAGTGAACTTAACTGGAAGAAGTGGTATTCACACTATACTTCTCAGGTTCCTGGTCATAATGATTCTAATAGACTCTTGTACTCGGAATTTTGTGGCGCAATTTGTGTCATAGACTTAGTTAATCCAATTGATTTAATGGGGGCAGCATCAACCACCCTTTCATTTTGGCGTAACCTTCTCTCAACAATTGATAACGGTGAATATTTAAAAGTCGAGGTGTATGACGGGTCAGCTTGGCGGCAAGTCGCTTACTGGACTAATGGCGCCGGCGACGACGGTAGTTGGCACTATGAAACCATCAATATCCAACCATATGTTAATTCCAACCTAGATGTTCGCTTTATTGCCAAGGCAAACACTGTCGGAGAAGTTATTCAGGTAGATGAAGTGTTAATTGATACATACCTACCGGTATTAAGTGCCGCAACCTCTACGGCCACATCTTCGGCTATGGTGTATATTGGATCAGTTCAAAATCTAACCTATGCCTACGATAGTGTCGGTAACATCACCAGTATTATAGACTCTTCTGAAACGGAAACCTCTAAGACACAATCTTTCACTTATGACGATCTTTATCGCCTCACGAGTGTTACAGCGTCTGATACTGCTTCAGGTACTAGCGCATACACACAAAGTTTCACCTACAGTCCAATTGGTAACATTACTAATTTTAACGGCACAACATTTAACTACTCAGATAATGGGTACAATAATCCACATGCTGTAACAAGTGTTGGAGGCACAACCCATGCGTACAGCAGTAACGGCAATCTCATTAATGATGGGACCTGGACCCATGCTTGGGATTATAGAAACCGTCTAACAGGTTCTTCAGACGGTACAAATAACCTCACATACACATATAACCAGGAAAACGCTCGTATGAAGCTTGTGGACGGTTCTGATACTACTTTGTATCCGTTTTCTGACTATCAAATCAAAAATGGTGTCCCTAAGCTCTACCTATCCCTGGGAGACACAGCTGTAGCGACAGTGGAAGGTGCAACTACTACATACATACATACTGATCATTTAGGCGGCACTACTATTACAACTGATAGTACTGGATTCATCACACAGGAGCTAGATTACTATCCTTTCGGTGACACAAGAATTGATAACCAGTATGGCGGGCATAGCCAGGACAGGCAGTTTACTGGACACATTAAAGATGCAGAAACCGAGCTCTTGTACATGGGGGCTAGATATTATCCAGGCAGTGCTGGCAGGTTTATTTCGCAGGATCCAGCTAATCTAGACCTTGGCTCCCAGAGTTGGGAAAGTAAATACGAACGACCAACTGAATTATTCCTTCGTGACCCGCAACAACTCAATACGTATAGCTACTCGCGTAATAATCCAATTGTTAACACCGACCCTGGAGGTGATATACTCCCACTTGCTCTAGCGATAGGGTATGCAGGGTTAATGATTTATGATGCGTATGATACTGCAAATACTCTAGCTGATTCAAATTCTAGCATTAGCAACAAGATATTGGCCGCAGGACTATTTGTAAGTCCGGTTGGAGAAATAAAGGCCGCAGGAAAACTGTCTAAAGAAGCACTCCAAGTAGCGATTAATAGACAAAAGGGTCAAGTTGGAGAAATGAACGCTGGAATTACAAAGAATACGGAAATGATTCCCTCAGCCTCAAATCCTGGGTCAAATCGAATACCAGACGTTCTTGATCATGCAGGAAAGGTTATAGGCGATGTTAAAAATGTTAATTATCAATCATTCACTTCACAACTTAGAGACTTTGCTGACTATGCTCAGAAAAACTCATACCAATTCGTACTGTATGTTGACCAAAGAACTCAACTCAGTAAGACTCTGGAGCGACTTGGAGAACAAATAAAAATTATCAAAAAGGGGCTTGATGGAAATTAAACAATTAGATATGAATCAAAGATTAGAGAAAATATACAATAAGGCATTTGATTTAATTGAATTAAGATTAAAACAAAAAGAGCAAGTGGCTCCATTCATCGTATACATTGAAGATTCTGAAGAAAAACCTATAGTTGCTATGTACGAACAAAGTACAGAGGAGACAGCAGATTATGTTCAAGAGATGCGTCGTCTGATCAAGGTTAAAATTAATGAAGGTACTGCAATCGCATCATGTTTATGTTATGACGTTAAAATAACTGACCCGAGGACAAATGAAATAGTTGACGCAATTACATGTGAATTAGATTCACCAGATGAATCAATTGATATTCATGTTCCTTACAACTTTGATTTGAAGAATATTATTCAAACTCCATTTCAACAAAGTTCAACGAGGTGCCATTTTTCTTAATCGGTACTGAGAAATCTAAAAAATGGACTTACTTAAAATAATGATTCCAACTATTCTGGTTATTGTGTCTTTGTTCTTGATAAGATATGACAGAAACAAGGTTGTAAAAAAACGTCACATTGAATGGGTTTCAATACACATTTTTAGAGATAAGACAGGTTTAAACGCTTCAGCAGAACGACTGTTACAAACTTTACTTAGCTTCGCCTTTATCTTCTATGTAGGAATCGCAGGATTGTTCATAATCAGTTTGTTTGAATAGGTTTCACCTACCCATCCAGCCTCTACGAAACCACCGGTACCTCAACCAAAAAGCACATCTATGCCAACAACACCCTGGTTGCTACAATAGACTCAGACACCCCAGCCTCACAGACATACTACGTCTATAGTAACCACCTAGGCTCTACCAACGTGGTCTTGGGTGAAGACGGATACATCAACCAGCTCCTTGACTACTACCCATACTCCTATTTCTTCTGGTATCACCGCGAGCAGTACCGACAGCTGTTGTCTAAAACTGCCTAGATATAAAGCAAAATAAAAGCATCCATTCAAATGGGTGCTTTTTATTTGAGCACACATCTACTCAGGATGAGTTTTTTCGTACAGCTCTTTTAAGATGATGAGTCCGCGGTGGGCCTGAACAGACATCGTATTTTGTTTTTTGCCAGTAAGGTCAGACATCTCAGTTAGTGAGAGGTCTTGCAGGTAACGCATAGTAATAACCTTTTGATACTTGGGTGGTAAGAGCTTAATTAAATCGATAATCTCTTGACCATCAAGAATATTAATCATTTCGTCAAAACGATCTTCAGATGGTTCATAACCATTATCGAGCATAACATCGAGCGAGGTAGGTTTTTGTTTTCGATATTCATCAATAATAAGTCCGCGCAGAACGTGATTGAGGAAACTGCGCATGGTGTCGATTTTGCCACCTCTTTGTAAGTAGAGAATTGTTTTTAGGAAGGTTGTTTGTACTAAATCATGACTCAGCTCCTGATCGTGGGTTTTGTATATCGCATGTAAGTTTAGTTTTTTCTCAAAACTATCATGGGCATCAGACATATCCGCTCGAATTTGAGTGTGCTGTTTCTTCGTCAGTTTTTTCTTGGTAGTACCCATAAAATATAGCCGAACGAGGTCACAATTTATGACAGTGCTCAATCTGTAACTAGGTTACTTTTAAGTTGGGTCTTTAAATCAAACAATGACTTGTGGGTCGAACGAATGACTGGAGAGGGTGTATCAGTAATATTATACCACAAATTATCCAACTTAGATAAAAGCTTAGTCAGTACCATAGAAGTCGCTTTAAAAAACTTAAACTAAATTTTTATATTTTGTACTGTAACGCAATTTGGAACACGACGGCACAGGAAGAGTACGGATAGAGTTATTAATTTAGTAAAAACTAATAAAAATTAAGTATGCAAAGATTCACAAACTTTGACGAAGAAATTAAAAGAGGTAGCGAAAGACCAGCACCCCACACTCCTCCTAAAGAGAACCCATCTGGGCCACGCACTACCGAAGCCGAAAAGGAAAGTTATTAAAGAGTTAATTAAATAAATTATGTTTAAAAAAATTGTAAGTATGTTCATGGGCGCATCAGTGCTCATGCTGCCGTTTGCATTTACTATGCCTGCGGTTGCAACATCTCCTACTTGGGACGCCACAGGAGCGTACATAGTAGCCGTAGATTACGAAGGTACTGACTATATGCACGATATGTCACTCACTCAAGATGAGGACGGAGACTTAACTGGAAACGGTGGTAGTCCCGCTGGCAGTAATGTATACACTTGGGTGTTAACTTCTGGAATGGTTGTTGGTAATGCCATCGACTTTCTAGCAGACTATACAGCTACTCCTGACGCTGTAACTCCACAAACTACTATGCATGTAGTAGGTACTATTGCTGAAGACGGAACTATGTCAGGTACTTGGACTGACAACTATAACGGCGGCGACCGCTCAGGTTCATGGACTTCTACGGAAGGAAATGCATCTCCGGCCGGCAGTCTGGCCGCTGAGGACTTTGGTGTTGTTAATTACGATACTGGTTTAGGAATCCTTAAGGGGTACTCTGCTGGATTTGGATTAACTAACGCTACTTTCTCTGGCGCTCAGTCTGTAATCGTACAGTTATTCGCTGGAGACACACTTCTTCAGACAAATACTGGAACTGAAAAGATTGGTGATGAAATAATTGGAAATCAAATTTCCTCACCGTTTGACGTGTCTGGAGACTTTGACTACGTAACTGATGGCTACTGGACCAATGCTCGCGAGAGTGAATATGGTCAAAGTGTTCCGGCTACAAAAGTAGTGGCAACTGTGATTTTGGAAAATGGTAAAACAGTAACTGCAGAGAATACTAATCTCTCAGGAGATCCAACTACCATCTACCCAGATCCAGTAACAGCTACTACCACAGTAAAAGTTACAGTTGAAAAATTCGTAAATGGCACTATGGCTACAGCTGTCTCTGCTGATAATTCAGATTTCCCAATGTCTGCAACATGGGATGCTGAAAACATCGGAGCTGGTTCTGGTAACTATGTCCTTAGTGAAACAAACACCACTCCATACCAAGCTGTTACAGCTGATATGACTATGGGTGCAGACTATTCAACTAAAGAAAAAGTAAATGGCTCTGTGGTGGGGGCGCAGTGCGAAACGGGAGAGCCGTACGCACTTAAGGGCTACACTACTGGTGACACACGAGCAGCTGCAATCGCTGCCACTCCAACCATGACTGAACCATCATTTACTGATCTTCAAACCAACAAGTATGTAATTGTCTGGAACACAGACTGTTCAGATCCTTCTGGTGAGATTGGTGGAGAAGTGGTTGGTCCTGATGGTGTATTAGAAGTAACTTCAATTGAAATGATTGATACATCAGCTACAGCCAACGGCACCTTCACTGATGGATGGGAATATGTATTCCACATCACTGCTCCTTCAAGTGAGGAAGATATCTCAATGAAGTTTAGTGATTGGCTACGAACTGAGGGAAGTGGAACCATTCCTGTTGCAAACAACATGAGAATCTCTTCTGCTCAAGCTGATAACGGTGGAGCAACAATCTTGCTTACTGCAGCCAATGTCTATTCAGCTCCAGCTCTCCACATGGATGGAGACTTGGACCCAGTAATGGCTGGTCGACAAATTGAGGTAACTGTAGAAGTCGCTGTACCAGCTGGTACTCCAAACGGCTCTTACACAACTTCATACGGAGTACAATCTAACTAATCCTTAAGTTCTAACATCGTATATGACTACAAAGATAATTAGTGTCCAGTTTCTAGCGTTTCTTGCATTGAGTATGGGCATTGCCGTGTCAGTTGCAAGTGCATCAGAGGTTACTGGTACACTTTCTTCCAATACCGCAAGCACATCACAAGCTGCTGGCACGGTCGGAGGAGAGGTGCTTGGCACCAACACTATTTCTGGAAGTGTCTCTGGTGGCAGTAGCAGTAGTGGGGGGCGAAGTAATAGATCCTCATCAGGATCATCGCCAGACGGAGCCGTTCTCGGCGCCGCGAGTACCCTCGCTCAAGCTCAAACAGAGTCGCCAGCTTTCCCTAATGCCGGATTTATGGCAGATGATACGAGCGTCCCTGTAAAAGTACTCGTTACCCTGACCATACTTCTAGCTGCAGTTGTTGTGGCTACGCGGAAATGGTGGATTGCTTAGAGTAATAACTCTAGAGTGAAATAAAAACCCCGTCTTAAAAGACGGGGTTTTTATAAACTTAAATTTTATTCAGTAGTGACTAGCTCAGAAAAGATAACTATCCTTTCTTCAAACAGACTGACTCCTGGCAGCCAAGTTCCAGCACAGGTAATTAGATTTAGTCTAGCGGCAGTGCTGTCTCCTAAAAATACTTCATCGGCGGGGTCTGTATGCTTAAATGACTTCACGGCCGTAACTTTAAATGTTAGGGTGGCGCCACTTTCGTCAGTCACTAGGATTTCGTCTCCCAATACTAGTTTCTTTAAATCATAAAAAACTGCTTCTGGTACCTTTTTTCCGCTTAGGTGTCCGGCAATAACGGCATTCCCATTCATTCCCGGAACTGTCCCGTCTTTATACCAAGCAACATCTACGAAGTTAGAAGGCGGGGCCATTTCACCCGATCCATCCGAGGCTAGTCCTACCGGCTGAACTTTAGCCAATACCCCGATGCTAGGGATAGTAAGTGAGATGGGAGCTGGGGCCAGAGGAGAGGTAGTAACTACTGTTTCGGTTGGCATAACCAGATTGACGGCAGTATACGTAACCGGAAAATGGTGTGATTCGACACAGGCAAAAAGTAAGTATGCCAAAGTATAAACAACAATTATCACAATACTTGTTTTCATAACTACAAACAAATGGCTCATTACCTTAGAGAGCCGTTCTGGCGCGTTAATTATTACAATTTGTCTTGTTGTAATAATTTATCTCCAGTTGCGGCATTGGTCATATGAAAACAGTTAATACTAAAAAAAGCGTCAGCAAGTCATCTAGACATATAGGGTCTGATTTTTTTGATGAATTTTGGGAAGAGAGTTGGACATATATTAGAACTGTAGTTGATGTACTAAGGGAGCCGGTGTTGATTTTGGACAAAAAACTCAAAGTACTGGCTGCCAATGAAGCCTTCTATTCTTTATTCCAAGTAACTGCCGCCGATACAGAAGGTAAGCTTGTTTATGATTTAGGTAATGGACAGTGGGATATACCAAAGCTGCGTGACTTGCTAGAAGACATTCTCCCTAAAAATACCTTTTTTAAAGGATTTGAAGTTGATCACAAGTTTCCAGCTGTTGGTCAGAAAACAATGATTCTAAACGCTAGGCATATCTATTCAAAAGACAAAACTACCTCAGAGTTATTTCCGCCGATTATTATGCTAGCGATGGAGGATGTGACCAGCATAATGTCTATGGCTCAAACTCTAGTCACTCACACTGTAGAAATGAAAAAGTTGCTTACTGGAAGAACTCATAAATTGGAACTACAAATAAAAAAACTTGAGACTCAAGTTAAGTCACTTAAGAAAAAGTAAAAACATCCGGCGGCGTAATCCCCCCGGCTCACGCCACGGGGCATTCTGTGACCAACTAGTAAAATTTCGGTTGTAACAATTAAGCTCCAATCTCGGCATAGTACTAGCGTTAGATTGCTAACCAAAAAAGTTCTTTAATGGGAGGTTGTTTTAAAACTGACCAATAAAAAGCACCCAGCCAAATGGGTGCTTTTTATTGCGGAGAGAGAGGGATTCGAACATTACATGTTCAGTACCCCAATTGGCCATATTTTCGTAAACTCAAATCTAGCTCAATCGGGCTTCGAATCCTCGCAACGCTTTTCTCCGAAAAGCTGCTCTCTCCCTCCACAAAGCAAAAGGACACCTGAAGGTGTCCATGCTTTGCGGAGAGAGAGGGATTCGAACCCTCGAGGAGCTTTCACCCCTAACAGTTTTCAAGACTGCCGCCTTCAACCACTCAGCCATCTCTCCATATTTATTCAATTGTGACACTCTAACTTTAAGGACCACTTCCATCAGGTCAAAGCCCGTTAGCAACAGATACTACCAAATAACCTGCAAAAAGTACACTCTTTCTGTGATACAATTTTTGTAATGGAACAAACACCTAGAGCTGTCACATGGGAAGCCCCAGAATACGTCTATACCGAAAAGAAGGCGGACTGGTACCTTGTGCTAGCAATCATTCTCGGCTCGCTCATCATTGCGGCGGTATTATTTAATAACGTTCTTTTTGCGCTCCTGGTTGGAGTGGCCGGGGGAGCACTTGCCGTCTCAGCGGCCAAAAAGCCCCGTGTCATCCCTTTTGCAGTCTCAGTGCGAGGAATACGAGTAGATGACCAACTATACCCATATTCGACCCTAGAGGCTTACCACGTGGACGAGGATTACGAACATGGCCCACAACTACTAGTGCTCTCAAAACGACGTTTTATGCCAATAATTGTCATACCACTTCCTGCAGAATACATTGATGATATTGAAGACATTATGGGCGGTAAACTTGAAGAGAAACTACTCGAAGAACCACTGATGTTCAAGGTGCTGGAAAAATTTGGATTTTGATGTATGATGCTGGGGCGAAGAAAGGTAGGGGTGTTTCACCCTTCGACTTTACCTCGCGGTACCGCCTTTGGAAACAAAGAGAAAACGTTCGCTCTACTGTCAAAATCTTTCTACGAAAATTTTGGCGAGAGCTGCGTTCGGAACATAAAAGCAAGCGAGCTTTCTTTTAGTCCCTCACTTGCTCTCGTAGTTTAATGGATAAAATGCTGGTTTGCGGTACCAGCGCTCCAGGTTCGATTCCTGGCGAGAGCACACATAGCAAAGCCCCTTCGGGGGCTTTTGCTGTGTGCTCTCGCAGTAACTGTGCCTGCGCACAGTTATGTCAGGAATCGAAGGTCGGAGCGATGTGAGCTTGCGAACGAGTGAGACAGGGTCGTGAGCGACATAATTTCAGGGAGTGAAGCGACCATGAAATTAGTCGACTCCTGACCGAACTTCCTGGCGAGAGCACAAAAGGCCGGCCCAAATGCGAAAGCATTTGGGCCGTTGTCGTTGCTTAGTATTTTTCCTCTCGCAATATCTTCTCCATTGCCTTACCC
>CAZBJN010000022.1:0-16577 GCA_964492305.1 uncultured Candidatus Saccharibacteria bacterium | reverse complement strand
GAGTCGATAGTGATAACTTCATAACTGAGAGAACCTTCGCGACGATCTGGATACGCAATAAACTCAGCGTTTACTACTGGTTCGCGGAATTCAGGATAGACCGTGAGTGTGGTCTTGGAGAGCATGGCACTTAGTCCAAACACAGCGATAATTAAAAAAGCAACAATAGAACTTAGGAGTATGTACTTCTTCTTACTTTCTTTATTGCCGTCACGGACAGCAATTGTTTCAGAATCATCAGGAGGTACACTCAAATCCATAGTCCCCCCGTGCTCAACTGGCCGAGGTTGGTCTATAGGACGGGTAGCTGGTGTACGTCGCCTAGGCTCTGCGGGTCGAATATCCTGAAGATTCCATTTTTGTGTCATATGTTTATTGTACAGTATAGCTGCTTATAATTGCTCAAACCGTTCCTGGTACTCTCTGGTGTGGAAAAACTGGGCTGATATAAGGAGAGCAGTATCCTGATTGGCCTCTTTGAGGCTCTGTGTTACCTCAGTTGGGAAGTTTTTGGTCAATAGTTCCCCCGTGACGTTATAGGTAGCGTGAGGCATCTTAGTGGCCATTTTGGCGGCTGCTTGTACCTGTGCATTAAAGAAGGGTTCAGTCTGTAAATTGCCGTGAACATAGATACGTTTAGGTATAGCAAGTTCATCGCCTGTTTCTTTGAATAGCTCTGAAAGGTGAATTTGGTAATTCAAAAATATGTTTTCTACCGCTTCCTTTTTGGTTTCGGAAAGTGTGTTGGTGAATTCACTTAACTCCTCATTGGTTAGATATCCATAAGCTTCTTCAAGTGGCACTGAAATTGCATCTGCAATCTCACGTGCCAACGTAAATGCACCATAAGGTGTATGGGTACAATAAGTCAAAATACCTTCGCGAACGATACCAATTTCTGTTGCCTCGTAGGTTAGGTCGACCAAGCAGTAGTCCGAGCCTGGAGGTACTATGTCTTGAATTACTAAGAAATAAGGCAACATAAAAGAATACTGTGACAGTTCAGTTCCTGGGAGAATCTTGTCTCGTGCGTCATCTATGGCGTCCAGGAGATATTCTTGTGCAACTGAACTGGCTTGAATTACTTTGAGGGTATTAGCCTTTTGTTTGCCGGTTACAGTGACTGGGTATCCGTTAGCAATTACCTGTAAGGTGGTCTTAGCGACAATGGAGAGACCCAGGTCTTGCACCTTTTCATTCTCAAGCATTTCCTCCTCAACTTTCTTCGAAGCAGTTCGAAGCAATTCCTCAAGGAGAGTTTTTGTAACCTCAAAAGTCTCTTCCTGCTTGTAGCTTATGGTTTTGGTGACTGTGTATGACCATGGAGCTGCCACAGTTACCTGAAGATAATCAAGTGTTTGGCCCTTGGCTACTTCTTGGAGTCGCTTACGTCCTTCTCCGTCTAGTGACATTAAGGCGTTCATGAGTGAGGTCATGACACTTTTGGCAGCGTCTGTTGGAGAGAATGATTTGCGTAGTGGTGAGTATTCGCGCTTTGACCAGATGATTTCTGGGTAAGGCTTCTCTATATCTGAGGCAATGATACTAACAACTACACTACCAGATCCAATATCAACTACGACGCCATAGCGTATGTCATTTTTTTTGAACGTAAAAAAACCCATGTCTTGTAATTATACATGGGTTTTCTTTTCGTTTCTTCGCTTGGCAATAATTTCGTGGATAGTTTCTGAGGTGAACTACTCAAGAATCGCTTTGATGCGTCTCACTCCCGCTGAAGAAGATTCTTCTTTGGTGATTTTGAAAGTACCTTTGATGTCTTCAAGTCGTTCTACGTGTGGACCACCACAAAGTTCGCGAGAGAAGACAGTACCGTCGTGGCCGGCCATAGTGTAGACCTTTACTTCATCAGGATATCTATCCCAGAAACTCGCTTCAATTGTGGCATCAGCTTGGGCTGCTTCCTTTGACATCATTTCAATTGTAACTCCCCCGCCAACTTTGATGGCGTTGTTTACAAAAGCTTCAACCTTATCAAGTATTTCACGGTCAATTTTCTCTGGATGAGTGAAGTCGTATCGTAGTCTCTCAGCCGTGATGTTTGAACCAGCTTGGTGAATGTGTGGACCTAGTTCTTGTTGTAATCCGGCCAACATCAAGTGAGTAGCGGTATGCAGTTCAATTACCTTCTCTGAACTATCAGCTAGACCACCTTTAAACTTCTGCTCAGCGCCAGCGCGTGATGCAGATTTGTGTTCCTCCATGAGTTTTTCGAAGCCCTCGCGCTCAACAATTAGTCCGCGTTCAGCTGCAATTTCCTCTGTAAGCTCAATTGGGAAACCGTAGGTAGTGTAGAGATCAAAAGCGTTTTGAGCATTAATAGCTTGTTTGGTAGTAGGTGGTACAGACTTATCGATCACCCGCTTGCCATCTACTTCAGTACTACTCACATGCACCTGTAGTGAAATCTTATTGAATTGTTTTAGACCAGCTTCAAGGGTCTTACGGAACTGCTCTTCTTCGCGGGCAATGGCTTCGGTAATAGCTGTCTGCTTTTCAGATAAGACTGGGTACTGTGAACTGTAGGTAGTGATGACACTTTCAGCAATTTCAGCAAATTTACCAGCCGGAATACCGAGCTGGTCTGCAAAACGAACTGCGCGGCGAAGGAGTCGGCGTACAAAGTACTCTTGGTCGGCATTGCCTGGTAGAACGCCGTCACTAATCAAGAAGACAGCACCGCGGATGTGATCAGTAATGACGCGGAAGGCAGTCAGGTTGTCGCTGTAAGCCTTGTCTGAGAGACGCTCAATATGCGACACAACGTTTTTAAGTAGATCCACTTTAAATACGTCTGGGTCACCGATTTGAGCAGCCGCAATACGCTCTAGTCCCCCGCCAAAGTCCACGTTGCTTTGTGGTAGCTTGGTAAATGAACCGTCAGGTTGTTTGATGTATTCAATAAAAACTGAGTTACCAATTTCTAGGAATTGTCCTGAGTCACTGTTTGGATGTGCGGCTTGTTTACCAAATATTGGATGAGTAGCATGTTCAACTCCAAAGTCATAAAACACCTCACTGTCTGGACCGCCAATTTCTCCAGTCGGCATATTGGCTGGCTTGCCTGAACGACTCCACCAGTTTTTGGCAGCGTCATAATAAAAGATACGTCCACCCTGCATGCCAACTTGATATCCATCTTCTTCTGATCCAATGAATACGTCTTTGGCTTCGATACCGCGCTCGGCAAAGAGCTCTTTCCAAATAGCGACAGACTCATCGTCCCGAGGAATGCCAAGTGATTCGTCACCAGCAAAGACTGTTACGTAGATTTTACTTGGATCAAGTCCAACTTCATCCACTAGGTATGTAAAGAACCAACGTAGTTGTTCGCGTTTGAAGTAATCTCCTAGTGACCAGTTACCAAGCATCTCAAAGAAAGTAGTATGACGGTTGTCTCCCACTTCTTCGATATCGTTAGCGCGGAAGCACTTCTGTGAGTCAGTCAGGCGAACTCCCTTTGGGTGCTTTTCTCCCATTAGATATGGGATAAGCGGCTGCATACCACTACCGGTGAACAGTGTAGTTGGGTCGTTTTCTGGTACGAGCGCAGAAGAAGGAATGACGGCATGACCGTTATTCTTCATAAACTCTAGATATTTTGTGCGAATTTCATTTCCTCCCATACCAAAAAATTACCTTAAATAATACGAGCACTATACCAAAAATCAGCGTTATTGCGAGAGTATAGCGCTAGCGGGCATGATGCAGTCTACTCCGTGACAGGTCAACATTGGAGTGAGGCCGTAGAAATAGAGCTCCATTAAGTAGCCGGTCACAATGAATATAATACCCAAGTACGTGAGTGACTTTTCAAAATCAAACGAACGAATTACCTTAGCGTCGATTCGACCTTCTAGTGCCATGATGTGATGGACCTTAAGAATCGCGATGGCAACCATAACTTTACCAATCACTCCAACTGTCAGTCCCCAAAATAGTAAGTTCATATGTTTCTATACTTTGATTATAACACTACAATGAAACTACCCAGCGAACTTTTGTAGGTCGCCTTTCACACTAACAATTGGTCCTGCCGCACTGATAACAAAATTTTTCGGATCAAGGTGATTCTTAAGAGCCAGGTTCACTTCTTTCTTGGTAAGGGCTTGAAATTGCTTTCGGAAGGCTTGATACTCATCCCAAGTCAAACCGGCCGCTAAGTTCCCGTGCACTAGGTTAACGGTTCTGGTGAGTGAGTCAAACATAAGCGCCTCGCTTGTTTTTAGAATCGTTTTGAATCTCAGTAATTCAGAGTCAGTGATTCCTTTTTCTCCTATAGCGGTGACCTCCCGTAGAGTTGAGGTGATTCCCTTCGCTACATCCTTTGGTGCAAAAAAGGTCATAATACGCCAATACCCTGTTTCACTCACAGTGATGCCTTCGGTCTTGGCGTAGATACCATACGTGAGTCCTTCTTTTTCACGGACTGTGCTCATTAGTCGACCTGAGAAGCCTCCCCACTTACCAAGTACAGCTAGACCAAATGAAAACGCGGCAGAGTCAGGGGTCTGTAGTGTTAAAGGGATTGAACCGCCAATTGATAACTCAATATTTTGTTTACTCTTTACCTCATGGAGAACTACTGTGCGACGAGTGTTTGTCTTGGCTTTTGTGTACACCGGTACTGGTGAAATGGATGAATTCTTTACACTATTAAGCATCTTCGTTCCAGCAGTAAGAGATTTTTTTGCACCGCCGACACTTACTGTCCAGTAGGCCAAAAGTAATTCCCGATGTAGGTTTTTTATATCAGCCAGAGTAACTGTGTCTACTACAGCAAGAAGTTCATCAGGGAGAAACCCGTATTGACGACTCATTTTCTCAAAAAGAGCGTTTTTTAATAAGGTCTGAGCGATACCGCGGGCGTTTTCACGACTTTGCTCCAGCGCGTTTTTGAGAGTGAGTACTGCTCGCTTAAATTCAGCTGGTTTAAACGTTGGTTTAGTGAGCATCACCTCAAGCAGTTTTAGTGAAGGAGTGATTTTTGTAGCAAGACTAGCAAGTGTTACATTCATCAAACTGTCGGCGGTGGTGACACAGATATTTGTGCCAAGTTCATCACAGGCACGCTGAAACTCATCTCGAGTGTATGAGCCTGCTCCCGACTGGAGGAGGTCGGAGTAGAGTACAAAGAGCACTGTTTGTTTGGCAGTGTTTTCAGCAAAACAATCAACGCTTATATTTATATACGCAGTCTCGGCACCCTCTTTCTCGATAAGAGCAAGCGCAAAAAGACTTTCTTTTGTGGTAATGATGTTCATAGTTATTTGCTTTTATACACGCCAATAGTAAGAGAGGTGTCGGCAAAGAGCTGCTTGGCTCGTTCGTGAATGTGCTTGATAGTAACTGCCTTCAAGGTTTTTTCGGTTTCAAAATACTTAGCCCAATCTCCTGTGGCTACGTATTCTGTTAATTCAGCTGCAATATCAAGACTACTGTCACGATTGTATATCTCCTCACTAATAGTTTTGGTGATGGCGTTCTTGAGATTCTTTTTTATGTATTCAGGGGTTAGTGTAGAAACTAAGTCACGTACTAAAGTTTCAATTTTGGCGTGGGTTGTCTTACTACTTAAGGTTATGAACAAGGTAGCGATATTTTCATCCTTCGTCGGTTCTTGGCTAACTGTCACACTGGCTGCTAGTCCAGTATCAACGAGTTTCTTTTGCAAAATACTTTCTGGTCCATCAGCGAGCAATTTTAGTACTAACATTGTTTCAAACCAGCCAGCACTTGGAAAACCCGGGTGCTTCATAGCAAATGCCAAGATATTGCTGGTACCAGGACGGATGATTTCCACGCGACGAGTTCCCTCTTGAGTTGGTTCGGTAATGACTGGACGAATCTCTACTCCCGGCTCTGCTTCAAGGTGTTCAAAAATTCGTCCAACTTCTGTTAGGGCGGTATTTAGTTCTATGTCGCCAATAATCATCAAAGTAGCGTTGTTTGGTCTGTAATAGTGATTATAAAAACGCTGGAGTTTTTCGGTCGTGTAACTCGCTATGTCGTTTCTGAAGCCAATAGTCTCGTGACCATATGGGTGAGAGTGGAAAGCTGTAGCGCACAGGTCTACTGATAGTGCAAAGTGTGGGTCGCCGTTGTACATATCAAATTCACTTAATACGTTTGTGCGTTCCGGCTGAAATTCTTTGTCACTAATAACCACGTCACGCATACGCTCGGCTTCAATAGTGAGAGCACGAGTAAAGTGCTGTACGTCATATGAAAAGTAGTAAGTTGTTCGATCTTTCCAGGTGTTTGCATTAAGCACTACTCCAACTTCACGTTCAAACTTCATGGCTCCAGAATCATGCTTATTAACCAAGTCTTGCTTGGTTGGTTTAAATAACATGTGCTCTAACATATGCGCTACACCAGTCTCTCCCGGAGCTTCATCTCGTGCTCCAACGAGGTATGTGAGATTGGTTGTTATCACGCCAGTACCAGGGATGTGTTTGTACAAGACGCGTAAACCGTTAGATTTTAAGACGTATTCACTAATATCCTCAACGGTTTTGATGAGTTTAAATTGCTTTGATTTAGATTGTGTACTTACTGTCTTCGGTTTCTTTGACATGGTATAGGAATTGTTTATATTCTTCAAAAACGTGGTTAAACTCAGCGAGGATGCGTCCAGAAAGTCGGTTGTTTATGACGTTGGCGATATTTTGGTAGGCTTCAAGTCTTTCTTCAAAGTTCTTGCCGAAGTCTTGGATAAAACGTTCGTGGTTGTCGGTGTAGTCTTCAACGGTGGTGCGGAAGTTGTGAATTTTGTCTGCTGCTGCAACCAAGAGTGAACCTTCGGACGCTTTCTTTAGTTGTTCTGCGTAGATGCGCTTCTTTTCTTTAAATGTAATCTTTTGTTCAGGAGTACTCTTAGGTTCCGTTACTGCCTCTACGAGTTCGCGCACCTTGCCACCAAAGTCTTCTTGTAGTTCATCGATTGTGTAGTCAGTGTCTTCTAGGGTGTCATGAAGGAGTGCGGCGATAATCACATCTTCATCATCTGTATAGTCCATGAGAGTAAATGCTGTTGCTACCAAATGCGTAATATATGGAAATGGCATCGAACCCTTACGTAGTTGGTTTTTGTGCAATACGGAAGCGGCCCGGATAGCTTGTTCGATACGATATGAATACATATAAAATTATTTACGCTCACGCTCGTACTCCTCTTGGAGACGGTCACGATGATGAGTTAATTCAGTCTCCTTACTGCTAATTTGGTGCAGTATATGTGTTCGCTTGTTGTCTAAGTCTTTTCTCTTGCGACCAAACTCGTCTTCTAGTCTACGAACGTCAGCTTGGTAATCTGTCTGGAGACTCCGTAGTTCTTCTTCATTTTGATGTTGGTCACGACGAAGACCTTCAAGTTCTCTTTCGTAGCGTATTAAAGTTGGATCAGAAAACATATATTACGATGTTATTGCTTCACGTATTAATATAGCATGTTTAGCAGCGCTGCCACCACGGTTGTAGCCACCAAGGGTGCCGTCACTCTTGATTACTCGATGACATGGTATGTCTGGGTTGTAGTTGGCGCTCATAATGCGCGCTACCGCTCTCGCGGCACCTGGATTACCGGCTTTGGTCGCTACTTCCTTATAGGAAAGAGTCTGACCAGCTGGAATGGCCTTCACGACATTATGAACCGACTCTTTAAAAGTCTTATTTTGTAGCGTTTTTGTTAGCATAATGTATAGCCTGTAGTTTTTTGCCTGCCGCTTCACGATATGGGCAAAACTCACAACTTGCACCAGATTTTGGTAGTTCGCCGCTGTTGAGGCAGCTTTTAATATCCCGTAGCGCTGGGAGAATCCACTCAACATCGGTGGGTACTGATACCAAGGTGGTCTCAAAGATAAGTTTGTCATCAAAGGCATCTAGGTCTTTGCTAGCGTTTGCGTACACCAAATAGCCTAGTGGATCTACTGTAAAGCCGTTTTGTTCAAGTAGCCATCGGTAAACTCCAAGCTGCCTGGTGTATTGCTGGTCCCATGGACTATCAGAAAGTTCAGTTATACTTCCGTCCTTCGAGGTTGATTTATAGTCAACAATGATGAGGGTTCCGTCTGGTTTAACCCAGATATCATCAACACCGCCCGAGACAGTTAGTCCAGTCTCAGGTTCTTTGTATTCAATTCCAACAAATGGATCACGCCACTTATCCATATCAGCATGCAAAAACGGTACCGCATCAACTTTGTACTTCGTCATTATTGGATGAGGGGTCTTGGCTTTACGATGAATATCAAATTCTTTCTTGAATAGTTCATCAACTGCAATGTTGAGATTAAAAGACGGAAAGCCTGGACGCTTAGTGCCTAGCTTATTGTCTAGGTAAAAACAACGCGGACACTCAAAGAAGAAATCAATTTTTGAGCGTGAGAGCCGCCACTTATAGCCACCATAGTTCCATTCACTACTTCGGTTTGGGTTATATTTTGATTTGTATTCAGCCATATTGTTTAAAGTATATCACCCCCGGTATTATTTCGAGTACCTGGCGGACCACATACCTTATTTTCTCCCCTGGAGGTCGAAACTAAGGTTGTGTCTGCCTAAGTAAAATATAGTCGAAGCTTTGCTTCTCCTTATTTCTGCTTAACCAAAAAAGCCCCGAAGGGCTTTTTGTACACAAATATGTGATTTATTCAGCAGTAAAGGTAGCGAATACTGAATCAAGTTGCTTATCATCAGCGAGACTGAACTGTCGGTCTCCACTTTCTGTATAAACTACTACAGCGTATTCCTTTCCGGCTACAGTAGCGCGTTGTAGTGTTACTCCACTTGGAACGAGTCCTTGTGCTTCACTAAAGCGTGCTACACCGAGGAGTCCACCGAGTTGACCTGCTTGGTAATCACGTACACCAATCCATCCTTCACTAACTGGGTAGGTAGCACTCGTAAGTGTTACTACTGATCCAGCTGCTTGGTTGTTTACAACTACTTTGCCGTCTCCGACTGGTAGTGTGGCTACTGGTGCAACTTCTTCCTTCTCTTCGTCTGTAGTTTCTTCAGTAATTTCCATTTCTTCACCTTCTACAACTTCCTCAGTTTCATCGTCATCACGATCATCATTCTTTGGAGCACTAACTTCTGGGCCAGAAAATGCCCAGACTAGAAGTCCACCGATGAGGAGACCTACGATAAATGAGACTACTGTCTTCTGCCCTTCTTGCTTATCATCTGACATATTGGTTGTTTGAATTTCTGAATAAAGTAATACAAAAATTATAACATAGGCAAAATAAGGTCGATATTGACAACAGCCCTCTTTCGAGCGGTTATTTTGCAGCGGTAGTAACTGCTTTTGCCTCAGCTAGCACCTGTTCAATCTTGCGTTCGGTGAGATGAAGGAGTCGTAAGGCGCTTGGATTGTCTGTAATATCCTTACAAACAATGACATCTCTATTAATGAGTGTAGCGATTTGGCTTACAGATAAGCTCTGGAGGACCGTAATTGGGTAGATTTTGGCCCGCTGGATACGGTCATGGAGATTATTGTGTCTTGGGTAGTCCCAGCTCAGAAGGGTGATGCCGGAGCACTCAGCGTAATGTTCAGCGGTTGAGGTGAATTTAGTATTGGTAATCAGCCAGAATTCTTTGATGCCACAGATGGCATCCGAACAAATACGCATGTCTTTGAGATCTAATAAGCGTGCATATGAATACATGGCGACCTGAAGATCGGTCTTGATACCGGGTCTGGCATGGAACTTAGCTTCGCCAACAAAGCTGTGATCTGATTTGTAGGCAGCGATATCAATTTCATGTGGAGCACACTTCCCTTGCAGTATGATGCCAGTTTCTGTGTTGTATCCATCGGTGGCAAAAAGTCTGGCCAAAAATTTCTCAAATGGAAAACCGCTTGGACCAAGTCCAAATAGTGCACGACGAAGCGAGTAGCGAGTAGCGGCTGGTAATTCACTCGCACGAAGTAGAGTAAAAGCGCGTCGATAAATTTCCTGGGTCTTAATGCCGTCGAAAAGTTCTTTAGTTATTTGCGCTACGATGTTGTTCACCTCATCAGGCGCGGCCCCGGCTCGCCTTAATGAACGACGGAGTTTCTCTACTTTGAAGTATTCGGTCGAGCCGTCGGCCTTGGTAATGAGCGCATGCATTAAGCTATGATACCACCACCGAGACACAGCAGACCCCTATATAGTACACAGGATTGACCACTGGCTGCTGCTTCAGTATCTTCAAGTACTTCAAGAATTAATTTGTCTTCTTCAATAGTTAGAACTTTAACCATAAATGGTTTTTGGCGATAGCGAGTTTGTGCTTCGTAAGTCTCTCCGGCAGTGAGTTTTGTGCGTAATGAAATGTTGTGCAAGACTAAAAGATTCTTATCGTGCAAGATTGGTTTATTTGTATCAACTGTGATGGTGTTCTTCTTGGTATCTTTACCAACTACGTAATACACAGCACGATGTTCTTCGTGGGTAGTGATATGGAAACCTTGGCGCTGACCGATGGTATAGATAAGTGAGCCGTCATGTCGGCCAATTACTTCTCCTTCAGTATTTAATACGTTGCCCGGCAGCAACTCCACGTAATGTGAGAGGAAGTCTTTGATATCGATATGACCAAGGAAACAAACGCCCTGACTGTCTTTTTTGGTAGCAGTTGGTATACCAGCGGCCGCTGCTTCTTGGCGGATGATGTCTTTAGTAGTGTCTCCGACGGGAAGTAGTGTGTAATCGAGCTGCTCCCCCGAGAGTGAATATAAAAAGTATGACTGATCTTTATTTGTATCCAGTCCACGATGAAGTTCTGCTCCTTTCTCACCTTGGAGCTTCTGTGCGTAGTGTCCAGTTGCAATGTAATCAGCTCCACGTTTTTTGGCAAATTCAATAAACGCTCCGAACTTTACGTAGCGATTACACATTACGTCTGGGTTCGGAGTACGACCTAGTGTGTACTCAGAAATAAAGTACTTGGCCACCTCATCACGATAGGCCGCCTCAGCGTCACAGGTCAAAAAAGGGATATCGAGGTGGGCAGCTACTCGCATGGCATCAAGACGCTCCTGTTCCCAGTTACACACCAAAAAATCCGGGTGCCAAACCTTAATAAAGACCCCAACAACCTGGTAGCCTTGCTTTTGTAGCCTTAGAGCAGCGACTGACGAGTCGACTCCACCAGACATTCCGACAAATACTGTCTTTTTGCTCATAGATTCTTACACGCTAGCGTTTTTCAGGACTTATCGCAAGTAGTGCTCGATATTGTTACGGTGACCCTCAAAATCCTCTGAGTAATAGAAATTACCATCAGTTCCAGTTACGTAAAAGAAATAGGGAGATGGTGTTGGATTAAGAACAGCATCAATCGCAAGTAGGCCTGGGTTTCCAATGGCGGTTGGGGGTAGTCCGGGATAGAGATAGGTATTGTATGGTGTATCTAATTCTAAATCTTCTGGTGTTAGTTCAGATAGAGGTTTATCAAGAACATACTCCATAGAGGCATCTACTTGAAGCGCCATGCCAATTTCAAGTCTGTTTTGTAATATACCAGACACCAGTTGCATACTCTCTTCGCTATTGGCTTCACGCTCGACAATAGAAGCCAAGATAATAATTTCTTCTAGTGTAAATTCACTCTTTGTAATGGCCTCAGTTAAGTTCGCCGTATTGGCATCGAATGTCTCAAGTAAGACCGTGAGTAATTGCTCAGGGGTAAAGTCTTTGGGTACCAAATACGTTTCAGGAAAGAGCTTTCCTTCATGAAGTAATGCTTGGTCAACAAAAGCAGCGGCATCGAAGTCAGGAATGACAGCAGCCGCTCTACGACCATACGAGACAGCTGACTCCCCTTCAATAAAAGTCAGACGAAGTAAGTCAGACTTTGGTTCCCCGGCAATGAGGTACTTGAGTAGCGCTGGCACTGTGAGCGGCTCGTTAAATGTATAGGTGCCAGCCTTTAGTGATTCACCTTGGAAATTTAGTCGTAGGGCCACTAAGGTCACAAGTTCAGATCGAACAAAACCGCTTTCTTTGAGGTTGTTTACTATTAGTTTGGTTGGTGAACCTGGCTCTACTACAAATGTCGCTCCGCTCGCGAAATCACTTGGTGGTGTCTGTAAGTATGAGAATAAGTACAAACCAGCACCAGTCAATATGCCCACAAGCAGCAGTAAGTACGCCAGAATTTTTGTGAATGATGTTCGTTTTGGTTCTGAGTCTTGGTCGAGGTTGAACGATACAGAGTCGCTTTCGTAATCAGTATCAAATGAATTAGGTTCTTCGGGCATGACAAACAAAAGTTATATTCCGGTAGCTAAACCAGTTGGTAAGTTACTTGGAGCTTCCTTACGGGCTGAGGTAATGCGTGGGAGAGAAGGTGTCACAACTGAAGTTCCTGGGATGTGGTAGATAGTGGCCAGCTCCTCAGCGGAAAATACCTTCATCGCGTCTGCACCACTGACTCTCTCTCGGTGGTAATAATAGCGGCTCTTATAGTATCCAAGCTCCTGCTCCTTCCATTTTTTGATACGCCTTCCCTTTGGGTCAGAAAGCATTTTGTAGTCAAAGTCAGTGCGCCAGCGTGGACTGAGACCATTGCGGCCAATAATGTCGTATTGGGAAAACGAACGTAGGGTTGGTGAAATTAGGTCGCCATCAAACTTTCCCTTTTCAGTAATATATAACCAGCGAATTCCCACTTCGTAGGCATACTTGCCAATGTTGCGCTCAATAGCAGCGATGGTATCGCGCTCATTCATAGTGAGCATTGGAGCTCGCTCAAAAGTCTCTGAATCAGGATCTGGTCTTTGGTCGCGCTTTAGCATCTCATTAATTTTGGCGATGGCCTTTTTATCCCAGGTTGGAGATTCGGTTAAGTGGCCGTTTTTGAATACCTTTTTAACATGAGGCACCGCCAAAATTTGAATCCAAACTCGTTCATGCGGCTTTACTTTACCTAGTTGTTCGAGCATAGCGGCCATCGGTTCAAACTTCTCTTCTTCCTTTGGTAGTTTGTCTAACCCAAAGTCAATGTAGGTTTTGATTGGGAAAATCTCGTCCTCTTTCTTCCCCATATGGAAAGCCATGTATTCATAACGTTCAGGGTCCCAAGGGATTTCGTCTGTATAATCAATATCTTCTTCCACCACCTCTATTCCTGGATATTGCGCGTAAAGTTGAGCTTCCAGTGCGTTCTTGGTCTTTTTGGTAGGGACGTTGATATAGAAACGTACTTCCCCTCCAAATGAGACTAGTTCAAAACTAAAGGTTAAGGGGTGTTTACCATCTAGGTAAGTTTGCATCAAGTTGTCTGGACTGTTTACGTTATGTATCTGCGAAATAACACTTTCCATCGCCTCAGGAGACTTAAATACGTTTTGTGGTAGGTGGATACGAAGAGTTGAGCGACCTTGGTTGGCAGCAAACTTGTTTTGCACATAGTACATCCATCGATCAAAAGTTAGATAAAACAACGTAACAGGAAGCCAAATTGGTGTGAGGGCCACCATGACCGAAAAAATTGGTCCAGGATCTACGTTCATTAGATTGAGGAGGTAGATAAAGACGAGAAGTCCGAGCACTAGCATCAGTGGTCCAGCCGTCGCCCCGAAAATAGTTTTTATAATTTCACCCATGTCTGCCTATTGTACTACAAAACCCCCACCTGACGGGCGTCAGGTGGGGGTTTTGATAGAGTCTATATTATTCAGCTAGTGTGTAGGTGCCATTACTTAGTCGGCGGAAAAGATTTGCATCTTGGAGGTTTACGATGATGGTATTGTCCTTCACGTAACGTTCCTTGCGCACTTTGTCGATAAGTTCTTCACGAGAGAGTGGGCCTTCCTTGCCGAGAATCTCACGCAAGACATCTTTGACTACTCCGGCGGTGTAGCCCCATTCAGTGAGGGCGTAGAGACCACGGCCGACTAGTACAAAGCGTTGATCTTTGATGAGCTCGTTGTGGGTCGTCGCGATGTGAGCCTTGTGCTTGAATAGGTTGTCGATAGATTCAGCTACTTCACGGAAGTGCATAGGTGAACCATGACGCTTCACAGCTAGGTAGGCGTAATCACGGATACCCTTAACTTTAATATTTGGACTTTCAGCTGGACCCCAATCTCCAAGTGGGTTCTTGCCGATTTGCTTAGACATGAGTAGCCAGCGCTTGAGTACGTTTTCGTCATACTTGTCTGCTAGCTCCATGAGTTCTCCGCGGAAGCGGTTTAGAATCTCTTGCTCACTAATAAGTTCATCAGACTGTAGAGTGCCGTGCACTTGCTTGAGGGCCTTTTCTACTTGGTCAGCGACTTTGCGCTCTGTAAACCAACGATGAGTGTAGGTTGGGTTTTCTTTACCACGATAGAATGGGTCTCCAACTACGAGTAAGAAATATAGGTGATTTTTAACAATTGGGTCAGAAGTAAGCTCGTCTAGGAAGACGTGCTCAGCGATAACGCCACCACCAAGTTGGTCAATAAGACCTTGCATTTCAATAAAAAGATCGTAGTGCTTCTTGTATTCTTCAGACTTTTGGATAGCTTGAATACCGTAGTTTTCAATCTGACGAACACGCTCACGGGTAATTCCGTAGGCTTGGCCAATTGATTCTAGGGTTGATGTTTCACCATTTGGGCCAAGACCATAGCGCTTTGTGAGGACGTCACGTGCACGCTCAGGCAGTACGCCGAGAAGTGATTTGCTGATTTGTTTAGGTTTGAATGAAATCATAAAACTGTTATTTGCCCGATAGCTTCCTCAATGCGATGACCATTTATAACATGAGTCTTGCAGAAGGTCAACTACTTTATTCCATTCGTAATTAATTAGGTCGAACAACGGTAGCTAGGCTCAATCCAGCGTCCTTTAATGAAGCCAGTCCTTCGCATACATCGATAGTTTCGATGCCAGTTGTCTTGAGTACTTCATTGGTATAACTGCTGCGTCCACCAGTTTCGCAGATTAGGTAGATGTTCTTGAACTTCTGGAGCATTGGAACGTGTTTGCCGATTGTACTAAGTGGCATATTAAGACTGTTGGGAATGTGCTCATTTTCAAACTCCTCAACTTCGCGCACGTCTACAATCACATCTTCTGGTGTTAGGTTGGGCAATACTTCGAGAAACTCTTTAGTAGAAATAGTTTTCATTATTGTGTATTAAGTGCTTATACAATTAGGTTTAAGATTTTACCAGGTACGTAGATGACTTTCCTAATTTCACCTGTTAAATACTTTTCAATCCCTTCACTAGCACGGGCCGCTTGAAGCGCTTCGGCTTCAGCCGTCTCAGGCGCGAGTGTAATGGTCCCTCGCATTTTACCATTCACTTGGACCGCAATCGTGACAATATCATCCACAATTAGACTTTCGTCTGCCTCAGGGAATTTTGTGAGATGGATTGATTCGTTCTGCCCTGCTTCTGCCCAAAGCTCAGCCGTGAGGTGTGGAGCAAATGGTGCTAATACTTGCAGGAAAGTCTTGTAGTCGTCTTTAGTGATACCACTCTTCTCGACGTGGTTTACAAACATCATCATGGCACTGATGGCTGTATTGAATTTAAAGGTGGTGATGTCTTCACTTACCTTCAGAATTGTCTTATGTAGCTGTTTCTCAGTATCAGCTGCTTCAGGTGCAATATGCTCTGAAAGGCCGTTAACACGCTCTAGGAAGCGCCGTACGCCAGCAATGCCACCTAGGTCAAACGGATAGTTAGATCCTTCGTATGGCCCCATAAATGCCAAGTACATCTTTACTGTGTCTGCACCCACCCGTTTAACGTGTTCGTCTGGGTCTATGACGTTACCCTTACTCTTACTCATCTTGTTACCATCAGGGCCCAGGATAAGTCCACGGTTGAGGCGACGACGGTACGGCTCATTTTCAGTTACTAGTCCAAAGTCAAAAAGCACCTTCTGCCAAAAGCGTGAATACAGAAGGTGCATGGTCGTGTGCTCTGCCCCTCCAAAATAAATATCAATCGGCATCCAGTCTTTCTGGTGCTTGAGGGAGGAAATCTCTTCTCCATTTTGATTATCAAGGTAGCGCAAGAAATACCAAGACGAATCCACAAAGGTGTCCATTGTTTCAACTTCTGGAGTCCAGCCAGCACCAAAGATACTTTCGGTACGAGCTTTTAGCTCAGCACTTTTGGCTAGAGGAGCCTCACCGGTTGGTTTGAAGTCAACATCGGTTGGTAGGTGCCATGGCAGGTGCTCCTTGGGAATTGGGTGCGCATTCCCTTCTGGGTCATACACAATTGGAATCGGTACACCCCAATAACGTTGCCGGCCAATTGACCAGTCTCGCAAACGATAGGTTGAAGACATTTTACCGCCAACTTTTTCTACAATCTTTTCTTTTGCTGTTTCAGAGTCCAGGCCATCAAATTCTCCAGAGTTGATAATCACACCTGCTCCAGTGAAGATTTGTCCTTCTGTGAAGGCAGCCCAACCCTTCTGGTGTCCTTCCCAAGTAAGTAGATTTTTTACCTCTGACTTATCTACCCATTCAATAGTGTGTTTACCGTCTTCTAGTTCAGAGGGCTTTTGGTCGAGCGACTTCAACTTGATATGGTAAAAAGAACT
>CAZBJN010000021.1:0-16873 GCA_964492305.1 uncultured Candidatus Saccharibacteria bacterium | reverse complement strand
ATCGACCAAAAACCACCCTATTGCTTAAAACCCTAAACTACATATATACTACTGCCCATATGACACGAATAATTGCATTGAGTCCAAAGAAGAACACCAAGACTCGTCCATACAAATCAAAGGCTCGTCTAGCAGCAAAGCAGGAAATGCTTGCGAAGAAGGCTGGTAAGAAGTAGTCCGAAAACAGTATTACTAATACAAAAAACACCCTAGCGGGTGTTTTTTGTTTGTAACCACGTACCTACCTGCCATATATGATAAACTTAAAAGGTATCTAGCCTGTTCTTTGAAAGGAGCACATCATGCACTCAGTATTAAGAGAGGAAGGTTACCCTGTGGCCATGCTTGCGACCCTGCTTGCCTTTATCGAAGGCAGCATTGGCTCAAAACAGTACCTGAGGCTTTACGTTCAAGTGCAGCAAGATGACCAACTGACACACAAGGACGTTATCGATAACGGCCGCTTCCCCTGCGCCCTCTTCACTTCTTGCCACCTCACCATCATGGGCTTGCTTATGAACGGTGTTCACACCAACGTTACCGAGACCGTGGAAGACTTGTACGCTTCAGGGTGGTACGAAATCGACGAGCCAACGCCGGGAGCCGTCGTCCTCTGGGCACCAAAAATGGCCAGTGACGAGAAGCCCCACCGTCACATCGGCTTTGTTCTTGACGACATCCACGCCGTCAGTACTGACGGCGTAACTGGCCGCCCAACTAAACACCATGTGACCTATGGTGAAACCAACGGGATACCAAACCGACTGATAGAAGCCTTCTTCTTTCACAGACTTTTGTGCCAATAGCACCAACTCAAAACCGGGTAGTGAGATTCACTACCCGGTTTCATTCATTACCACAAAAGCCTTCCTTGTGGTTTTTATTTAAATCCTACCATTAAGTATTTCCTAGTTTATGTTCAAGCTCTACTACTCTTCCCTTTAATTCAATCATCTTAATTTCACGATCAATCATGGTCTTGTTTAGTCGTTCAAGTTCCGTAACCTTCTCCTGAATTTCCTCTTGAAAACTCAGGTATTTTGTTACATCCCGAAAACTCCAAACTCGGCCGACAATTTTATCTCCAAGTAACTGTGGGTATGATCTGATGGCAATAATATTTTTATTATTCAATTTTATTGTAACGTCATTTCCGAGTTCTTCACCAATACATACCCGATCTACCATTTGCCTAAATAATTTTGGATCGGCCGATTTACTAATTACTGAATCTACAACTTGATCTGTTAAATGTGCTGTGATTTCCTTAGTGGGAATTTCCCACATCTCAGCAAACTGTTTGTTGTGATAAGCAATTTTATGATTCTCATCAATAACCAACACACCTTCCCCGACGGAATCCAGCGTAGTCTTCATGACAGCTATCGCCAATCTTAGTTCTTTAGAACTTATTTCAAGTGAGCGTTCACTTAATATCCTCTCCTTATCGAAGCCTTCATAGGTGACACTGACCAACTGCAATAAGTCCTGCAGCTTAGGAGAAAGGACAGAGTCAGCTCCAAGCACCCGCTGCATTTGTCGTAAAAGTGTTTTATGCATACTAATCTTCTCTCAAAGTTGTTATGGTCATAGTTTGATTATGCAATCTACACTGCTTCTCTGTGGGTGCGACTGGGCATATCTCTCCGTATGAATAAAATCCAGCCATAACAGTGTCTTCGCCAAGTATGCTTCTGACAGCTTCGGTCTCCTCTTCAACTCGTTCCTTCAGAACTAGTTTTCTACCGATGCAGCTAATCAAAATAGCCAGTTCAGCACTAGACCCAAGACTGTCACGACCAGCTTTGGCAGCGCCTGAAGCCCCATCAACTAACCGGTCGAAGTTTGCTTTCATAAGCACTGACACAACTCCCTCTGGCATATCACCAGCAAAGGTCATACTCTGCTCATTTTCATCAACTGCCAACAGCGTTCGTATTACCTCTACATCGCCAAGACTTCCTTCAAGTTGAAGTTTCATCGGGAAAAGCAAACCTGACCCCGGTAGCTCTGCAGCTAGTTCTCCCAGGTATTCTTTGTATAGAGCGAGCGCTGGCTTACCATCTAGTTCGTAAAGAATGTTTCCTTTTGAGCGTGTAATAACTCGATCTGGACCAAATGTATCCCACCCACCAAGTGAACCGTATCCGACCTTAAGTGACTCTCCATAAAAACCAACCAGGACAATGTTCTTTTCTTTTGGTAATTCATCAACACCCACTAGAGTGATTTTAAAGTCAGCGCCATCACCCACTAACCCTCCGGTTACCGATACATTATCTGGTAGTGCAGCTGTAATACCCCGAAGGAGCTCTGTTCCATTAACTATCAGTCCATCAGAAAAAACCATGACGTGTGCGAGGCCTTCTTTTGGCAACTGGCTTGCCACCTCGTTTCCTTTTGTCTCGTTCTCTTCTAATGAACCAACAGTGACCTGACTAATCTCCAATTGTGTTTTTTCAAAATGAACTGCTGTCACAGACAGAGAGTTATCGTACACATGAGTGCCAATAATTTCACCCGCCGTTGAGCACATCAAAATCTTGGAGTTAGGATACATTTGCCTGAGTGTATCAAAATGCTCTTGCTTTTGTACTTGGGCCCGGGCACCAAAAACAAATACAATCTGCGGCGTCTCGGTAAGAGAGTCACTTTTCTGGACCCACCCCTTTTCTTCGGTCCATAACTTCTGTTCTATATTCATAAATCTATGCTAAAGAACTTATAACTCAGCTTGAGTGTACGAGGCTACTGCGGTAAATATTGTCTGATTTTTAGAATTAACTCCTTAAGTGAAATATTTGACTTAACCACGAAGTCTACAGCGCCTAGTTTTTTAGCTTCTTCAATATCTGCTATTTGACCCAAGTTAGAAGCAACAATGATTGGAACCTTCTTTACCTCTTCGTTACTGCTATCTGACACTTCAGTTAAGACTTCAAAACCTGTCTTTAGAGGCATCATTAGGTCCATTAATATGAGGTCAAATTTTTGTGGACCGAAAATCATATCAATCGCTTCCTGACCATTATGAGCTTGTTGTACAACAAAGCCTTCTAGCTCAAGCTTACGTTTATAAGAACGAGCTACGAATTCTTCATCTTCACAGAGCAGGATGTTGTACGCCATGGGTATTTTTATTACGTGTAATTTTATTTCTTATAGATTACCAAACCAATCTCCCGTTTGTAATAAAAGGAACTTGGCGCGGTACTATTTCATTAATTATAACACCTGCCTTCATTTTCTTTAACTTTAAAGTGTAAAAATCCAGTTAGATCTAAATATGACGTAATGAAATCAATATATCTATTGCTCACTAGTAGGCAACGAAACAAAAAAAGTTGTACCGGCGTTTTCCTCAGATTCAAAGCTAATGCTACCGTGTAACTGCTCAACAATGGATCTAACGATGTAAAGACCGAGTCCACTTCCACTACTTGAATTGTTTTTAACGTTTGACGCTCGATAGAAACGATTAAATATTTTTGACTGTTCAACTTTGGGAATACCTTGTCCATTATCTTTTAGAGCAATGTTTACAAATTTTCCATTTACTTTACCAGATATATGCAACATACCCGTTCCTTTTGAGTACTTTATCGCATTATCAATTAAATTTTGCATAACTTGTCGTACTCGAGATTTATCTCCATACACAATCGTGTCATCGTCAATATTTATCTCAATAGCCACTCCGCGGCGTTTAGCATAATCTGCTAGATCAGAGCAGATTGAATTGACAGTATCCTTAATACTTACGTTTTCAAGTATCATGTCTAGATTTCCTCTTTCAATCTTGGTTATATCTAGCATGTCGTTCACCATACCAATAAGGCGAGCAGTCGAAACATCAACATCAGACAAAAGTTCACGCTGTTCGGCATTTAATGGACCGTAACTTTCATCAATTAACATTTCAATATTTCCGCGCACAGCTGTGAGCGGGGTTCGAAGCTGGTGTGAGGCAACCGCGACCAGCTCACTTTTTGATCTTTCAAGCAACTTTGCTCCAGTAATGTCAGTCATCAACACAAAGTAATTAACATCATCTTTTCCATCACTCTTAACTTGAAGATTGTTAAAAAATATCTCAAAAATCTTACCCTGGGTTTCAAGTTCTCCCAAAGTAAACACCTCTCCTTTGAGGCATCTCGTTAATGAATCACTAAAGTTAGTTCCCTTGAAATATGTAAAGATTTCATCAAGTAGATTAGGCATTAAAACCTTTTCTTGCTCTAAATCTAAGAGTTGATACAGCCCTTCATTGGCAAAAATAACCGAGCCTTTATTATCCAAAAGAATAACTCCATCTTTGATGTTTTTGGTAACTTGCTGCAACTTTTCCTTTTCACGTTTAATTTCTGCAGTACGCTCTTCAACCCTTCTCTCGACAGCCTTCTTCTCTTCATCCAAGTCTTCTAGGATGTTGAGGATAGCTCTTTTGGTATTCTCAAGCTCAGTTTCCTTAACCTTCATCTCGGCGATAATTTGCTCGAGCTTACTTGTGTCCTTATTCAAATCGACTGGTTTTTCTTCCACAGTTGGCTTAGTTTTTATTTCTTTATTACTAATAATTCTTTGATTCACGTGACTCATGCTGTTACCATGTCCAGACATTTCCTCGGATAGAATATTGGTCTCTGGTATACCAATTTCTCGTAGTTGATAAAGGACCGAAAGTACAAAAGCCGAAGGACCAGCCACAAACCACCTTTTATCAGCCTGACTCTCGATAGAATCTCTAATAAAACTGATATTTAAGTCCCCAGGTATCAACTTAAGTTTAAAATCACCACTCTTTTTTGCGATATCTTCGAGTTCCTGAATGTAAATAGCCCGATTCGAATTAGCGTTAGCGTAAAGTAAGGTGATAGGTACGTTGGGATTTTTATCAAGATGAACTTGAATCATGCTCATGAATGGCGCTACGCCAATACCACCCGCAATAAAAACAACTTCTCTATTATCTTGAGGTAAACACAAATTACCGAATGGTCCCCGAATAGCTATTTTGCTACCAACTGGCAGATTAAGTAGAGCGCTATCAAAATTTGAGTTTGTATCACGAAGTACTACAGTGAGTGATTTATCACTGCTCGGTGAAGATACAATCGAAAATTTTTGACAATCTTCGCGCTTATCTAGACTGGCAGCTTCCGCTAAACATAGTTCAATTGACTGACCAGCTTCAAAAAATAATGGAGAATCGAGTCTTAAAGTGACCTCATAAGTTTTTATGGCAACTTCTTTGAACGAATGAATAGTTGCAGTAAATTCCTCCATGTATTATTAGATTAAGTTGGTGAATTGAACAAATTTACTGGATCTTTGGATATAATTTGGATTGTCAGTAATTTAAAGCTAGGTGGTTATCTAGCTACCACAATAGGTTCTTCTCCTTGAGTATTTGGTGCACAAACTTCAATGCGCTCACCAGAATTTATCATGATCTTATACCCAGTGATTGTGTCTGTTGCTCCTGATGGGTCGTTTGGCATTTCGGTTAAGTATAGTCCATTCTCAGCCAGGACATCTAGACTTACACCGTCGATACAACCTGCGCCATACTGACAGATGTCAGCCGCTTCGTTTATACAGTCACTACCATACGTCGTAATACCCTCTGGATATGAACCAGAATTATCAATTGAGTACTGATGTACAGCATCAAGGATTGCCCGTACGTCGTTGCGGCGCTGTGCGTCCTGGGCCTCGCCTAGTTGTTTTGCTGGATTTATGGCAATGATAACTATGGCTGCTAGAATCGCCAAAATGGCAATAACAAGCAAGACCTCAATCAGCGTAAACCCTTTTGATATATTTTTTTTCACAGTTGAATAATTAGAAGCGTCTCTTAAATCCATATTTTTGTTTCTTCTATAAGTATATAAGAGTGGTGACCAACTCTAGCTAACATATCCCCTCTTTATCTGACCTTAACGGGTAACAGAAATGCTGTCTTCAGTCTCAGCACTTTGGGAAGAAACCATGATTCTGCCCGATTCTGTTCTTTCAACAAAATAGCCAGTGCCGTATATTGAACAATAGGCATCACCACCCTCCTCTGTACAACGTGGGTCTCGGGGCATATCAACCAAATACACTTGGTTATCAGTCAGGACCGACAAGTCAGCCAAAAAATCACAGTTTGTACTGCCAGTCCTACATATTTCAAGCGCATAAGTGTCTATCTGTTCTGGAAACGCGGCTTCGTTATCAAGAGCGTATTGATGGATAGCGTTCAGAATAGTATGAACATCAGACAAACGCTGCGAATCGCGAGCTTTGGCTAGTTGCAGCCCGGGATTAATAGCCATGATAGTGATGGAGGCCAAAATCGCTAAAATTGCAATCACCAACAAAACTTCGATGAGAGTAAATCCTTGTGACTTTATTTTCGGCATATTATTTTAATACTTTATCACAATTAACATTACAAATATGTTTTGAGTACCCAAAACAAAAAGGCACTTGAAGCTATCAGTATCAGGATTGTTAATATCACCTTCATTTTTCCCTTAATTTTTAGGACTACAGCCCTCAAATATTGGGCACACATAGTGAATCCAGCCTTAGCTTTTCTTAAGATGTTATTAATAACATTAGAAGCATCCGCCATGGAACGAATATCACCAATAGCCATCATGTCGTCACTAATCACCTCTTCATCTTGGTCGTATTTTGTAAGTAGGTTAATGTGTCTGAAGTAAGGATCAGAAGCTGCTAGAGCGAGGCCTACGACGTTAGCAAATAACACATTCGGGGTAGTCTCCTTATCAAGCACTGCATGTTCTTTAATTTTAAAAAGCGGATCAGCGATTGTTGATTCAATTCCAGTTTTTTCTGAAATGAATGAGGCTATGTTCGGCAACAAAGCTGAGCCACCAGCGATAATAATGTGCTTAACCGGGCTTCCCGTCTTGGCTTCAAAATACACCTTGGCTTCATTCAATTTATCAGTAACCACACTCAAACACTCTCGCAATATAGCAGGTACTCCCGTATCCTCATAAGTAGGATTGACCCCATTCATGCGCTTAAGTGTTTCAGCTTCATCTTTTGTTACAGAAAGTCGCTCAGCAAGATAATTAGTAAAATATTCTCCCCCATAAGGAAACAATATTGAATCATTTGGTACAGCGTCTGTACTAAACATACCTATAGTTGCTGAACGAACTCCTATATCAAGAATGATACAATCCTCATCAACTATTGGATTAGGAAGGAGCGCACTACCTAAAGCAAATAGCTCACCACCCACAAAGGCCGGTCTAACGTTGGCACGGACAAACGCTTTCACATAATTATCAAGGACAGATTTTTCTACCCCAACAAAGGTTGCGTTACGAACACCATTTTCTTCAGCCACGTGATGGTTGGAGTATAAGGTATCAAGTTCAAAAGGAATAATTTTAGCAGCTTCAGCATAAAGGTAACTTTCAATTTCATTTTGTTTGATGTTTTCAGGTATTACACAGTGATGGGAAAATAGCTTTGCTTCAGGTAGGCACAAAAAAGCTCTCTGGAGACTATTTACGTCAGCCAGAACGTTTGGTTTGGTATTTTTTAAGATCTGATTTAAGACCTTAGAAAAAATATCTACATCAATGATGTGACCTTTTTCTACCACCCCTTTCTCAAGAGTGGCGCTTCCATAAGCCTTAATAGAATTATCTTCATTAAGTTGCAAAACCTTAATGGAGGATTCACTTACGTCTACAGCAATTAGATTCAAATGTCTCATATTAAAAACTTACAACTCTTTCAGACGAAAGTATTATCATGTTTGGGCTTATTTGTTCTATAACATCTTTAATTCGCACAGTATGCTTCCCTATTACACTCTCAACCATAAGTATACGGTTGTTATTGCCGGAACCTTCAATATCGAAAATTTCACAAGCTCCTTCTCCTATTAGTATACTCTCATTACCTCGATAATCTAAAGTACGCTGTAGTTCCATACGGGCATAATCTAAACACCCATGCGCAAGCAGCCGAGCTTCCTCGCGCTCATGAAAGGCAATACCAACATCAGTTCCAGCAATCGCTCGGAGCGACATACCTAAGCTAATTGACAAGAAGATGGCAGACAGGACCAGGACAGTTGATATGGCTATAAATCCTTTGTTTGGTTTTATCATGGATATTGCAAATTTACCGTTGTGTATGTGGTTGAACTAGCAAAATAAACTGTTCTATCTTCTGGATTACGTAGTCCCATTTGCAAGATTATTTGCAGCGAACCCACACCCTCATCATACGTTACATTTGAAAATTCAACCCCAAAAACATCCACGTTTGTTCCAGAAATATACTGCGGCTCCCCTTCACCTTCAAGTAACATCACCCGACCATCACTCACATCAATAATAGTTGGGTCCTTGGAGACATCACTCACCCGAAGAGTAAGTGATGTTGAGGATTCTCCAGCCACAGGCGCGCTTATAGATTCAGCTTGGCTAACCAGGCTACGAATTTTTTCAGTTACAAACTGCGTGTTATATCTCAACTCTTCAGCCGCCTTAACCTTCACAAACCCAGAGAATACATTGGCCCCAATTCCTCCAATAAGAACCACCAAGATGGTCGACAAGGCCATATACAAAAGTATTTCGATGAGAGTGAATCCTCTTTGATTAGCAATTACAGATTTTTTCATAATATTATGGAGAAATATATACAGATCTTGTACTGCCATCACCTAGCGTAAAGATAATAATAAAATTTGATCCGGCCACACTAGAATCAAACGATATGGAGTTAATGTGATGAAAACCTGAAAATGGTGACAAGGTGTAATCAGCTATATCAATTTCTGTACCCGGGGCAATGGTTGCTGAAGTTGAAGCACTGAACACTTCAACATCTTCAATGGACACTCGAGTAAGTAGGGCTGTGGTATCCCACGAAATAGCCATGTCGGTAATGGTAATATCTTCTTCACCTTCGTTTTGCAAAAAAAGACCAATTACCTCTGTATCAAAAGAAATAAGTGAGACATTCTGCGTAGATACAGCAAGCTCCCCTGCCTCCCCTTTAGTCTGTGTCCAGTTACTTAGGATAGTTTCGTAAGATACACTCCTTTCTCGACCACCAAACACATTCCAAGTAACAAGTGACGTGACCTCCACCATATCTTCATCCAGGGTTTGAATATTAATAGTTCTGGTAAATTTACCCTTATCATCAGCATTTGGTACAAGTGTCCAAAAACCAGAATCAAGCATTAGGCCGTAAGTACCAACTTCGATATTTTCAAAGCCAGCGTCTCTAATTGAGACCAGTGCTTCAATCCCTTCTGCCGCTAGCAATCTTGCCTCCGCACTATCTGTGACGCGCTGCACTGAAGTAAAAGAGTCTATAGTGAGATACCCAATAGTAACCACTCCAATTACAAACACTGAAATAGCAAAAATTATTTCAATGAGTGACTGTCCTTGTTGTAAATTATTGACACGCATAGTTATTTATCAATATAGCCAGTCGACAATATATTGACTTGTTTTTCCTTGCTTCCTAGAGATATATAAAGAGTATCGGTAACATTGGCGTTTCCAGTTAATTCTGCAAAAACAATCTCACTAGGACCAGATATAGTTATGTTTGAATTAATTGGAAATACTATATCTTGATCAATTAGCCGAGATTCATAATTCTGTCCCTCAAACATGGTGTATGAACCCTCATCAATAAAAACCCCAAAAGCGTGATTGTTTTTACCAGACATAGCCAACCCCTGCACCTGTCTTAAAGTACTCACTAGATTATCCGTTGTCTCGTTTAATATCTGAGATTGATAGTAGGAAACACCTATCGAAGATGTGAATACTCCAATAATTACCACCATCGCCATTACCAGCATGAGCTCAAACAACGTAAACCCGGATACAGGCGTGTAGGTATTATATGTTCCCGGTAATTTCATAGATTGGCATAATAATTGCTAGTGCCACAAAACCAACTACGCAAGCGATAACAATGAGCAAAAGTGGTTCAATAATTGTTGGTATCTTTTTTGCCTGCATGTTTACTTCCTTAGCATAAAATTCGGCCATGTACTCAAACGACTGGACTAACGTACCGCTGTTTTCTCCAACAGACACAATACTTATCAGCATATTAGGGAATAACGAAGTAAATTTTTTCATAGATTCTGAGAGGGTTGTGCCTCTTACAATATTTGAATGCATATCAAGTAAAGATTCTTGATACTGAATATTTGTAACAGCTTCTGAAACAATATGAATTGACTCATTGAGCGACAGTCCACTTTTAAGCAAGGTCGCGAAAAGTTGCGCTACCAAAGCCCGCTGATAATCTTTCAACATTTCACCCATGAACGGTAGATTGATATAGAAAGTATGAAAAAGTTTTCGGACTCTATAAAATGTATTTATATAAATAACACCCGAAATAAAGGCGACTACTCCGATAATCCCAAGCAACCAATAATTTTGAACCCAGAGTGAGATGGCCAATAATATTTTTGTGATTAATGGTAGTTCAACATTTAAACTATTAAAGAGCGGCACCAGCTTCGGTAGAATAAATACTGCCAAACTTCCACCAAGCAGGATAGCTGCTCCAAATACTAATTTTGGGTACATGGTGGCTGCACTTATTTCACGCTTAAGATCAGTGCTTCTAGTCAGCCAATCAGCCAGAAATTGTAAGTTACTTTGTAGTGTTCCACTGCTTTCTCCTGCCCGAATAAGGCTCACAAAGATGCTGCCAAAAGTTTTTGACTCCTTGTCAAAAGCCTGGGAAAGCGGCACTCCATTCTCAACATTAGTACAAATACGGTTTATGATTGCTGCAAAATGAGGTGAATTACTTTGCTCTGCTAGCTCGGCCAAAGCCACATTAATTGAGATTCCGCTCTTGAGCATGATAGAAAGACTCTTTGTAAAGTCTACTTTGTCTTGTGCTGATACGCCATTAAATAATTTCATATAATTATGTGCCCGCAACCTTAATTACTTCTTCAAGGGTGGTGGTGCCATCAAGGGCTTTGGCCATACCGTCACACAACAGTGGCACCATGCCAGATTTTAGAGCCTGGTTATATATCACATCAGCCGCTTCTTTTTTAGTTATTAGTAGTCGTATATTTTCATCAACTTCCAAGACTTCATAAATTCCAATTCGTCCAATATACCCTGTATCTTGGCACGCCTTACAACCTCTACCTCGGTATAACCTCAACTGTGTTATATCCTTTTCATTAGTGATTGATTTTACACTTTCACAGTCCATCGCCCGAGAATTCTGTTTTAGCGTTTCTAGTTCAGAGGCTTCTATAATGTAACTTTCTTTGCAATGAGGACATATTCTACGAACTAAGCGCAGAGCGATAATGATATTTACAGATGACGCAATCAAAAACGGCTCCACGTTCATTTCTGTCAAACGCGGGAAGGTGGTAGCAGCGTCATTGGTGTGCAGAGTAGAAATAACTAGGTGTCCTGTAAGGGCGGAGTTAATAGCAATATCAGCCGTTTCTTCATCACGAATTTCTCCAACCATAATAATGTCGGGATCTTGTCGCACAATTGAACGCAAGCCATTTGCAAAGGTTAAATTCTTCTTTGGGTTTACTTGAGTTTGCTGCACCCCTTCAATGTCATATTCTACCGGGTCTTCGATAGTCATAACATTCACTTCTGAGTTATTTAACTTCTCTAAGATTGTATACAGAACGGTCGTCTTTCCAGAACCAGTTGGACCAACGGCCAGAATCATACCGTGCGGTCTCTTTGCAGCATCCAGTACTTTCTGATAATTAATCTGACTTAGTCCCAAATTTTCTAGTGAATATTGATGGGCATGAGAATCTAGCAATCTCATAACCACATTTTCCCCGTCAGAAACAGGGAGAATTGATACTCGAACATCAAAATCATTTTCGGTGTTGTGATATTCAAATCTTCCATCTTGCGCAGCGGCATGCTCATCTGTTTGCATGTGCGCCATGATTTTAATACGGAAAATGATCTTTTCGTGTAATGATTTAGGATAACGCACTGCTTCATGAAGAAGACCATCAACACGGAAACGTATGAGGACATCATTTTCGAGTGGCTCTATATGTATGTCTGAAGCGCGGTTGTCATACGCGTATTCCAAGAACAGGTCCATCAAACGGACGATATCCCCTTCTTGATGTCCTTCTTCATAAAATCCATTAATGAGCTTTTTAATTTTGTCGTGCAAATCACCTTTGTAAGATCTTAAAGCTGTGTTTATTCCACGTGAAGTAGCATAAAATACAGAAATATTTTTACCGGTTTTCTTCTCAAGTAGTCTGAAAAATTCGTAATTATCAATTTGGTCGGTAGCTAGACTAAGAATCGTATCGGAAACATCAAACACAATGGCTCTCTGTGCTCTTGCCACAATCTCAGGCATAAGCGCTAAATGTTCGTACTTAGTTACCGATTCCCCCAAATCAACAAAGTGAATATCAAAAAAGTCTGCAATGGTTCTTCCTAAATTTTTATCTGAAATCAAACCCTGCTCTATCAACTCTTCTTGTAGTGAAATATTCTTATTTACTGATGCAGTTACAGCATTACTGAACTGCTCCTCGGCAACGTGCCCTGGCAGAACCAGCATTTCGTGTAATTTCTCTTGTGTTATTTCCATATAATCCTTGCTGTCGTTTAATACCCTTTAGTATACAGCATCATATGGGGCCACCTTTCGAATTTTATTCAATAAACACTTCGTTTTTAAAACTAAGTCTTAACCTTTCTCCTAGTTAGATTTATTTGACACCAATCACTTCTGATGCATAATGAGCAAAAGGTTCCTCTCACAACCCAACATCAGGAGAATTGTTATGTTGAAAAATTTTGCGCTGATGCCCAGAATTTCCTATTCAATACTCTGGTCTATACCAATTTGGATATTTCTACACATCCAAAACCAAAGCTGGTTTCCAGGAGCTGTCATTGACTGGGTAGTGGTCATGTTCTTCAGCTTTGTAATTGAGTACGTCTTCCTGCATAGGTGGATTAAGGCACAAGACATTAGAGAATCTCGCAGAGCACTGATAGACACCCTCTCTTATATCTGTTTTCTGCTCCTGCTTTATGTTTTGGCTCTTCTGCTCTTTCTGGTGCTTCTGACAGGCAATCAGGACGAACTCACGCAAAAAGCAGGATTGGCTTACGCATATGTATTCCTGGCTGCTGGACACACGGCCTGTCAGTGCACAAGATACACTTTCGGACGCTATGGTTCCATATAGCCGCCCCACACACAAAAAACCGTGGAGGGCGGTTTTTGTTTACTTGATGAATATCTAAAATCTATTACTCATCGACGTACCTAGAAAACTCCTCTACCGCTTCCCCCACCACTTCTGCTTCGTCTTTGTCTATCAGCGACTTATGTAGCTTACGTAATACAGTCATAATCTCTTCTGGCGAGTATCCCTTCTCACGCAACTTCTCAGCCTCATTCAAAACGGCGTTATCAAGTGGAGTACTTTTCTTGATAGCTCGGTCAAACATTTTTTCAAACGGATGTGACATATAATCTAAGTACCTTAAAGCCTAAGCCTTCTTCACATACTCAGGACGGAGATAGATTCCTTTCATGCCATCAATCTTCCCTGTTACACCCTCTGCTTCATCAGACAAACGAATATCCCGCACCTTGGTACCGCGCTTAATAGTTGAGCCACCTTTTACTTTTAAATCTTTAATCACTAAAACCGTATCTCCATTTTGTAGGAGGTTACCGTTACTGTCTTTTACTTCAAAGCTGTCTTCAGCTAATGTTTCGTCTTCCATAATAGTTTTTACTTCTTAAATCAATAAGCTGCTGCTAGTGTATACATATATATGACAATAGCAAACCAATCAACATTTAAAGGATGGGTATTATTCCCTGCTGCCAGACACAAAAAAAGCCCTATATTGGGGCTTTTTTTGAATTAATTCATATTCTATACTCTATCCCAAAACTCACTTAGTTTCCAAAGCGAGAATTGAAGAGTTGGATCAAAGTCTGCAAAAGTCTTTGTAACTCTGCAATACGATTTCGTAGTTCAGCATCAGAGCCTCTTCCATTATCATCATCGTTATTATCTTCATCCTCATCATCACAATCGTCATTGTTATTTGATGAAATTACAAAATCACTAGTGCGACTAGCTCGATCTTCAATCTCAAAATCAAGAGCGTCTTCCACCTCAGCCTCAGTGAGAGAACTAAAGCGGTCGGCTACTACTTCAATAACATCATCACTAGTGGTAGCACTAGTCTCAAACACAGTCTTGTTACCATTAGAAAGCTCTACTTTTACAATAGTGGTGTCAGTAAAGACATCAACTTCTACCTCAAGCTCGTCGTTTGAGTTGTCGTCGCAAGTATCAACTGGTCGGTTGTTTTGATTGCTGATCTTGGCACGTTCATTAGTACGACTAGCTCGATCTTCAATCTCAAAATCAAGAGCGTCTTCCACCTCAGCCTCTGTTAAATCAAAGCGATCAGCTACAACATCTACTACCTCAGCTCGAGTGTCAGCAGTAGTAGTAAAAACTGTCTTACGACCATTTGAAAGTTCCACCTTCACAATAGTGATATCAGTGAAGACATCCGCCTCTACTTCAAGCTCGTCGTTAGAGTTGTCATCGTCACGGTCATCATCCTCATCCTCATCTTCGTCATCGTCATCGTCATCGTCATCGTCATCATGATCATCACTATATTCATAGTGACCATCGTCATCACCTCCCCTTTTAGCGAGCACGGTATCAGGCGTCACCATAGCCAACGTAAACGCAAAAAGTAAAAATGCTAAAGAAAACTGTTTCATAAATATACTTATTATTGTAATAAATGTCTCTGTATCTATACAATGACCAAAAATATCCAAAACGTTACAAAATATTTGTTTGACAATGTACAATAACCTGTCATAGTGCACATAGTATCAATGCTCTTCTGAAAGGATTTGCCGTGAATAAGCACTTTAAAAACCTGCGCATCGGAACCAGACTACTCATCATCACTCCCCTATTAGGAATTGAGCGCTTGGTGTTTGGGTTGCCATTTGACCTATTCCCACTGGCTGTACTGTTTGGGTGCACCATCAGTGTCGTGATCGAGTACAAAGTAATTAGCTGGCTCTTGCATAAGCAGCCAAACAACCTCGCTCGCCGACGACTCTCTTTGAAATTTAGTCACCTGGGTCAACAAGTCATGTTGGCCGGCCTACTTTTCCTGATTGCGGCGCAGTTTGAAAACACACCCGAACAGGTGTTTGCCGCAGCTAGAATTGGTAATATGTTTTACCTTTCTGGACTAATATTTTGTACTTCAAATTTCTTGGGCTTTAGTCGGTATATGGCCCACCAAGCTGAATGGTTGGAACCCACCACTTAATCCCCGCCCCTCACAAAAACCGTGGGAGGCGGTTTTTCTTTTACCAAACCATGGCACTAACTTTTGTCTCTGTCCACAAAGATACCTTTTTCCATGTGATAAATGACCTATACTTTAATCATTAATATTGATAACAGATACTATGCGTACACAAGTAATTTCAAACAAAGCCGTTGTTGGATTTTTTATAGGCACAATCATCCTCGCCCTTTTTCCATTTTATAGTTCAGCTGCAACTGCTAAGCTAACCAATAAAGCCGTAGACCTATCTTGCATGCAAGATGCCATCTTAACTCGCGAAGACGGTATCGCTACAGCTTTTGACACTTTCAACGAGGACGTGGCCGAGGCCCTCGCGACTCGCAAGACTGCACTAGTAGCTGCTTGGGGTATTGAAAGTACAGCTGATCGTAGTAAGGCAATAAAGGCAGCCTGGTCAGACTGGAAGAAGGCAAAGAAGGCTGCACACACTGAGCTTAAGAGCGAGCGCAAGCAAGTATGGGCAGATTTTAAAACCACTGCAAAATCTACTTGTCGTATCTCTCTTCCAAAAGAAGAAGCTCTAGAAAAAGACAGTAGTGGTTCCCTATCTCTCTAATTAACCTAAACTGAACACAAATAAAAGCGCCACTGGCGCTTTTATTTGTGTTCATTATTATTTGAATCAGTAGTTCTAACTAACCTTTCTTTGATTTTTGAACTGGGCGGTTACCGTTGTTTTTTGAACCTTCCATACGAGACGCCACGCGACGAACCTGATCTTGTGAATGATTCATTTGAGCTTGGTTGATCTTTTGTTTTGGAATGTTGTCTTTCATAAATACAATTATACCAACTAATACAACTAGCGCTATCTCTTATCCTTCAGTTGTGGTATTTGGCGCTTCTGCCTGAACTGGTTCTGGCTCTTCAGCAACTACTTCTGTCACCGGCTCCTCAGCTACAACTTCAACTTCTTCAACCGGTGTTTCAGTCACTTCTAAAGGAGTCTCCGTAATTACTTCAGGTTCTGTAGATTCAACAATTGGGGTTTCAACTGGGTTAGAATTTTCTTCTACAACCGGCTCTGTTGTTGTGGCAGATTCAGTTGGATTTTCATCAACCTCTATTTCTGGATTACTGGACACAACCTCTTCTTCACTCGCAGTATTATTTTCTTCATTTGACTCAGAGCCAGTGTTCAAATTAGCTGAGCCTTCTAACATCGCTTGTAGCTGTTCCTCTGTCACACAAGTAGTACCAATACACAATTTATCTGTTTCTACTATCTCAGTCTTGAGTCCAACAATAGTTAGAATACCGTCCACGAATCCACTAAAGAAGTTAGTCATTTTTGCCCACAGACTTCCCTCAGCTGCTATTTCAGTCACATCTGAATCTGCACCAGACATGAGCGCAGCTATCATACTCTTACCTGCCTCATCCAAGTACCTCTCCTCCAAAGACACAAACATCACAATCTGTCCCACTCG
>CAZBJN010000020.1:0-17605 GCA_964492305.1 uncultured Candidatus Saccharibacteria bacterium | reverse complement strand
GCTTCAGTTCATCAATCGCTTGCTTCACCCAAAACGCCGTCTCAGGACGGGGAATCATTGGTTTGAATGAGAGATCAATATGCGCTCCAAGAAAGTCTACATAGCCAAGGACATACTCGTATGGTTCGCCAGTTTCTAGGCGTGCACAATCAGCGTGGAAAGCTTCGCTTTCCACGCCCTCATACTTCTCCTTGAGTAACTGCTCTTTAAGCTTTTCTAAATTCATAGAGAGTAGGGTAGCACGCTTTAGACTAATAATAAAAATACCGCAGCCACCAAGGTGGATGCGGATTTTGGTTTGGTACTGGCATGGTATTGTCAGCAGGTTTTGCAGAGCTTCCAGCCCAAGCGGACTTCAAAGTTACCCAGAACCTCATCGGACAATTTGTGCGGGTCGACCCCGAGCACTTCCGCCACTAGCGTACGCAAATGTATGTGCCAGAGGTTTTCTATGACCAGACATTCGTACTTGTCTGGAGGGGTAAAGTCCATGAACGGCACCTGTTCCATCATGTACTCGTTAAATAGCACCAGAAGATGGGCGGCGTCGCAGGGAATGCGACCAAGTAACTTGTCTTGGGGCTGTATCACATCCAGACCATATTCCGGGTCTTTGGGATATGTGTCTGCATTTAACGCGTCGCGAAGTCTTTTTTCAAAATCCATGGTGTCTCTCCCATAAAAAGAACGTGGAATCGAGCGTTGGCTCGAGCTGGGGCAATGCTAGTACTGTTTTTGGTTATCGTCAAATAACCAGGTAGTTGATTATCTGAGTATACAGAAATTTAAAATCGTGATATTAATGTTTCATTCTTGATCTTTGTCGTTATTTACACAGGAGGTCGTCATGACATCTGCTTATTTATACTTGCATGATACGGCGCGTGATGCCTACTTGTCCCCGCGACGGGTGCAGAGTCAGTCGGACTTTCGGTACACATCGGAGCAGTTGGATGGTCTCAAGTCCAGCTTCCCGAGTCTTGATTTGGCAATGAGAATTGATCACAATTGTTGCCTTCTGATACCAACACCACCTGAACCGATGAATCTGCTCGATTTGAAGGCGATGTTCCCGGAGTATTTCTACACAAAAAATGCCGCCTGGTACTCCAGTCCGTTTCAAGCGTTTGCCCGAAATGAGTACATGCCAGCCGCCAAATGGCTGGCGGTATGTAGGGCGGCCTACGAATCATCGAGAAAGCTTGTTTGGTCAGAACAACTCGACCGCTTGCCATCTGGTATGTATGTACCGCGAGCCGTGGAACTGGTCTATACCATGGCTATCTATGCCAAGCTTCGCGACAGACATATTCTCAATGATCGCTTTAACCGTACCAGCTCATCTACTCCAGATTACGAGCAGGTTGTGGTTGGTCCGTTTGGTAAGCCAGGCATTGTCATTTCGCACGAAAAGAACTCTGTCCAACGTTCCAACCTTCTGAATGCTGTCGGGCTCATGCTCGAATTGCCCAGATAGGGCACTGTGTCAGGCTCAAAAACCCCACGTCTCCGGACGTGGGGTTTTTCATAATTTAAATTTGTCTTATTTAGGACAACAACTCAGCTGTCAGTTCCTCAATACCAATTTTTGCGGTAGAGGAGTAGGGGAAGAGTTTGTGTCCCCGTAGCTTCAGTGCCAGTTTATCTAAGTGACTCTTGTACTTTGATTTTTGGATTTTATCTACCTTATTCAGTACAATCACAATATCTTTGCCAGCTTGCTCAAGTTCATGGAGCATCTCAAGATCACTATCTGTCGGACCAATCTCAGCATCAACCAGTAGAACTACTCTTGGATCATTGTTTGAATTAAACAGGTACCAAAAAATCAACTTCCCAAGCTTTTCAAAAATTTTAACTTGAGTTTTGGTGTAGCCATAACCAGGTAAGTCCATGAAGTAGTGGGTACCATTAATTAAGAAGACGTTTATCTCCTTGGTACGCCCTGGAGTCTTACTACTAATAGCCAGACCCTTCACACCAGTGAGGGAATTGATGAGGCTGGACTTGCCAGCGTTGGAACGGCCAATAAAGGCGATTTGCGGCACCCCATCTTCCAGGATGGCATTATCTCCCTTTACCCCTAGTTTAAATACGGCAGACGTGATTTTCATAGTTGCATCCTAGCAAATAAAGCCGGGAATAGCGATGGTGTTTTAGTAGTTAGTCGTTGGTATGGTAGACTTTTGAGATTATGGACAAGAAAATAACAATTTTTACAGACGGCGCAGCCAAAGGAAATCCAGGCCGGGGAGGCTATGGTGTTGTTATTTCTGATGCTGGTACAGTCACAGAGCTCGGAGGACACAAAGCGCATACCACCAACAATGAAATGGAGCTTAAAGCAGTAGTTGAGGCTTTAAAGGTAATGGTTGGTAAAAAGCAAACTGTTGCCATCTATACCGACTCTAAGTATGTCGTTGAAGGTGCCAAAGGCTGGGTATTTGGTTGGGCCAGGAATGGTTGGAAGACCAAAGCTGAGTCCGATGTTTTAAATAAAGAATTATGGCAAGAACTACTACCGCTTTTGGGTAAGGTAGAAATTGAGTGGCACAAGGTGCCAGGCCATGTTGGTATCATTGGTAACGAACGAGCTGACGCTATCGCTTCAGGCTTTGCCGAGAAAGGGGACATGCCTCTCTATGTTGGTTCACGAGACAAATACGAATTAAATATTAGTGACACTTCTTATGATGAAGAAAAAGCCCAAGAGCGTAGTGATGCTCGCAAGCGACAAAATCAAAAAGCTTATTCGTATGTAAGTATGGTGGATGGTGTGGTAATGATCCACCGGACCTGGGGTGAGTGCGAGGCTAGAGTAAAAGGTAAGAAGGCGACAAAATTTAAAAAATCTCTTGATGCCAATAATGAGAAGGAGATTATAAGTGAGTTTAAAAGTAGATAAAACAAAAACAGCTCGCAAGATAACACTCATACGAGTTGTTCTTGCGAGCTGTTGCTCAGGGGACGTTGGCTTGTTCAGCCAATTTCACCAGGCAGTCTTGGCGTGTTCACTGGCACTATCGCAACGCGGTAACCAGCGGACAAAGCCAGTTGATTCACGGTAAACGAAGTTGGACGCATCGTTGTTCCGTCTGCAAAACGCTGAACTGTGGCAGTCCCAACGTAGGCTTTCACAGCGATGTCTTTCCAAGTCCGACCATGTCGGACTTGTGACAGAATTTCTCCACGCAGATCTGCGAGGAACTTCTGGTAGTCATTGCCGGCTTCATCAAGGCCGGGGTTGTTCTTATGGTTCAAAGAGCACTCCTAAAAAGTTAATTTGTTGATAGTATACATTGATTTATGCAAATGTCAATACAGGGTCATGATTCATGGTTTGTGAGCTCGGTCAGCGTAGTATAAAAGAATTGGCGGAAGATAAAACAAAACCAGCGCTAGCAACGCTGGTTTGAATTGATGCGGACCTCCGTCATTCTTCGCCGCATTCTGACTTTTCAGTTGCAATGAACTGCAAGTCGTCGTCGGTGGGCGGATGAATCAGGCCATCACTGTCTTTGATGGCAATGATTTGCTCATGTTGCATGATGGCATGATGGAGGGTGCACTCACCGTGTGGGGTGATGGCGTGAGGGTAGTGGTCTAGAGCGGGCATGTCTGTCTCCTTAGTTGTACAAAAGGGGCTGTCTCCAAACTTCATCGTACGCCTCATCGTCGGTTGGTGTCAAACACAAGTTGTGTGTTACCGCAGAAATACTAGATGTATTAAATAGGTGTTGCTATATGAAAGTACATTAAATAGTTTAGCTGGAGATAAAGACAAAACCACCAGCCTGAGCTGGTGGTTTTGAATGTTAGAGGAATTCTCTAGTTCACTAAGTGTTTGTAGACACGCATACCAATCATTGCACCACCGACAGAGCCCAGGATATAGCTTAGGCTGGTTGATCCAAGGGCCAATCCAACCGCAGGATTAAGAATACCGCCAGATCCAAGAGCTGCCGCTAGAGTAATACCAAGTAGTAAGGAACCGCCGATTACTAGACCGCTTGCAGCGTCCGCTGCTTTTCCGTAAACCACACTTGCAATACCAAAGGTGAAGATGGCAGTACCAACTAGTTCAGCCAAGAATATTGAACCGTCTTCGGCAACTAGACCAAGTGATACTCCACCAGTTGTGGCCGCGACAATCCCAAAAGCAGCTAGACCGCCAAGACCTTGAGCTGCAATATACTGTGCTGCGTCTTTGGTGGAAATTTTAGAAATTGACCACAAGCCAAGTGTTACCGCAGGGTTGATGTGGCATCCCGAAACAGAGCCAATCGAATAGACAAATAAACCAAGGACTAAGCCTGCCAAGATAGGAGTGATAAGTACACTGTCCGTAACTGTGACCGATAGTAGGACAGCTAGTGATAAGGTGGTAGTTCCGATAAATTCAGCGGTTAACTTCTTTAACATAAAAAATGGTTATTGATTAATGACTGTATATCCTTAGTAATTATATAACTTTAGTTAACGGTACGTAGGGAGTGAGGTTCATAATTTTCTATAAAAAGAAAAGCCCCTGGTAAGGGGGCTTTGGGCGGAACGCTCAGAACTTCAGCTCAGGCCGAAGTCTTTCATCTTGGCGAATCCATTTTCGCCATGAAACATGATGACGATCTCGACATCACCAAATGGACAGAAGTCCATAATCCATCTTTGCTCAATGTGGAGCTTGATGGCGATGTGACGGAGCACTTTATTGTCGTCACGTTCCCGCTTTTCTCCAGCGTTGATGTGGATGGCCAGGGGAGGCACATTCGTGTCGCCAGCTTTGGCGGCGTACTCAGTCACCATCACTTGCTTGGCCGACACTTCGATATTCCACTCCTCTTGAGGAAAGTCCTTGAGGTTGTCCTTGGATGAGAGGGCAAAAGCCACAATATGGGCCAGCCACGGCTTGAGGTGATTGATGTGCTTGGTGGGAAGACCTCTGTAGTAGACAATAACGTGAGGAACGTGAGACATGGGATGCTCCTGGGTGTGTAAAGAATTGAAAAACAAATGCAACCCATAAAGTATCACGCCCGTTAGGTTGGTCAAGGTATTCAAATAAATGAAAAATGGTGGTATCGTTTAAGAGGCCTTTCGTTCATTAACTTCTGGAGACAGACCATGTTCGAGCTCCTTATTATTGTTTTTCTGTATCTTTTGTTCACCTCCGATAAAAAGGATGATGATGAGAAACCCAATGACAAAACCTACAAACCGTTTTTCTGCGGTAAATGTTGTGGCTCAGGCAGGAAGACATGCGACTCTTGTGGTGGGCGCCCTGATTTAAAGCCAGACCGGAAATGCTACGCATGTAGCAATTCCGGGTTTGTTGCCTGCAATCATTGGTAAAAACCCGTCAGCCTTCAAACCCCGCACTTGCGGGGCATTTTTTATTTATTCATCAAGATAAATTATGTTGCAAAAGAAAAGCCCGCACCTGTGGTGCGGGCCTCGTCGTCGATGCTCTTCATGCAGTCAGCTCCGTTGCTTCTCTGGGCTTGGTCTTCAGGAACTCAAGGTTTGTCTGCAGGTCTTGCCGGGCTTTGACCATGTCGTCCCTTCTGGATTGCAGCCTGGCAATGTCTCGCTCCAGTCCCTTGATTTCGATATCAAGGCCAGAAATCAGTTCAGTGATATCCTTCGCAAGCTTCTGGTTTGCCGAAAGTACCGGCGCTGGTTTCACCATCACTGGTTGCTTGTCGGTGTCAGTTTCAAACCAACCGGTCTTGTTTATCTCAAGGACCGCTCTTGCCAGCTCGGTAGTGAGACCATCGTTTGCACACTTCACTGGCGCTTTTAGATTTCCAACAAACATCTCGCCGTTCGCCAACATGATGGTGACTCCGAACTCGAGCGTTGTATCAGGCCGGGCTTCAACTTTGATGGCTGGAAACGAAGAGTTGAGAATCTTTCCTGTGTCGTGGATGGTGAAGATGTACTCTGTAGAGCGTACCTTGGCCTTATCGAGAAGCTCGAGCAGGCGACGATGTAGTCGAGAGCACGGTAAGGACAGTTTGACGTAGGCCTTTTTATTGACCGTTACGATGATGCCCCTATTTTGGTTCGGATTTTTCTTGGCCACGCTGTGACTCCTTCTCGGTTGATGTTTAAGGTGCGTATCCTGCCGGCAAATGTATAAGAAATAGGGATTTTGTCAAACACTGCGTCGTTGTTTAGCAAATGAAAAGTGCCCTCAATTTGAGGGCACTTGTTGTCTTGTGTCGCGTTATTTCAGCATCGTGTCTGTCACGAACCTAGACGGCGCATGTTTCTTCGGCAACCAAGCACAGCTGGAAGCCTTTGCAGACTGTAAAGTCCTGTTTGCTGTCAGCTGCGAGATTGAACTGGCGGCGCACTTCTTCACTCAACAGCGCCCGAGTCAGTTGCACCCGTTCTTGCAACAAGCTGCTTTCGGGGAAATGAAATAGATCCTCATTGGCTTTCACTGCCACCAGATAGATGTGGCAGGTCGTGGGCCAGAGTGTGCCCAGTGATGGCTCGTGATATCCAGGTGTGTAGGCCGGGAGAAAGGGTGGTTCCTCAGGCAGACTGGGTTGGCACATTGCTTTGAGTAGCTCAGCTGCCAAGACGGCGTCACCCATTGCCTCCAAGACGATTTGTGATTTATGCATACCTTATTTCCTCAGTTGTATGAACAAAAAAATATCTACGAATCAAATCGCAAATAAAGCCAACCAAGATACTACAATAAATGCGAGTTTTGTCAAAATATAAGAACGCCGGCATCTATTGGTGCGGGCGGGGTTCGTCCTGGGCTAAGTGCACTTTGTTTACATAGGAAAGGCCTGTAAAACATACTTTTTATTTGTTGAATCAACCCAGCCGTGTTATTTTTACGTCATGATTTGTCCAAACTGTAAAAACAAAGAGCTCCAACCTCTTCAAATTGGAAACATTACTATTGATAATTGTGCTGATTGTAAAGGTTCATGGTTTGATTACGCTGAATTAGACAAGATAAAAGATTTTAAAATAAGCGACGCAAACTGGTTTGATGTTGATTTATTTTCAGATGAGACAAAATTTTCTACTAGCAATTCAGACAAACTCTGTCCAAAAGACAACCATTCTCTGTTTACTCTAAAATACGCAAATTCTGAAGTTGAGGTAGATGTCTGCAAAGAATGTAAGGGGATTTGGCTTGATAAAGGAGAGTTTGAAAACCTAATGAAGTATGTCGAAGACAATTGGACTAAAGAGGTATTGAATAATTATCGAAATAACCTCATTGAAGAAAGCAAAGAAATTTTTACTGGTCCTGAAAGCCTCAGGTCAGAAGTGGCTGATTTGATGATGTTGCTAGGTATGTTCAAGTATAAGTTTCTTGTCGAAAACGACACATTCGGAAAAGTATTGATTAATTTACCAAGATTATAATTAATGTGAAGACGCTTCGGTAATCTTGTATAATTACACAAAAGGCAGCACAGAAGACAAAATAAAAGGCGCTCCTGGGGGAGCGCCTTTGTTGTTCCAACCGTAGTTGTGGTTGTCACTGATCAAGCGAGTAGATGTACTTTTCCAGAGCTTTGGCGTTATCTGATGCCGATAAGTCCGGGTCAAAGGTGTATGCCTCTCCGACATATACAGAGAGCGGACCAGGTCTAAACCCGGTTGTTTTGGGCGGGAGGACCTCTCGTGTACCACAAAGCAAGATGGGAATGATGGGTACGGTCGGGTGCATTCTAGACAGGTGTACAACACCTGAGCGAAATCCCGTGTTTGTTTTTTCTCGTGTTCCTTGCGGGAACACGATAACCATCACATCAGCCTTCAGTGGACCGTGAAGCTCCGCGAGCGGATCTGCTTCACCAACTTTGGCCAAATGGCCGCTACCCCTGTCTACAAACAGTAGTCGCATAAAGCCGCGAGCAAACAAATGCCAAGGCCAACTCTTGGTGAAGTAATCTCTTGCCCCACTTGGACGTATCTTTGGCAACTGACCAAGTGGAAAGAGTGCCTGGATGACGCCTGCGTCCATGTGACTGCTGTGTGTCGAGACGAGTATCGCCGGACCTTCTTTAGGTAAGCGTTCATGGTGGTACACCTGGCACTTACATTTTTTCCAAACCAGAGGCCGGAAATAAAGTGCGTCTACAGCCATGCGGATGTAGACCAAGTTGGCCTTATCAGCCAGTTGATGAAGCTTGAGGTTCACTACCTCAAGGACTTGAGTGAGAAGGGTATTAGCCACGGCTACCTCCTGGTCGTTGTTTGTGGGTTGTTGAGTTCTGTTCCGTGGCTATTTAAGCACAGAACTATTGGTATGGGAATGAAGGTGGATTTTGGTTAAGGGAGAGGGGAAGTGCTGCACTTCATTGCAACTATTTATGAATATGGCATAGTTTCTCTTGGATCAATCAACCAGGAGTAAATCGTGACAGAACCCAAATCAGAACATTTTGAAGACATCTTGGGGCCGAGGCCTACAAGGTTGCAAGAGGTGGAAAACTTCTTCTACCTTGCTTCTCAAAACGGCTGGGCTGGCGGTATGGAAGGGACTGTCATTTCTGAGCGAGACGACGCCAACGGTACCCCAGAATGGAAAGAGGTGAACCTGCAGTTTTCCTTTCCACATTTGGGATATCTTTACGTCGATCGTTGGGGAACTGACCCTGACTCTGGTCGACTGTCTGGTCACACCATCATCACCTACAAGAGCATGCCTGTCTGGGTTATGTGGACTGGTGGCAATACCTACAACGAGGACGTCTACGACTTCTTGCAAGAAGTGCTCCTCACTACCTACCAGAAGCAACAGTTCTTTGGTGGTAGGGGACCAAAGGAGTTCCGTAAAGGGAACCTCGTCTACACCAACGTATTTGAAGGCGACTTCGCTCGTTTCCATGGACACGAGAGCATTCATTACGTGAAGGACGATGAGAGCTTGGTGTTTGCGGGCTCGCACGACTACTGGGGCAGCAGTCTCGTCTTCCTACCCAAGCGCTCGTGACCAAATCATGACTACAAAAAACGGCTCTTCGGAGCCGTTTTAATATTAGTGGATAGGGGAGTCGTGTCCACTGTAGATGAGAAAAATCCAGTTTTTTGTAATATCTATCGACAAAGTGTTTTTATGTTGTGCTATTAATGTCAATACCAATAATTACCGCTTGAAAAATGGTTCTCTTTAGTGTGTGAAAAACATGATTTTGGACCTGTTCCATTTAGAGAGTGATTCTGACAAGATAGTTTAGGGCCCCAGTCCATAAGATCTTTAAAAGTAAAAAGAGACATAGACATAATGAATAAACGAACCATGGCACTAGTTGCCATAACAATAATCACCGCTTCAGTATTATCGGCGCCATACTCGACTGAGGCGCGAAATCCAAGCGACGCTCGTAGTACTCTGTCTGAGCGACACCGCTCTGCGACAGAGACTCGAGTAAGTGTAAGTGACAGACATAAAAATCGTGACAGCATTAACATAAGACCAATACAACGTCGCTTAAGCGAAGTTAGGATTATTAATCAACCAAGTAATAATCTGCCGGCAGACGATAACACTCCAACTAACGATTCTGAAAATATACCGGTTGGTGAATCGACTACGACAGTGCCCGCAGTAGAGGTTGATGATACAGTTGCTGAAAATACTGAATCAACTCAACCAGAAGTAGTTGTTGAAGTTACAGAACCAGAACCAGAGATTATCAATGAAGAAGAGGAGAGTGATACTGCTCCGGCTGATGAGTTCATGGCAGTGTTGTCCGATGAGATTCATCGACTGACAAACATTGAGCGTAAGCAAGCTGGAGTGCCAGCGCTGCAGTACGACAACGCCTTGGCCGCAATCGCCACTGGTCACAGTGAGGATATGGCCGAGAATGATTACTTCTCGCATACCGAGGAAGATGGCTGTACTTTAACTTGTCGTATAGACAAGGCCGGGTATAAGGCTTCGTATTGGGGTGAGAATATAGCTTGGCGTAGTTCAACAGTGCTGCCAGAAGCAGAAGAGTTGGCCGCATTGTTTGTCGAGATGTGGATGAATAGTGAGGGACATCGTATCAATATGCTTTCTAGTAACTATACCCACGAGGGGATTGGTCTCGCGCGGGTTGGAAACAAAGTATATGCCACAGCGAACTTCTCAAAGCCACGGTAGTAGTGTGTAAGAAAGACTTAAAAATTAAAATAAAAAACTCCCCAGCAGGGGAGTTTTTGTTTACATAGGAGAGGTCTATGTAGCCGAATAGAATATTAGAATGGTTTAGTGCTCGTTGTTCCATTTGGAAGATAGTAAATAATTTCTGTTGTTCCGTCAGGTCGAGTTATTTTTCCTGCAGGTGGCATAAAAAATGCAGGAATCACAATGAAAGTGATGAAAAAAAATAAAAGGGCAATAATAAACCAAAATAGTTTAGATTTGTGAAATTTTTTAATTGCTTTATAAAAACCAAATATCACAATAGCGCAAGAAATTGCTAATACTGATATTTGAAAAATTACATTGTAATGATAGCCATACTCAAACAGATGTTCATTTAATATTTTATTGAAAATATCAAGAAAACTTTGTAAGAAAATGTAAGACGCAACTGCTAGGTATGCGCAAGAAAAAATAAAAAGGATAAATACTTTTTTTTGAATCTTTATGATCTCGCCCTCAGTTTTTTGATTCTTATATCTAATGAGGGTAAAAACTGTTTGTATTGAAAGTACCAAAAGAATAATAAAAGAAAGTATGTACAGAGGAGAGACAAGTAGAACAGCTAGCTCGTTGAAACCACCAGGATCTGGTAAGGCTAGATAACGTTTTAACTCAAAAACAGCATGTACACTTAATACGATATCCAAAAGAATTGTGATTATTAATAGTCTTGGTATTAACTTGTCAGGCATATTTAAAATTAATTTTTTATTATCATATTATGTCACATGGGTCTTTCGTATGTAACGTAATTATGAAATCAAATGTTTGGTATCGGTATCGCGGAGCGCAGTGTTGATTTGCTCCTTAGATAGCTCTAGGTAGGAGAGTCTTGGGTCGCAGTAATGGCGACCGGTTTTTATTTTGCCGTCTTCAAACTCAAGAACAATGACTTGTGGGGTGCGGTACATTTGCCCGGTGTCAGGGTCGGGGTAGCTTTCAATTACTTCAAGCATAACTACGTTTTCTCCTTCTGTGATATTTCGGATGTCATATTCACGACCTTTGATAGGGTAGACCTCATCAAGTTCCGCTTTTACATCCATACCAGTGGTAGGGAAGAGTTCACCATCTTTGCCTTGATACATCCAAGTCATGGAGTAGTCGGTTGTCATCTTAGTTAAAGCTGCCGCCACGTCGCCGTCAGCTTCGTTTTTGAGGATGTTGAGGACTAGTTGGATGTTTGGGGAGTGTGACATAGTTTTATGACTTAAACAGTTTTGCGTATTCACATTTCCAGAATTGTAATGCTGTACCTATACTATGTAATTATTTTCTGGTGGTGGAAACTGCGATAGAAAACTAGAAAAATCTACCACTTTATCAGCTGGAATGCCGGCAGCAGTAGCCCACTCGCTAACTCGGGTTAGATTTTCTGGTGTAGTGATAATTGAAACCAGTCTTTCCGGTTCCTGAGTTATTGATACATTTTGCATCAATAAGCTCGCGCCAGCATCTGCGTCGACTTTATCTTTAGGAAGAAGTACGAAGACACATCCAGCCGGAATACAGCAACCCTCCGCGTTCAAGTCTGTATAAGAGTCTGTACTGATTCGGACGTTATTGGCGGTACTTACTGATACCTGTTCTGAAACATCGTAACTTGTCTCAAAGCCCAATCGGTCAGCAGATGAAGATAGTTCACCTGAGGCCAAAATTTCCCTAGCAGCATAAATTGGACAGCCATGAAAGCGAAGAGGTAAGTCTTCCGGTATGAGTTCGGCCACTTTATTCGGCCAATTATCCATTACGTCTAGTCTATAGGTAATGTCTGACTGTTCAGGCTTACGTAGAAATTCAGCCACATCCTTTTCTTTTAATAGTGCATATTCTTTCCTCAGTATATTTAAGTACCCCGCACGTAATTTTGGATTATTTTCAACATCATCACTTCCAAGTTTTTGTTTTAAAGATTCGAGTTCAACTCTTGCGGATTCGAGGCGTTCTTTCTTTTGATCAAGACGCCTTTCAACGTGTCCTTTTTGATTTAAGAAACGTTCATTTAACATTTCTTCATTTAGTAGTTCACCTTGCTCGTGACTCGGGATGTTAGGTATAGTTGTTGGTGATTCATTCATCTCAAAATGTTACCACAAAAAGTTTCTTAAAAACCAAAATAGGCGAGTATGCGGAAAAGGGGATAGGTACAATAAAGTAGGGAAAGTTGTAGAAAATAACGGAAGTATCCCCATTTTCCCTATGTAACTAAGAGTGAGGAATGGCGTTGGCAAATTAGAGCACACATTTCGCGAAAATATTGTCCCTGTCCCCATTTTCCCAGGTCGTATGTAAAACCTCACCAGTCCGGTCTTAAGTGTCACCAACTGTATGTTAGATATGATGTCATCTATGCAAGTATCTTATGGTCTGGCTGTATCACTGAGGCTTGTACGACCTCGTGTTGTTGCTGAAAGAGCGTCTGTGCACTACCTGTACGCAACTGTGCGGCCCAGTAGGCGCGGGTACCTTCAATGGCGTAGACAGTACTCTTGAGCATGATGTAGGAAAACACGAGTCGGTAAAAGATTCGTTGAAACGGTATGAGGGGCAAATAGGCCAACTTTTTCGGTTCTTTCATTAGTCCGAAGCCGTGGTAGATGAGATCAATAGCAGTGAACAGAGCGGCAGCAATCATAGGTGTTTGCCAATTGCCTGTCCAGAGTGCGTAAACAAGGAGGCCATCAGTGACGGGCATGAGGAGTGGTGTGATGAGAGAGAAGAGGACTCCGTATGGAAGAATAATGTAACCTAACTGCAAAGATTGTGGATTAAAGAAGCTGTGCTTGTATTTCCAGAGACACTGTAGTGTGCCGAACATCCAGCGAAATCGTTGTTTGATGAAGGCGCTGATACTGCTGGGTACTTCGGTATACGCTACTGCGCAATGGTCGTAGCGTAGTTGGTAACCGTGCTTGTGTACCGCTAGAGTGAGGTCTTGATCTTCTACTTGAGTGTCATCACTATACCCACCAATTTCTTCAATAACGCTCCGTCGCCACCCACCAATAGCTCCCGGAATGACATTAATGCTACCAAGGACCGTGTTGAAGGCTCTCTTTTCAATGTGTTGGCTGACGGTATATTCGATATCCTGAAACCAAGTTAACCAGGCACCATTTGTGATGGCTGACACCCGTCCGGCGACGGCGCCGACGAGAGGGTCATTGAAATGTCCGGCGAGATGCGAGATGGCATCGGGGTGAATAATCGTGTCTCCGTCGATGGCGATCACCACGTCATTGCTGGCTAGGGTAATTCCTAAATTGAGAGCGCTAGCCTTGCCGCCATTTTTTTTGTATACGTATGTTACGAGTACGGTGGCGTTGGCCACTGCTGCCAAAGCCACTTCTCTGGTTTTGTCTGTTGAGCCGTCGTCAATCACGAAGATTTCCAGGTTTTCGTGTGTACTGTCTGTGACGGAGGCTATGGTGGCAGCGAGGTTGCGTTCTTCGTTATAGGCTGGAATGAGCACCGATACACCCCCGTTGTAGGCGGTTGGTTTTTTGGGTGAAGAACACAGCCTGGCAAAGGTGATTGCCAGCAATCTGGCGATACTGATTACCAATATGAAGAAAATAATCATCAACACAAACCGCACGAAGTGGGTGTAGATGGTTCCTAGTATGGACACATTCAAGTTGTGTGAGAGTGCTCTGGCGTGGGTTGGGTAAGATAGTGCTTGGGCGTCGATGCCCGATAACTCACTTAACGACACAAACACAAAACCCCGAGCTTGTAGCTCGTCGATTATGTATGGCAGGGCTTCGAGCGTGGCCTGGCGCTGTTCACCGCCGTCGTGAAGCAGTAGTATATTGCCGTGCTGCGTTCGTTCAATAACGTGTGTAAACAAAGTGGGTCCATCCTTGACCTCCCAGTCGCGCGGGTCAATGTAGGCGCTGACTCCGATGTAACCAAGTTCCGTCATCCAAGTAAGTGGATGGTTGTCCGGGTACTGCTTATCTGAAGTAATAAATTCGCTGGTCGACTGGTCAAAGTCGAGTAAGTAGGGTGAGCGGTAAAAGCGAGTACGTTGACCAGTCAACCGTTCAATTATTTGGTTGCTGATCTCCAGCTCAAAGCGCATGCGCTCTTTGCTCCTATGAACATTTTCAGAGTGCGTGAAGGTGTGGTTACCGATTCCGTATCCAGCTGCCGCCACCTCGGTAACGACATCGGGGTGTTGGAGCATCGCGTGTCCAACGAAGAAGAATGTCGCCGGGATTTCTTTTTTTTGCAACATTTTCAAAATTGCGCGGGTGTGCTCAGGGTGGGGTCCGTCGTCAAAGGTGAGAGCGATATACATGTCACGGGGTTCGTTAGCTATCTCTGCTAGTAGTTGGACTGGTCCAGTGTATATACTCCAAACCAAGATACCCACGAGGGCACAAAAGGTAACAAATATGACGCAGATACCGGTGCGAACATAACGCTTGCGTATTTGTGTGCGGTCATAGAAGATCATAATTTTCTATTGCACTACAACACTGGCCGATGCTTACTAGAACGATCTAGACTTTGTCGGCCACTTCACGCTTAATATTCAGTTTTTGTTAGACAAGACTGGCTTACAGACATTCTGATTTTTGCATTCTACTCCTCTTTTTCGTTTGTGCCAACGACCTCCAATATGTGAATGAGGCAAGAAAATAATTTTCCAGCGACATATATTTACCTGTAATAAGGGGCAGGAACAATTAAATTTAAGAAAGTGTGGTGTAATTTTTGCGATTTTCTAATAAGGTCTCCGCTCCGCTCAGTTCTGCATTTGTGTCACGAGTTACTAACTATAATAGTTCGCTCCGCTCCTATTCTAGTAAGTACTCGCGACCCCGTCTCGCTCGTTCGCATGCTCACATTGCTCCGCCTTCACAACAGGCCGCAGGCAGCATTGGTTGCCTGCTAATACAAAAAGTCCCAGATTTAAATCTGGGACTTTTTGTATTGCCTGTTGTGACCCTACGGAGAATCGAACTCCGGCTTCAAGGATGAAAACCTTGTGTCCTAACCACTAGACGATAGGGCCAATTTATATGTGTGGTTCTTTAGTTCCTACGAGCAGTCAAAAACCGCAAGTGCGCATATTTATAGCAGAAAAAACCTAATAAGTGAAGGGGGTTAACCACGGGTGGGTAGGGTAAAGAAAAGAGTCGTCTCGGGGGAGACGACTCTTGTGAACTCCTGACGGTTCAGCGCGAGGTGCCCCAGGCGCCGCCGGAGAAGGTGTCGATCGAAATCGAGACCAGTCCCAGGCGGGGCAGGGTGGCTTCGCGGAAGAACTGTTCGGGCTGGGTGCGGATGACGCAGCTCATATTCTCCATGTTGCAGACCACGGCATCGACGGGATAAACCGCACTGCGTACCTCCTTTCGCATCTGAGGGAGCGGAAGGATACGGCCGTCAAGGGTGTCAGTTGCCGACAAGTGCAAGCGGTCGGCAACGACCGTTTGCGACGAGTCGATGACGATCACTTGTTCCTTCAGGCCCTTACGCTTGCCGATGACTGTCGCCAAGAAGAGCTTTAGGCTCTCGTGCTCGGTGGCAAACCAGACAAACGTCAGACCGTCCCTGGAAAGGGTATACACCCTGTCTTTGGCAATCTTCGGCCAGGTGGCCTCGAGTGCCTCGACAATTTGGATTTCTTTCATGGAAACTCCTGTTCTTTTGGCAGCTCGAATGAGCTACTACCTAATTGAAATAATAGCACAAAAAGGCATAAAAGTCAATGTTAATATAGTGCTAAACCAAGGGTTCGCACGAGGTACAAATTGGATATTTTGACAAATCCCAATTTAGTGGTAGCGTTCTGTCAGAAGCTCTTTTTAAACCCTGTCTGCCGTAGCCGAAAGTACCCAAGTCATTGGGGATTCTCGGCTACGGCAAACCCAGAATTTCTGGTTAGGCCCACTGGCAAGTAAGGAGAAATGCCCATGAACGGGAATGTCTCGACCGTTGAAGGTTTGAAGCAGTGCTGTGAGCTGGTCGGCTCGGTTGCGAAAGCGATGGCACTGGTTGCTCCCAACATGTCCAAAGAGCAGCGGCAATCATTGATTGGTATGCCGCCAGCTGACTTGGCCCATGTTTTGGAGCAAGCACTTTTTTCTTCATCAAATCGGCCTGATGGTCTTTCGTGGTTTAGTCGCAACAGGCATGGTCACATTGTGTTCAAAATGAGTGGCGGCTGCAACCACCTCACGGGCGAGTGGGTGGTAGAAAACGGAGGTCGGGATGGTCACATCGTCACAAGTAAGGCCCGCTCGTGCTTGTTGTCAAATACAGCGAACAGCTTTAACAAACTGCCGCAATTACGTGCCTTCGCGGTCCCTTATGAAGTTGTGCTCATGCCAGTCAGAGAGACCGAATATCTCTTGGATCGCAAGATGAAGTCCTTGCGTAAGAATGCTGATAGAGAATACGGGTACCGAGTTCCACCGGCGGGTATGTTGCCATTACTTTTTATGGATCTCACAAAGGAGCAGTTGGTCGAAACTGGGTTCGAGTACATAGGGTCGTCTGGCGTTCCAATTGAAGATGAAGTGGGGACACCACATCAGTTCAGTATGAGAGCGAATCAGTCAGGACTTTATCTTGATGCGACGATTGAAACCACGAACAGTCTCTGGAATCCAGGTGGTGCCTTGCTCTTCTTGACCTCTTGATTCTGAAATCGGCTTGTCCGATAAATAAAACCCCGCAGCCAATGGCTTGCGGGGTTATTTTTTGAATGATTGAGACCAGGTGCTAATTGGTTGTCATCGTGTGCCTTAGGTCGAGAGACTCTTTCTTCGGAACAGGTTTTTGAACCAAGAACCAACTTTGCTGTCTGATGGTGGCAGTACGTCGACAGAAAGTGCGCAGGTGTACATACAAAAACTGAAAGTGTAAATCAAATTGATTAGCTCCGGTGTACTAATGTCACTGAAGATAGGTCCGACTATCTGCAAGACACTAAAAAAGTAGAGCCCCAATCGTAAAATTACACCGACAATCATTATCTTTAAAGGGTTGGACACACCCTGTGCAGCTCGTGTTTCAGCATCAACTTGATAGCTTTTTGAATCTACGAAGATAAACCACACCAAACTGAGAATGACGATGCCTTGCACAACAAGCAAAAGCGGAGTGGATATGCCAGTGAAATACCAATCCATGAAGAAGCAAGTAATTGCCACACATGCACATAGATTGATGATTGTCGATATCTTGATCCCAAAATACCTTTGAAGAAATTGGGTAGATTTCTCAATTTTTGAAAGAACAAAACGGTCGATTGATTTGAACATGGTCGCTCCTTTGTTGGCTGTGGCAATAGTACAACAAATTTGCGAACCGTCAAAAATTCCGCAAACCGAAGGATTGCGGAATTTTACTTAAGAACTAGTTCGTAGTTCGCATTGATTCTTTGATATCAAACCGGGGATTTACCTTTTT
>CAZBJN010000019.1:0-18150 GCA_964492305.1 uncultured Candidatus Saccharibacteria bacterium | reverse complement strand
AAGGTGGCTACGAGTAGGTAGCGAGTTATATTTGTTTTCATGCAAGACATGGTACGCTCCAAATCTAATGAAAAAATCAATTTTTTTTAAAATCTGGTGCAGGATGGGTTAAATTTTAACGTTTATGCAAGGTATAAACGTGAATAGGGTCAATTTTTTGACGTAATTCACGTTTATAGACCCAAAAAATCAGACTTTGCTATACTTCTCTCGTGTCCCCATTCTCTCTTATTGTCTACGAGCTAGCACTCTCTATACCTGAAGGCACGGTGGTAACCTACGGCGACTTAGCCCGCGCTGCTGGTGGCGGAGCCATGGCTTCTCGGAGTATCTCGAGTATCCTCGGCAAAGCCCCGAACCAACGCGCCATCCCTTGGCACCGCATCGTCTATGCTGGTGGAAAGGTGTGGCTCGCTCCAGAACATGAGAAGAAGCGACGCGCCCTCTATAAGCGAGAAGGGATAATTGTCGACGCTAAAGGTCGAATCACTAACTTTGAAGACGTGCACCACACATTTGATTAGATATGAAAAAGAAAAAAGCCTCGCACGAATGCGGGCTTTTTGTTTGATGGCCAGCTGTTGCTGATTCACACGCCTGGACTGGCAAGACGTTTGGACAGACGACACTGTTCGGGAAGGACGCGATTGTCCGGCTTGAGCTTCTCCACAAGCAGGATCTCGTCGACCCCTTTTTCTTGGGACAGGTCAATACTCGACAGCCGAGCAACGACGAAGACCACAGTCAAAGCAGAGACCACACCAGAGACAGTGGCCGTGGTCAGGATTTGAACATAATTCATGACAAGAACTCCTCAAAATGAACATGTTATTGAAAGGCGCCTTTTAGGTAGGTGCCACAGAAAGAAAATACCGAAGAGTACAATGTCACACTTTATGTGTTGTGTCAAAAGCTACTTCCCTCTTTGGAGACCTCCCACAGAGCGGAGAATTGAGCAGTCATAAGCGCAGCGAAGTCTCGACTATGAACCACAAATCCATACTGTTCACCAACCGAACTAAAGAAAGAGACTTTGTCGCCGTAAATGTTGTATGCCATATCTGCTGTGTATTTGGCTGGAGCACTTTTGCGCTCTACCTTGAAGTCCCCTCCGCGCCACAGATGTTGCTTGCCGGGTTTTGGTCCGGTCCAGATGGTCTTCAGTGCAATGTTTTGGCGGATGCGTTTACGATTAAAGAGTTCGAGGTCTTCTGGTGTCAGGACCTCAAGCATCGCTTCGTACGGCCAGACAGTCTTTATCTCACTCTTGGTGTCCCACAGCATCTCCAAGAGGAGCGCCGCTACACCAGCTTTGCCTTCGACAAATTTAATGCGCGGCTCAGCGTGTGAGGTATGAGCTTCAGCCAAGCTAGCTTTGGCCTTGGTGAACTCGGAACGCAATAAGGCCAGGGACTGTTCTTGCTTGGCCACCAGTCTATCGAGGTCGCTGATGTCATGGACAGCAAAGACAGCCTTGGTGCCAGTCTCTAGCTCAGATACCAGAGCCAAATCTAGAAGTGGCTTGATGTGGTCGTAGAGGGATGAACGCGGAATACCTAAGCGAAGCGCGATAGTACGAGCGGCTGAGGGGCCGTGCGAGAGCAGGTCAACGTAGACAGATTGTGAACGCTCCGGCAGCCCGAGCACTGAAAGCATATTTAAAATTGTATCCATGGTTTTTTAATTATTTGTCGAGATTCGACGACACTATAACAAATACCAGAATCTCTGGCAAACTCATTCTCAGATAGTTTTGTTCTTTCCGCCACGTTCTTTTCAAGGAGAAATCATGAACGCCCGTAAAGTCACTTCCCTGCCCGTGGTCATTGTGCCGCAAACCCTGGCTGAAGCCAATGTGCTTCTGATGAAGCTCGGCGACTACGAGCGTGAGCTTGCAGCCACTGCCCTCACGCTCGAAGCCGCCATCGCTGGCGCCAAAGATGCAGCCAACATGGTTGCTGGACCAGTTGAAGCAGCTCACGCCGCGACAGCCAAAGCGCTCATGGCCTACGCGACCAAGAACCGTAAGGTCTTGCTCGTCGACAACAAAAAGAGCGTCGTCCTGCCGGGCGGTGAGTTTGGCTGGCGCACCACGCCCGCCAAGGTCACCATCGCCAAAGCCAGTGCAGAAGGCCTCGTGGCGAACCTGAAGGATCTCGGCCTCACGGAGTACCTGCGGGTGACGACAGTGGTCGACCGTGAAGCACTCCTCAAGGGACGTCCGGTACTCCAAGGCGTCAGCTACAAGCAGACCGAAAAGTTCTACGCGAAGCCGGCCACCGAAAAGCACCCGGAAAACTTCCCTGGTGACGCGCGCGCCGAAGCGTAAGTCAGTCCTGTTCCACACCCTCCTTTGTGAGGGTGTTTTCTTTTTTGGCTATGTCATACTATATAGATATGAAAATATCATTACGAAAAGGAATGATTGTCCCGCCAGCGCTCGTAGCTAGTGTTATTTTGGGACTCCTTGCAGTGACAGGTATGTATCTACTACCTGTAGACGATGCCAACACTGCCATCATGCTCACCCCTAGTACATTTGTGAGTAAGCCTGATGATACGTTCACAGTAAAGATTCTTACCACCTCAGAAATTCCAGTAAATGCCTTTAAAGGCACCGTGCGATTTAATGAAGCAGTGCTGGCAGTTGAAAGTATCGACTACAACACCTCACTGGCGGACCTGTGGGCTGAAACTCCTTGGTATGAGAATGGGGCTGGGACAATTGGATTTGCTGGCGGAACTACAAGACCAGGCGGGTTTACCGGTACTGAGACTTTGCTCACCATTACCTTTAAAGCACACACAGCCGGTGATGGAAACTTAATCCTAGGAGATACCCAGGTTCTTATGCATGATGGGCTTGGCACCGAAGCTCCTCTCAAAGATTATGTTGAGACCCTCTTTATCGTCGCGGCTAACGAAGCATCAACCACTACTCCAACCGAGAACATCGTGCACGAAACCAAATCAGTGGCTGATGTGTTGGTCTTAAGCAAACTACCAACTCCAGACATAAACAGCGATGGCCTGGTCAACCTTACAGACATCAGTCTCTTCTTACTGTTTCTTCCAACTGACAACCTTGAAGGTGATTTTAATGACGACGGCAAGGTAAACACCGCTGACCTCAGTATCCTCCTCCAAGCTCGTACCAACTAAAAGATACTTGCAAAAACTACTTAAGCTCTGCATACTAATGTTTGCTATTGTTCCCTCCGGCACACATTTTTCACCTCACCACAAAGGAGATGGCCATGTTGACACCTGAAGACAAAGAAACCCTTAGGTTGATAGCTCTTGCCCTCTGGGAGTTAGGCAGAGGCACAAAACCAAATTTGCCGCTTGCTGACCTTCTGGCCAAGCTTTACGGGATGTGGCCAAGGGTCCCCTTCGACCTGCAACCGGAACTGACGCAGGCCAAAATAAAACTGGCTTACTACATCAACATCGCTGAAATCGATAAAGAAGACGCCGCTCTAGCCGCCAAAAGGGCTGTGGTGGAAAGGGGTGCACCCACACCATCAAGTTCAATTGGTTTATCGAGAATAATCAGAGAGAAAATCGGCGGATAAGCTGCCAACAACAAACCCTGCTCTAGACTTTGTCTCGGGCAGGGTTTTCAATTACCGAATAACCACTACTCTGACGGCCTTAAATAAGCTACAATACTCGCATATGTCACAAAAAAAGATTCTGATAATTGAGGATTCGGCCGACTTGGCGGACTCACTTGAAGACATGCTCATATTTAAAGGCTATAACGCAATCAAGGTTTCAACCGGCCTCGCTGGTCTAAAAATCGCTCCTCAAGAAAAGCCTGATCTAATCCTGCTTGATCTTAAGCTACCTGACGTTGATGGCTATGAAGTACTACGTAAGCTCCGTAAGGATGAATGGGGTAAAACCGCACGTGTACTTGTACTTACCGCTTCTGACACTTCAGATGTGGTGCCTGGTGACCTTGATCTACCAACTGATGACATCCTACATAAGTCACACTGGGGCATCGAAAACCTCGCGGCCCGCATTGAAGGTGAACTCCTCCTTAAATAGCTTCTTTTGAATTAGATTGGGATTACTACTGTAAAGGTAGTACCCACGTTTTCGGTAGAAACAAAACTGACCCGTCCCTCAAGTGTTTGGACGGCTTTTTGTACAATATATAAACCAAGACCAGTACCATCTGGTACTTCTTTGATAGCGTTACTAGCACGGAAGATTTTTGAAAATACGCGCTGCTGTTCAGCCACTGGAATACCCATGCCACTGTCTTTAACAGTAATGACTAAGTCACCACCTTGTCTTAAATACCCAACTGAAATCTCTCCCCCGACACGAGAATACTTTACGGCATTAGTGTATAGGTTGGTGACCACCATACGCAAAAGAGCCATATCGCTTTGAATTTTTACCACACTTGGATCATATTCTTTTTGAATCTTGAGACGATTTAGAGCCACCTTGGCATCTTGCTCAGCAATAATGTCATTGAATAATTCTTTGAGCTCTACTGTCTCCTCCTTGAGAATACGAGTACCGAGCTCAAAACGAGACACCTGCAAAAAGTCATCCACGAGCGAACTCATGCGCTGGATACTTGAAAGTAATCTGTCGATGTAACGCTTTTGTTGCTTAGTGAGAGACTCCACACCATCCATAAGCAGCAGCTCTGCACTCCAACGCATACCAGAGATAGGAGTACGGAGTTGATGAGAAGCCAAAGAAACGAATTCGGATTTGGCAATCTCAACTTCTTTTTGTTTGGTAACGTCTACTAGTGTAACCAAGCTGAGGCGTTTTCCATCAGCATTTGAGAATTGAAAGATCGAGAGCTTGGTCCACGAAAATGAATTGCTACGAATAACCTTTACTTCTTCATCTGAGACCACAATACCAGTTTGGAACTTTTGCTTAAGAATAGATTGATGCTCTTCCCCGCCAGCATTCATAAGAGTAAAAAGATCTCGCTTTTCAAGCTTGTCTGCAGAAATACCAAACAATCGGGCAGCGGCGGTGTTGGCAGAGATTATGTCACCAAGTTTACCAACAATGACGTAGGCTACTGGACTATTGTTGTATACCTCTAGGAAAAGCTGCTCGGAAGATTTGATGTACTTCTCGGCCATTTCTTCAGCTAGTTTCTTTTCACGAGTAGCGCCAGCGTGAATCTCGTAGACACTTTTGGCAAAAAAGACAATACAAGTAGTCGCCAATATGAACGCGAGGACCTCCATGTTTACGTCAGTAAAGTCGTACTGGATGGTAAAGACAACCAATCCAATAAAAAGCAAAGCAAAAACTATTACTCCGTGAATGAGTGCGATGAGAATTTGTTTATTTTCTTCAAACCAAGACATAAAATAACCAGAAGGAACGTATTACCTAACACTATACCAGATGCAGTGGCAAAAAATTAGCGAAATAACTCACTGTTTTTGAGAATCTCTTCAGCTTCGCAGGTTTTGATTACCAAAACTTTTATCGGAGACCCTTTTGTACTGATGACAGCTTCTTTATTGATAGCAGCATCATTTTTTTCTTTATCCAAAATAATCCCGAGTGGTGCTAATGGCTCAATTAATAGTTGACGTAAGTGTGGACTACGCTGACTAGCAGTAGCGGTAAGGATGATGGCCTCCACCCCGCCAAGAGTAGCTATATAGCCACCAATGGCTTTTTGTAGTTGATAGATAAATGAGTCGATAGCAGCAACAGCCTTGGTGTGTCCTTGAGCCCGGCGCTCTAACAAAATTCGCAGATCAGACTCCCCTGAGAGTCCCTTTAGTCCGCTGTTAGTTTGGAGGTAAATAAGCGCGTCAGCCGGCTTGAGGTTTTTTTGCTGCATGAGTGACAACATGGCTCCAGTCGGTAAGTCTCCTGCTCGAGTACCCATTAGTAATCCACTACCTGGCGAATAGCCCATAGTAGTATCAACACTCTTACCATTCTTCACAGCCGTAATACTCACTCCACTACCGATATGACACACAATGACTTTTCGTAGTGGCTCCCTAGCTACCATGTCGGCCCGGGCGAGCACTGAAGCTACCGATAATCCATGATATCCAAAGTGATAAATATCAAACTGCTTGGCATCAGATTCTGGAATGGAATAACGCTTGGTTATCTCTGGCATGCTGGCATGGAAGGCGCTATCAGAAACCCCAACCAACTTAGACTGGGGCAAAATTTGTTTGGTCACCCGTATCTCTTGGAGCAGGTGTGGGATATGAAGTGGTGCCACTTTGGATAAATCCTCAAGCTTACGCAAATACTCCTCATCAATTAAGCGGTGTTGCTGGAAATAGGTTCCGGGAGCAACTACTCGAAGGGCTACTTTGGTCACATCGGCGTAATCGACTAACAACCCTCGGTTAATAGCGCCGTCGAGAAATTGACGTAGACTACCGTTATACTCATCACGATTAAGTAGGTCACATTTCTGTTGTTCCCCACCAATAGTTGTACACATCTCATAGCCATCAGCCGACCTTTCTACATAAGCCTCCAACAACAAAGTTCGCGACGAAAATAGCGCAAATTTTTTGGAGGAACTGCCTGGATTGATGACTAGCGTGAATGCCATACCCAGTTAGTAATTTCAATTGGATCATCACCATTATCCATGATGTATTCATAGTGCTTATCCAACTTCTCTTGCAGTAATGAAGTGAGGCGCAAAAGAGTATCTTCGTCTATCACGCCGGTTTTTTCGGCAAAGGCAAAGGCCTGCATAGCAAGGTGGTAACGGTCGACGTGGTTGCGGACCATCATGTCAAAGGCAGTAGTAGTTGAACCTACTTCTTCATAGCCGTGAATACTAACTCGATCTGAATCACAGCCATAGTCAAAGAGTACCTGCTTCATGGTTTGTGGGTAGCCGTGGAAGTTGACGATGATTGGTTTATCTTCAGTAAAGTACTCAGAAAAATTATGAGCCATAACGCGGCACCCAGAATTACCCATTCCTAGTGCGGACAATGAAGTGATGTTTACAAACCGCACTCGCAACTCTGGAAGCTCTTGTCTGATGATACTGACCGCCGCCAAAGCTTCTTGGGTTGGATAGTCACCAGCCGAAGCGATAACGACATGAGGATCTTCATCACTAGCAAAGTTCCAGATTGAGAGCCCATCACGAACATCAATCTTGGCTTCCTCAAGGCTGCGCCAGATTGGCAATGGACGCTTCTCACACACCATCACGTTGATTTCTCGAGTAGAGCTCATCATCTTGTGGAAGGTAGCGAGCGCAATGTTGGCATCAGCTGGAAAATAAACGTTAGTGAAACAACCTTGGCGTTGGAGTACTCCATCAATAAAGCCTGGGTTCTGGTGAGAAAAACCATTGTGTTCTTGGCGCCAACCAGTTGAGGTCAAGATGTAGTTCAGAGATGGGATTACTCCACGCCACGGTACTGAACGAGCCACCTTCAAAAACTTGGCGTACTGATCGGCCATACTAGCCACAATCTGTACAAAGGCTTCGTACGAGACAAACACCCCATGACGGCCAGTTAGGACATAACCTTGAATCATACCTTGGAGACTATGCTCTGAAAGCATCTCCATCACTCGCCCATCCCAGGCCAGGTCTTTGTCCCATTCCTTGTGTGGCCACACAAATGTACGCTTAGTGTATTCAAATACGGCTTGCAGTTTGTTTGAGTAAGTCTCGTCTGGTGAGAAGAGACGGATGTTTCGCTCCCCTTCATTCATCTTCATGATGTCGCGGAGGTACTCACCGATCTTCTCCATACTACTGACTTCACCACAGATAGGGTCGTCTAGGTTACAAGTGGTAGAAGTGCTGTAGTTGTTTAGGTCTGGGAGATTGAGAGCCCGGTAAGTAGAACCGCCGTGTGCTCGTGGGTTATCACCCATTCGTCTATCTGGTCGCGGGACCAAAGACTCAATATCAGCGTCGAATTTCTCACCATCAAATAATTCTTCAAAACGATATGAGCGCAACCATTCTTCTAGGAGTTGAAACTCTTCGTCGTTATGCGCTGCACCTTCAGCAATCACCTGGTGTGAGTAGTGGTTGTCCTCAATTCTCTTTTCGCGAATTTGCTTGATACTATGCCAACCTTTTGGAGAGCGCAAAATAATCATTGGCCAACGTGGGTTGTCCTTGAGAGTCATCTCCCGGGCACAATGTTGAGTGAAGCGGATATCATTAACCGCCTTATCGAGAGCTGCCCGCATTTGATCGTGCACATCTTCCCCTTCGTACGCATCAACAAAGATTGGGTCATAACCATAACCCCAGAAGAGTGACTGAAGTTCATCATTACGCATTCGTCCATAAAAAGTTGGGCCAGAAATCTTGTAGCCATTGAGGTGAAGAATCGGCAACACAGCGCCGTTCTTGCCTGGGTCAATGAGTTTACTTAAGTGCCAAGCAGTAGCAGTAGGGCCAGTCTCAGCCTCACCGTCACCAATTAGGCAGGACACAATTAAACTTGGATTGTCCAAGATAGCGCCATAAGAGGTAGCGAGTGCGTACCCTAGTTCCCCACCTTCGAGAATAACCCCCGGTGCTTCTGGGTTGCTGTGGCTTGGGAAACCATACGGCCAACTAAATAGTCTAGCCATGTCGGCAAGGCCTTCTTTATCACGAGAAATGTTCTTGTAGTATTTCGAGAGTGTTCCTTCCAAAAATAAGTTTGACTGAATGGCTGGGAAACCGTGACCAGGCCCAAGCACAAACATCATATCGAGGTCATGTTCGATGATGGCGCGGTTGAGGTGAGCGTAGGTGAAGTTAACACCTGGGCAAGTGCCCCAGTGCCCAAGCAGTCGCGGCTTGATGTGCTCGCGCTTTAGCGGCTCGTTTAATAAATAATTACCACGCAAATAAATTTGGACAGCAGACAAATAATCTGCAGCTCGAATGAACTTTTCAAGAACTTGATTCATATATTGCTTATGATAGCAAAATTAATGAGACTTTCCCTCAACTGACTGTTCAAAACAAAACTTTTTTCGTTATACTAGGGCAATGAAAAAAATAGCAGTCAAAAAATCTTCGGCCGGTCTCGGACTGTTTGCAACGGAAGCATTTAAAAAAGGTGAACTCGTCATTGAATACACAGGTGAAAAAATTACTGAAGAAGAAGCCAACCGACGTGGCGGAAAGTATTTGTTTGAATTAAATGATGATTGGACTATCGATGGGAAGGGTCGCGAAAATAAAGCCCGCTACCTCAATCATTCCTGCAAGCCAAACTGTTATCCAGAACTAGATGAGAACGAAGAACATATCTTTATCTATGCCAAGCGTGCTATCGCCCCTGGTGAAGAACTAACCTACAACTACGGCAAGATGTACTTCAATGACCTCATCAAAAAAGACGGGTGTCGATGCGCGAGCTGTATGGAGAAAGTTAAATAAACATAAGAGCGGCCCGTACGGGCCGCTCTTATTATTTATCCTCTGTTACTGTGCAGTGACTGGAGTTCCAGCATCTGTTGCTGTCTCTTCTTCTGGCTCAATTGCACTAGATTCATCAGGCTGTTCGGTTGATTCAGTTGTAGTACCCTCCTCTGTGCTAGTAGCCGTAGTAGTCGCTACTTCAGTCTCTGGCACTGGGACCGGATCAGGACGTCCGCCTCCATCGGTACGTGGACGAATACCAGAAATAGCCGCTGGTGGAGTGTTCTGGACTGGGACGGTGGCAGTCTCACCAGTTCCACCTTGTTCGGTATTTGCAACATTAGCTGCGTCCTGGTTTGAAGTGTTGATACGAGCTGTGACATCAATTACTCCGGCATCGGAAAAACCAATCCATGAAGCAGCTCCGACAACTACAACAAAGGCCACTAGGGCCACTACAAACTTACGAGAAGAAGACTTTGGAGTTGATTCATTTAAATACACTGGGGCCTTGCGTGCTGTGGATACTTCTTCCTTAACCACTCTTGGAGCTGCAGCGCGAGTACGAGTACGACGAACTGGAGCGTCGTCACTACTAACCACTCGACGAACAGCTCGCTTACGAGGGGCGCGCTTTACCGAGTCAGTTGTTTCTGTACTAGCTTTTGGCATAACGAACTTTATTGTAACAGATGGTACTATAAATCTATAGGCATGGAACAGCCGCTTTTCAACAGTACGAGCATTCCAAAACTTCATGTTGTGGTGGTAATTCTCAGTTATATAGTTGCGTAAAGCTGTCAATATGATAAATTTCTGTTACCAATAGTTGCAAACGTTGGAAACCACACACGGTGGTTCTGCGGCATCACTCATTACACGGGGCACGCATTACTTAATAAGACCAATCTTTCTGTTAAAAAACACTTCATCATATTCAAGCAATATCAAGACTCGTATTAACCACGCTATTAAAGCGCCTGAATTACGCGTGGTTGGACCTGATAATGAAAACCTCGGACTCCTCTCACTAGCAGACGCCCTTAAGGCTGCCGAGTCACACAATCTTGATTTGATCGAAATCTCACCAAAAGCCAAGCCGCCGGTAGCCAAAATCATGGATTACGGTAAGTTTCGCTACCAAGCGGGACGCAAGGCAAGCGAAATGAAGGCCAAGTCACACGTTACTGAGACTAAGAGTGTCCAGGTAAAGATCGGTACCGGCGAACACGACCAACAACTTAAGGCTCGTCGAACAGCTGAATGGCTTGAAGAAGGTCACCGCGTAAAGGTAGACCTCTTCCTTTGGGGTCGTTACAAGTACATGGAAGAAGCTTTCCTTAAGGAACGTCTTGACCGGTTCCTCCGCGTCATTCCAACTGAGTACAAGATTGCTGATGATATCAAAAAGAGTCCAAAAGGCTTCACTATCACCCTTGAACGTATTCCAGGCAGTAAAGGCACCTATACCGCCAAAATGCCTACCAAAAAGCTAGAAACAGCCGAAATAGAGCCAGAAAAGGCGCCAGTTTCCACTGAATCTAAGAACAAGAAGAAGAATCTAGATGATCTTCTTGCCGGAGGAATGATCTAATCGCCCACAAGTAACCCCCACACCGCCCAAATACAAGGCATGGGCAAATGGTTTTTTGTAAGCGTACTTGGGTGTACGACGGAGGAAAATCATGGGTGCCCATAACGCCGTAGTTGGGAGGTGTGAGGGTTACTCCCAAAAGCTTTGACAGGAATGGCCGAATACGCTATAGTTGCGGCACTTTGGCTCCAGCCAGTAAATAATTATGAAGACAAATAAATCATTCAGTAAGCGCATTAAGGTTACCAAGAACGGGAAGTTGGTAGCTCGTAAGGCTGGTCAAAACCACTTTAATGCCCGCCAAACAGGACAACAGCGACTTCGCCGCAAGCGAACTCAGCTCCTTACTCTTAGTAAGCGCATTACTCGCCGTTTTCTCCCAAAGACAGGTGCGTAGACCCTTTATCAGCAACATTTCTATAACCACTAATATATGGCACGTGTAAAAGGAGGATTGATGGCGCAAAAGCGTCGTCGTAACATCCTCGACGAAGTAAAGGGCTACCGCCTACAGCGGTCAAAGAAGAAGCGAGTAGCGCGCGAAGCGATCTACCACGCACAACTCTACGCTTTTGCTCACCGAAAGGACAAGAAGAACGACTTCCGTCGTCTCTGGACCATTCGAATCAATGCAGCACTTATGGCTTTCGGCCTCAAGTACAGTCGCTTCATCAATATGCTTAAGACTAAGAATATTGAAATCGACCGAAAGGTACTAGCTACTCTAGCTAAGGACCGACCAGAAGCCTTTGCTCGACTCGTTGAGTCAGTAAAGTAATACTACATAAAAAGACCGGCACCCTAGGGTGCCGGTCTTTTTATTTCTTTTACCCGTACCGATTTGGCCCGCTCGTACCTCTTTTGGTGAATAGGTACAGGTTATAAAATGGCACCAAAAACCAGACGGCGTCTTTATTGACATCATGTAGCCGTCGAACACTCACTGCTAAAGCTGGTATTACCGTGATTAAAGAATAGAAATTCCCAGAGGTATACGACTCAAAAAATATGGATGACCATGAGAACTGACTGTCAGTGATTAGAGCCTCTAAACTACAGACACCCAAGAAAATAAGTAGATCTGCACATATAAACCACCAGAATTCAGCCCTACCCGCCCTACCTGTAAAGGTAAAGTACTTACGCAATACTGAGAAATAATTCTGGAATATGAACATATACTAGTTAAATTAAATTGATACCTGTAAACGCATGAACCTGACCTAGAAGTCAATCTGTATCTCCTGATTCTCTTCTGGAGCAATGGCGTTGAGGCCGAGGTAGTCTCGTAGTCGCTGGGTCAGGAAAAGCGAAGACCGCTCCTCCCCCATCGCCACAAAGACCTGCTTGGCTTTATCACAACCACCAGCCACTAGACCAACAAGTTGATCACGGTCGGCGTGACCTGAGTACCCTTGAATCATGGCGACCTTGGCCCGAACCTTTACTTTGTCGCCATCGATAGTAATAACTTTGGCTCCATCTTGAAGTACCCGTCCAACACTCCCGACAGATTGGTAACCCACGAGGAGCAAGGTGGTTGAGGTATCGTCTAGGTATTCCTGCTCATGTCGCCTGATTCGTCCACCATGACTCATTCCAGAGCCAGCGATGATAATCTTGGCTCCCTTGACCGCTTTTATGGCTTTTGACTCAGAGGTCGTCTCAGTGAACTTAAGGCCCTCAAAATCGAATATATCGTCTCCTGAGGCTATTTGTGCCTGCACGGCCGGGCTTAAATAGCGGGTAAAGCTCTTATATATGCTAGTAACGTTAATAGCTAGCGGCGAATCAAGGAATACTGGCAGAGACTGGATTTGGCCACTTTCAATGAGGTTGTTGATTTCAAACAAAAGGGCTTGGGTTCGTTCGAGTGAAAAGGCTGGAATAATTAGCACTCCGCTCTTGCGCTGTGTGTCTTCTATATGCTGCCGCAGGAGAGCAGTTCGCTCTGCCACCTGCTCATGGAGCCGATCACCATACACACTTTCCATAATGAGATAGTCGTAATCCGTAGGGATAACTGGTGCTCCTAAGAGCGGCTGTGGCACATTGCCAATGTCTCCCGTGAAGACAACCTTCTTGCCACCACGCGTGAGGTGGATCATACCTGAACCCAAGATGTGTCCGGCGTCTGTGTACCAGACCTCAATATCGTCTGGCAGAGTAAACTTCTCTTCATACTCAACTGTCTTCCAATTAGCCATGGCTTGAGCAATGTCTTCCACTTGGTACAAAGGCTCATAGCCGTAGCGACTAGCTTCGTACTCCATTACCTTAAGCGCATCGTGGAGCATGGTCTGCGAAAGTTCCTTGGTGGCGGTTGTACTATAAATTGGACCCTTGAAGCCGTCTTTTACCAACTTCGGAATACGGCCAATGTGATCAGCGTGCGCGTGAGTGACAAGAAGCACATCAACCTCTGCTGGTTTATAGACAAACGGCTCGGCGTTTTTGGTGGCAGCAAACCGATCACCTTGAATAAGTCCACAGTCCACCAAAATCGCCACCTTCCCCGTATCGAGCATAAAGTTGGCACCAGTGACCGAGCCAACTCCGCCGTAAAAGCCTAACGTAGTTTTCATATAAACATTGTACCTTGCCTCTCCTCCTCAAAAACCCGCTACTCCACGTTGACAATCCACCCAAAAGGTCTAGTATAGTCGCCAGACTCTTCCTTCCACCAACTTGGAGCAGCCGACATGGACACCAATCTAAACGGACAAACTCCGTCCATCAAACCAGCGTATCGTTTTTTGTTTGACAATACCCTCCAACAAAATTTTTTCCTGGATGCGAGGGTGTTTGCGATTATTGCCATGATCGATTCTGGCTTTGTTGCAGAAAAGCAGTTGATTGAAGCTGTCGAAGATCAACTAAATCGCAGTACCGTGACAGTACTGCTGGTTGAAGCCTGTGATGAGGGTCTTCTCCGATTTAAGAAAATGATCACCAGAGAGAGACACTACTCACTGACCGAAAAAGGCAGACACGCACTCAACGCATTCATCACTCTTGCACCAATGATGAGAACAGGCAACCTTATGCTCATCCCGCCGAAACAAAGCAGTATCAAACCCGACTGAATACGCGCTCAATACAACCAACTTAACCAACAAGCACCTCCTCGCGAGGTGCTTATTTTTTGGTACGTGATTTGTTTAAAAAATAAACAACTAAGCCACCCAAGCTACCAAAAATAAAGTCCTGCACCGTGTCAGTCACATAGTTATTAATATTCACCATACCAAAGACATATTCAAAAACCTCCCAACCCACCATCATCGCCAAGAGCACCAAAAGAGGGTGTGCGTGCCAAAGACGCATCAGACGCGGAAAAACATTTATGCGCTCTACAGCAAACCAAGAAGCCACCACCAAAGCCCCGCCTGCTGTATGCATGAATATATCAGCCCACCAGAACAACCAGAAAAAATCTAAAGATAGAAATACCAGATACGTAGCAATAAAGGCCACCCACGCTAAGAGAATTAAAATTATTTCTAGATGTAGTCTCATTTCAATACGTTACCATAAAAATATGAAAAAGCGCCCCCGAAGAGTAGCACTCTAAATAAAAAGATATGAAAAAGCGCCTCTATTTTCATAGAGACGCTGTTTCAAAGGGAGCCACCAACGTATGCTCCTGGAGAATTCCAGGTGGGTACCATATCCGATTTGGGTCTGAAATTCTTGGAAGATTTTCATATCGCCTCGCGAGTTCCGGCAACCCTAAACATAGGTTTAATCGGAACATACGTCTTTGTGGCTCCACTTACAAGTATACTCCAAAAAAATAAAATGCAAAATTAATAAAATAATGTTGATTCACTTTATTAAAATAAAAGACCTGGCACCAGTGGTGCCAGGTCTTTTAGTTTATTATTCAGCTGAACCGTCGAGGTTTACGTCGTACATGATGCGTTCTTGCGCAGTGATGTAGTTCATAATGTCACTCTCATCAAACCAAATAGCGATTTCTCGTTCAGCTTCTGATACAGCATCAGAACAGTGGACTAGATTTCGTACAGCACGGGTTTCAAATGAAGCGTGACCATATGAATCGATAGTGTAGTCACCACGAAGTGTACCAACATCTGAAGTAGCTGGTTCAGTAGTACCAACAATCTTTGTCACTACGTTTACCGCCTGGTTACCTTCCCATACCATTGCCACAACCGGAGCGGCTGTCATGTACTTAACAATTGTGCGGATAATATCTTTTCCGTACTCGATTGGTTCCTTATCAATAGGTAGACCTTGGGCCATAAGATCGTTTATGACATTTGTTCCCTTCTTGAGGAACCACTCATCAGTCTTGTTGTAGTGTTGGATTAACTTCTCTTCAGTTGGCACAAACATCTTCATGGCTGTGCACTTAAGGCCAGTTTGTTCAAAACGCTTGATTACCTCGCCAACTAGACTACGCTGTACGGTGTCTGGCTTGAGGATAACAAATGTTCGTTCTTGGTGTGGATATTTTTTCATATGGAATTATTAAATGTGGGCGCAGTATAGCGTTTGTAGAGCGAACATTCAAGTTGGGGCAATTACTTAGTTAGGATTACTGGTCCCTCTGGAGTAATCGCTACAGTGTGCTCAAAATGGGCTGACCAAGAACCATCAGCGGTATAGACTGAATAACCGTCGCCCTCGTCATCAAAATACACTTCTTTTTTGCCAAAATTCACAATTGGCTCAATGGCGTAAACATGTCCGACCTCAATTAATGGACCAGTACCCGCCCGGCCAAAGTTAGGAATAGTCGGCTCTTCATGAACCTTGTACCCTACCCCATGACCACAAAGCACTTCCACTACTGACATACCGCGAGATTCCACAAAGGTCTGAATAGCCGCACTGATGTCTCCAATGTGATTACCTGGTTTGGCGGCCTTGATGCCATGAGCTAGGGCCTCTTGGGTGACAGCTAAGAGTTTCTTGGCGTCTTCATCAATCTCGCCCACCCCAACCGTAATACCTGAGTCCACCACCATACCATTATATCCAATCACCATGTCGATGTTTACGACATCCCCCTCATGAAGTACTACTTCGGCACTTGGAATACCGTGTTGTACGCAGTTGTTGACTGAGATACAGGTTGAGGCTGGATACGGGTAATCCGCAAACCCAGGATGGTAGCCAAGCAGCAACGGCTCAACCCCCCACTCCTCACATAGTTGCATCGCTCGATCATCAATATCGAGGGTTGAATTACCAACCACCGCTTCCTTGCCCAACTCTTTCAAAAGCTTAGCCAAAATGGCACCACCTTCTTTCATGATGGCAATTTCTTCTGGTGATTTTTTGGTAATTTTGTCCATATTTGATTAATTAAGTTTAAGTGCGGTCAGAATCTGTGCGTGTACGCCGTCGATGTCTTTGGTGCCGTCAATATCGTGCACAAAAGTGTTGTCCCGCTTCTTGTAGAAGTCTACCACCGGCAGTGTGTCTTCGCGATACCAACGCAACCGCTCTTCGATAGAATCATCCGTATCGTCAGCGCGAGCGCGGCTATGCATACGATTACGTACCACGTCCTCTGGTGTTACGAGGTTGATTACATGAATCACATCACGCTCAAAGAAATGAAAGGCGTCTTCTAGATCTGGAATCTGTGCCACGGTACGAGGAAAGCCGTCGATGAGAAGATGACTCTTTGGATCTAGTTGGTCTACCATCGCCTGTCCCCAAAGTACTGCAGATAAGAAGTCTGGCTGTAGAGAGCCGGCATTAAGAGTCTCGGCTACTTTGTCTTCTGCAAAAGTCTCCTGCTTGGCAGCCAGTGAGCGAAATCGACGTCCAGTTTGGATATCTACCACTCGGCGGCGTTCGTCGTCTTTTTCAAGTACAGTTTTGAGTTTTTCAATTTGTGTACCCTTTCCACTTCCCTGCGGACCGATAAAAATAACTGTGTACGGTAACATAATTTAAATTACAAGAGATAAGTAAATATTTTGGCTTGAACTTCTTCTGGAGTGGCGCTGCCGTCAATGTCTATGAGAGTGCCCTGGGTGCGGAAAAATTCAACTGATCGTTCGGTATAGGTGTGATATTCCTCTAAGCGCTTCTCAACTGACTTCGGCGCATCAACGACATCGCGAGCGCGTGCCGCGCTACGGGCCCGTACCTCATCATCGCTAATTTCGAGATTAAACACTACATAGTGTCGGCCAAGCCATTCGTGAATTTCGTGAAAGAGTTCGGCTTCGTTTGGCTTCTTGGCCACCGCTTCAAATACTACTCGTTCGTGCTCAAACTGGCTGACAAGCGCGTGGGTCATCCAGTACGAAGCAATCCATTCTGGAATTAAGTACCCACCCTCATACATGTCTTTCATCTTCTTACCAAAGACTGATGGTAGCTGGGCGGTTTCTCGTACTTTATTGCCGTTTGAGTACATCACGCCACCAAAGTGACTGAGGATGGCATTGGCTTGAGTACCCTTCCCTGAAGCAATCTTGCCCATCAGAACAATACTTTGAAATTTTGTCTTATATTCCATATACGTTACGAGGGTAACAGTTTTTCACAGACCCTGCAACCGACCATATGTTATGCTTAAGAAAATGGAAAAAAAGCACATTATCACAATTTCTGGCAAGCCTGGGAGCGGCAAATCATCAACGGCCGACAAAGTAGCAGAACTCCTCGGATACAGTCGCTACTCCTCTGGCGACATGGTCCGCAACCTACTCTCCCGAGAAGGCCTTACTCTGGCTGAATACAACATCCAGGCAACCGACGACCACGCTCTTGATGAAAAAATCGACCAAATGCTCCGTGGCCTCCGCGACAAGAAGGACATTGTGATTGACTCCAGACTAGGGTTTTACTGGCTACCTGAATCTTTTAAGGTGTACTTGGATCTAGATATGCAGATAGCCACCGTCCGTGTCTTTAAAGACGCTATGAACAACAACATGCGCACCAAAGCTGGTGAAATGGCAGATTCGTTAGATACTGTGGCCAAACAAGTCCAGGCACGCATGGAAAATGAACAGCGCAGATTCAAAGACATGTATGGTGTTGATCCGTACAACCAAGAGCACTATGATTTAGTTATCGATACCTCAAGACACAGTCCACAAACAGTAGCGCTCACTATCTTTGACACCTACCGTCGCTGGCTCAAGACCACTATTTGGAAAAAAGAAAAAAGTGCCATCCC
>CAZBJN010000018.1:0-19204 GCA_964492305.1 uncultured Candidatus Saccharibacteria bacterium | reverse complement strand
CTGGCAAGTCAGTCTCGAGCGTAAAGACTCCATCTCCATCATCGTGATACAAAGATGCGAAGTACATCTGACCTACTTCTAAATCGTTAGTAAGTGGAACTTCAACGAATTCAGCGGTCTCAGCAAATAACATTGGACTGACGCCCAAGACCGCACCTGGTAGACCGGCCTCGTCAGCGTGAATAACTACAAACCCTGGCGCAGTTAGTGTCACAGTTGCCACCTCAACTACCCGGCCCTCTACCTGATCAGGCACAACAAGCATGTCACCCACAAAAGCTTCGTCACTTTCCTCAGTTGGTGCCATCATCATCATTGAAGCTCCTTCAGGGGCGACATCAGCACTACGCTTCATGCTTGCGCTATCACTATCCTGCGCGTCCATCTGTAATTCAGTATTCATTAGCTCTGGCGCGGCGGTTGGTAGTTCAACAGTGTTGTTGTTTAGGTAACCAGGAATAAGCATCAAAATAAGGACCGCCATGGCACCTAGTGGAGCTAAGTACATCATCCATGGTGATGGAATGGCTTTAGGGGCTGGAGCTACTTTGGTCAAGAGCTCACGTCTAAGAGACTGCACAAAAGTATCGTCCACGGCAACAACCGGCTTAGCCGAAACCAAGCTCTTGACCAATGCCCGTACCTCAGTATCCTGCTCACGTAAAGTAGGCTCCAAAGTATAGATATCTTCAATCATGTGTTCAAACGTGTCCGGCATATACTATGTACTACGTAAAATCAATAAAACGTAACGACTCGGCGACTGACCCACAGGCCAAAAACACCGTCAGTGGTGAGACATCCCCACACTTCTCGCGCAGGTCACGAATACCACGAGAGAAGGCCATCTTTACACTATCCTCTGTGCCGCCGACTATCGCGGCAATTTCTTGATACGAAAGCTCGTCCCACACTCTAAGCGTGATAATCTCCCGCTGCTTAGCGGTCAGGGTTTCAAGGTACTCAGTAACTTTAGCTAGACCAGAAAGGGCGTCGATGGATTCAGGGGTACGGTCTTCGGCCCCAACCTCAAACACATCTTCAAGAGGCACATCGAATTTTTGACTGCGGTAATAATCAATAACAGCGTTGCGGGCGATGCGATAGAGCCAAGCTGAAAAAACACCTTTCTTGGCATCAAATGAATTAATTTTGATAAGGGCTTTATGAAATACATCACTGGTGATGTCTTCAGCCACCTCTTTAACAAACGTCTTGTAGTAGACGAAGCGGTAAATCTTATCTATGTAGTGGTCGTACAAAACCCCAAAAGCAGCGGTGTCGCCGGCTTGGCACTTAGTAACATACGATGATTCATCTTCCATTGCCAAATATTATCTCATAGTTTTTGGCAAAATAACAAAGCCGCTCGAAGACAGTCTAATTACTGTTATACTTCTCATATGACTACACTTCGTGGCGGAACCCACACCACACTCACTGAAACAGCTGAGCTGGTAGTGCAGCTACTTGAGCGCATTCCTGGCGTAACCCGTATCTCACCTGGCATTATTTCAAAAAACACTCGCAAAGGTGGCAAACGTCACGTGACCGGATCTTTCACGACTGCCGGTATGGAACTAACTATCTCAGGACAAGGTAGCCAAAAAGTGGCCGTGCACTGTAATGCGGACCTGGCTCCACATATTTTCAGTGCTCTTTCAGACCACAAAAAACTGACGGCCTTTACTTTTAGGACCAGGGAACGTAAACCTGGTATTTAATATCATGACTGATTTTGTTAAAACCATATTACTCGTTAGTAAACGTTTGGATACCGTTTTAGTATTTATAATTGCCTTCTTTCTTTTCTCTTTATTGATTCTAATTAGTGAAAAAGCGAGTGCGCTAATATCTCTATTACAATTTGAGTACTTTACGTTTGGAGAGAGGCTGCACTTGGCTTTGGTTTTTTTATTTTCAATTAAGAGCTCATTCTTAACGACCGGGATTATTTTGAGTTTCCTCGGATCACTCTTGGGTGCACTTAATATCACGTTTGCTTATGTGTACTTCAAACTGCAGGCAGAGGTACTTATGAAGCATCATGTTTATAGCGGGGCTGGAATGTTTGTAGCCTTCCTTGGAGTTGGTTGTGCTGCCTGCGGCTCAGCGCTACTTACCGCCATGCTTGGAATGATTGGTCTGTCTTCAATATTAGGATTTTTGCCGTACCAAGGAGTTGAACTGGGAGTGTTAGGTTTACTCATTTTGGGTGTAACCACCATTTCACTAGCAAAGAAGGTGATGGGGCCAAAGGTGTGCTAAGTCCCTGCGGCAGGTGCTAAATAAAAACAACAAAACCCCCAGCATATGCTGGGGGTTTTAAGTTACCGCTTTCGTCACGAATCACTAAGTATAATCTTGCACTGCGTGCAGATTCTACTAAGTGTTCTTGACCACGCCTCGGCTTTTTCTGCTCTAGGAAGGAGCAGAAAACATGCCTGCGGCTCGGGAAGAGATACGTAACTGCCGTAGGGCAGTTACTAAGCAATAAAAAAACCAGGCTGATGCCTGGTTTTTTTATTGCTTATCTCTTCCCGCCCATCAAGCGACCCGGCTTTCGTCGTTCTACAATGAAGACGTTTGAGTACTTCTTTGGTGAACGAGTCTTTTGACCCTTTCCTGTAGGACGACCCTGCTTGGTTCGAGCGCGTCGGTGTCCCCGAGGAGACTTACCTTCACCTCCTCCATGAGGGTGGTCTACGGCGTTCTTAGCTGCACCACGAGTCTTAGGACGAAGTCCCATGTGTCGTGCGCGTCCAGCCTTACCGAGATCTACTAGACGATACTCTTCGTTAGATACCGCTCCAACTGAAGCCCAACAAGTTGAGATAACTCGACGGATTTCTGAAGATGGCATCTTGATCATTGTGTATCCGCCGTCGTGCGCAACTACTTCAGCGTAGTTACCTGCAGCACGTCCGATCTTGGCACCTGCACCTGGCTTGAGTTCCAAGTTATAGATGAATGTACCAATTGGAATTGCTGACAGTGGTAGACGGTTTCCTACCTTAACTTTAGCTGTAGCAGATGTAATTACTTCATCGTGCTGAGCTAGAGTTTGTGGCGCTAGGATGTAACGACGTTCTCCGTCAGCAAAGACGATAAGGGCGATAAAACCGTTTCGGTTTGGATCGTACTCAATAGTCTCTACACGAGCTGGAATATCCTTCTTATCAAACTTAAAGTCTACCAAACGATAGGTACGCTTGTTACCACCACCGCGGTACAGGTTTGTTGTACGCCCCAAGTTGTTGCGTCCACCAGTACTGCGCTTTCCTTTAGTAAGAGCCTTAAGTGGGTTACTGTCTGTTGATGTAAGTTTCTTCTTGTATTCGATGACCGACCCATCACGGCGGCCAGCAGAAGTTGGTTTATAGTGTTTCATGTTGTTGAGGTTAGAAAATAGTGGCTTTATGCCTTATCTTCCTAACGAATAAATTTCAACCGTCTTTCTTTTGTGGAGGTTGGTGACAGATGAAGTGCGAGGCGCTAGTAGTGGATGTCACGAGACGTACTAATTGTACGGTGAGTGTCATCTACTACGCAGCAACGACGCAATTCGCTGTCAACAGACTACACAAGGTTGATTGTGTCGCCCTTCTTTAGATAGACATACGCCTTTTTCTGACCAGCGACCTTAACCATTCGGTTACGAGCACCAGCGAGACGAGTTGCAGGTTTTTTATTGACGATGTTTACCTTCACCGGCGTCACACCGTAGAGCGCCTTTACTGCATCAGCAACCAGGTACTTAGTAGCGTCACGACGAACGTTGAATGTGTATACATTACTATCGCCGAGTCCTACTGCCTTTTCTGTGATACGTGGACCAGTGATAACACTAGTCAGGTCTCGATCGGTTGAAAGTGCCTTTGGAGCACTTTTGCCAGCAACTGGAGCAATTGCTTGCTCAGCACTGACTTCTTTCTTTCGACTGAAGAGAGCCATAGATTATTTCTTAGGTGCGGCAGCAGTGACACTTACTCGCTTACTGAATACTTCCAGTGAACTTGTTGGGTCAGCTACTACTACATACTTATAAGTAAGGAGGTCAACTGGGTTGATATCCTTGGCTTGCATTACTTCGATATTACCGAAGTTACGGAAACTCTTTTCAATTGCTTCACTACGGTTTGGAAGTACTACTAGTGCAGTATTCTTTCGCTTAGTTGAAAGTGAAGTCTGTCCAGTTCCCTTTGCGAGAGCGGTCAAGATCATCTTTCCTTTCGCTGTCTTTGGTTCAGTAATTGAGAGAGAGTCCACGAAGATAACTTCAGCATCAACAAACTTCTTTGAGAGCACTACGGCCAAAGCCTTAGCACGCACCTTCTTGTTAATCTTTACTGAGTAGTCCTTTTCGTTGCGAGGACCATGAGAAACACCTCCACCGACCCACATAGGAGAACGGCTAGAACCATGTCGCGCACGACCAGTTCCCTTTTGCTTCCACGGCTTCTTTCCTCCTCCACGTACGTCACCACGACCCTTAGTGTGTGCTGTTGATTCGCGGGCGTTTGCCTGCATACCAATAACCACTTCGTGTACGAGGTCTGCATTCCAGGCAACACCGAACACTGCTTCTGGGAGAGAAATATTTCCTACTTCAGCTCCTTCATGAGAATATATTTTTGCGTTCATATATGAATGTTACCTTAGATGCCACGCACCTCTACTAATGTTCCTTTTCGACCTGGAATTGCGCCTGAGACAAGTAGTACGTTTTCACTTACATTAACTTGTAGGACTTGTAGATTCTTGACTGTGACAGTGTCAGATCCCATACGACCTGCCATACGCTGTCCTTTCATAACTCGGTTGAGTCCGGTTGCTCCGATAGATCCCGGTTCTCGTTCTGAGTGCTTCTGTCCGTGTGAACGGCGACCGCCGGCAAAACCGTGACGCTTAACTACACCTTGGAAGCCCTTACCTTTTGATATTGCTGATACTTCAATCTTGTCTCCTGGAGTAAAGATTGTAGCGTCAAAAGCTGTATCCTTCGCCATGTCAACAAGTACACCTTCCTCGCCTGCGCGTGGACGGAACTCTTTAACAAAGCGTACACCTTTTCCGAAATGCCCTTTTTGAGCCTTCGCTACTCGGTGCTCTTTTTGATCTCCTGTTGCAATTTGAACCGCAACATAACCATCTGTTTCAACATTTTTTACTTGTGAAACTGTGGCAGGTGCCACTTTGAGGATGGTAGCTGCCTTACACACACCGTTTTCATCAAACACCTGTGTCATGCCAGCTTTTGTTCCAATAATGAATTTCATTAAAAGTGAACTATCTAATAATCTTGTTTCAAGAGACCACAACAAACCGCGCTACTTTATGTAGACACAAGGTCCACACAAAATAGCGCGGTTTGTGCCCATTGGTCCAGATGTGCCCTAAGGCGACACCTGTACGTAGGTCTTTTAGAAACTGAGGCTAGTATACGAGTTTTTTGAGATTTGGCAAGCTTTTTAAGGCTTTTATAAAAACAGCCCAGTACCATTGGCACTGGGCTGTTTTTTGCTTAATTCTGGATTAAATCTCTTGCACTGTAGGCACTACATTGACGCGACCTTCAGTTGAATTTAGCAGGTCTGCAGCGATATCTGCCACACAAGTAACCGACACAATCTGAGCTGAGGTTAATGGGTTGGTGGTAGCAGTATATGACTGTGCAGTTGCTGCACCAGTATGATCAATAGTCTCATCAATTCCCCCGGTTAGCGTACAAGTAAGGTCGTACGGTGAAGTAACTGTGACTCCCACATCAGCTGTGTTGCCACTACGGATTACGTCTGGATCTATGTTCAAATCAATAATAGGCATGGCTGCACAACGAGAGAGTGACGGTACCCACACGCCACCAGCAGAACAAGCTGCGTTGGCCATGGTAGTGATTTCAAAATTACTACCCAAGTCATCTAGCTTAATAGTTCGTGCATCTGGTGATACAGCCAGGGTACCAGGATTAGAACCTGCCGCTGCTCCACTAGTTGTTTGAGTAACTTGGGCAGCACCGAGGAAGTTATTGGCCGTCCACGATACTGTTGATAGACAACTTGAAGCCTCGGGCGCGATTGTACAACCCCCAGCAGTGAGGGAACCGGTCGGCAACGTCACAGTAACGTTTCGAACAGTTGATCCACTCGCGCTAGTACAAGTGAGTGTATATACAGTTGTAGCGCTAGGTGAGACTGCTTCACTTCCTCCAGTAGCAGACTTGGCTCCAGACCAACCACCGCTAGCAGTACATGAAGTTGCACCAGACACAGTCCAAGTAAGAGTAGAAGAGTTACCAGGACCTACTAGTGTTGGCGATGCTGCAAGAGTTACTACCGGCGCCGGACTACATATACTACCTGTCCATACAGTTCCCGCAGCACAGGAAGCAGTTACGTTAACCGTAGCTAAGTTGGTGTGATTATCTCGAGCTGCAAGAGTTTGAGTTCCGTACCAAAGGGTTTGCCAGGCATTGCCACTAGCTGCCCAAGAATATACATAACTGTGTGTAAGGTTTCGTAAATTGGTACTAGCTGGATAGTTTGGATTAAGGATTGACCAGTTTACGACAGTAGCACAAGTACTGGCTCCTGCAGCAATCGTACAACCGCCAGCACTAACAGAACCTGAAGGATCGTTATCAATTGTGAAGTAAAATGTCTCAGATCGAGCAGGATTGATATTACACTGAAAATCTACATCTGGTCCTCGCGGTGGAACATTAGGGCGTCCTCCACCAAAATATTTACATCCGGTATCTATCCACGTAACAACCCCTCGATAATTTCCATTAACTAGCTGATTAGCTCGCCTGGAATAACTAAAACTTGAAGCGTTCCAATTTCCCGATATATTCTGTGGACCGGTGATTCTCAACTCAAATCTAGAACGAGCACGTGAGTTAGCACAAGTGACATTTGTGATGTTGCCAGAAAAAGCAAACGATTGACTATTGCGGTACGTGCCACTTGGACCAGAAAATGTTCCCCATACTTGGTGCAGCCCCCAACCCTTATTAGGAACATCCCAAATGTCATAAGCTACATAGAAGTTACCAGCATATACGACGGCACTTATACCGAAAGAAACTACAGCAATGGCCAAGGCCACAACAATGTTATCTTTCTTTTTCCGTCGTGCCAATAAGATTATAGAAGCCAAGATTAAGATGAAGGCTCCAAACACCACAATAGCTAACATCTTGGTAGATGTTTGTTCTTTAGTGACAACAGGAACTACCACATCTTCTTCTTCAACTACCGAAAAATTAAAAGTCTGTTCGGCAAACACTGTGCCGTCAGCAGACTTTAGAACCACCTCAGCCACCACTGTCGGGCACTCAAAAATTATAGGCACATCAATTGAAGCAAGTCCTTGTGTGTCACGAGGAAGCGTTTGTGTGGCTGCATCTCCACATGGCGCTCCCTCAAGGGTGGTGACAAAAACTTCCGCTGTCAGCTCCTCTCCTTCTTCAACCTGACTTCCGCTTCTAGACCCAGTAAAGTCATCTGCAGATCCTGTCCAAGCTAAATTAAATCTAATTAGTTTGTCAGCTTCATATCGTGAAGAATCCATAGTAAGACTTTGGATAGTGGCACTTTGCCCTTGAATCACATAGTGTGCAATGACTGGCTCAGAGACCGCAACATCACCGCTTAGAAGATCTACTTTGACATCATACGCTTGTGGTGCAAGTTCTTTTGGAATAAGAATTTTTACTTCTCTTTCCTCTCCGGCCTCAAATGACAATAATTCTGTACCCTTAGAGACTTCGCCAATTTGCTCCCCCCATATATTACGCAAGTAGGTAGTAAATTGTGGGTAGGCAGTTACCGTTTCAGATGAGGTGTTCTTGATTCTGCATGTAAAATAAATCTCCTCTTCAGCAGTCACATCCACTCCCTCCAAGCGATCAAACAAACCTTCTTCTCCACTATTTATTTGCAAACCACAATTTGAGAAATCGACAGTTAGTGGCACTGGCTGGTTATTTACCACAATCAAGTCAGGTACGGTCCCAACTGCAAAAATATTTCCATGACTACCACTTAGCTCAACCGCCATTATGTATTCACCTGACGGTGTATAGTTTGGCACCTCAAATTCAACAGTACGAGACATTGACTCACCCGCTTGCAGCGTCAACACCTCTGGATAAGTAATGGAGTAAGTCCGTGGCTCAACAGTCTCCTCTTCAGCAGTCAATGCCCGCAGATTTACCCGGTATTTTATACCGGACTGAGCTGCTCCGTCATTTTTTAGATCAAACGATACCTTAAAAATCCCAGGCGAAGATTCTTCGGCTCGCACACCAGTGACACGGGTCGGATATACCAAAGCCTGACTTGTTCGGTCACTTGTTCGTTCACTGACAAATTCAGTGACTTTATCAGTATCAGACATAGTAACCCCCTCAAACTCCATACGCTGTGACACATATAGCGCGTCTTCGGCTGATAGACCATACGCAGCCTGTAGTTCGGCAGTATATGTTTCTGCCAAGACCATATTAGGGAAAATTGCAATTATGGAGAAAATAAAAGCAAAGATTACTGTTGGTATTCTAAAAAATGACATGGGTTTGGTTGTAATAAATTATTAAATTTCTTACTTACATTCTAACATTGCCAAATACACAATTTGTGGTAACTCCACAACAACAAAGCCCGACGCCAAAGGCGTCGGGCTAGTTTAGTTATCTCAATCTCTTTTCTAAGTCTCTTGTAGTATTGGAACTACATTCACGCGAGTTTCTGCAAAGTTATTAATTTCAGCAGCGATATCGGCCACACAGTTGATACGAACTATCTGAGCAGATGTGAGCGCGTCAGTTACTGTTGTATAGCTAGCCCTTGCATTGACCGTACCACGGTGGGTAATAGTTTGATTAGTACCGCCAATAATTGAACAAGTTAGGTCATAAATTGAATCAATTGTAATACTGAGCTCAGCAGTTTCCTCACTCCGGATAACCTCCGGAGTAGCGTCGATAGTGATAATTGGTATGGCTGCACAACGGTTGAGTAACGGCACCCAGACTCCCCCTACCGCACAAGTGGCGTCAGCTAGAGTACTAATTTGGAAGCGACTACCGCGGTCGTCGAGCAAAATGGTGCGGGCATCTGGTGAGACCGCAAGGAAGCCTGGGCTAGTAAGAGTCCTCTGGCCACTAGTGGTTTGAGTTACCCAAGCAGCACCAAGGAAATTTTGAGCAGACCAAAGTATTCTTGAGTCACAAGTAGCTACTTCTGGTGGAATAGAACAGGCACTAGCTGAAAGAGTACCGGTCGGCAATGTCACAGTAATACCACGACTAACTGTTCCACCAGGGCCAGTACAGGTAAGGGTGTAGGCGGTTGTAGCTGATGGCGACACCACATCACTTCCACCAGTAGCAGACTTGGCCCCCCTCCAGGTTCCACCTGAGGCGGTACAACTAGTGGCTCGAACCACTGTCCAACGAAGGGTCGAGGAGTCGCCAGGACCAATATTAACCGGTGTAGCAGTAAGGGTTATAGCTGGAGGACAAGCTTGAGTATTACAAGCACGCGATGAAGCGCCAGAACAATTAGCTCCGCCATTGGCTGGACGAGGATTGGTACAACTACGGGTTTGAGTACCGCCGCCACAGGTAACTGAACAACTTGACCAGCCAGACCAACCACCATTAACCCGGTCCAAGGCTCGACAGTCACCAGAAAAGTGGTTTGTTGGGGGCGAACTTTCACAACTGGCTGGTACTACAGAACCTACCATCGCAACATCTGAGGAATGTTCAATGAAGGCCAATTCTGAAGTATGTGGCGTGTTCTCATCTGTGACAAAGAAAACTCCGGCAGCTAGAGTAGTTACGCCAAGAAGTCCCCCAACGACTAGCATCGTGGGTAGAAATAGTCGGTACAGAAACGTAGAAATTGTTTTCATACTCTTAGAGTTATTTATTAATACTCTTTATAAGCTATTTAAATAGTACCACGTACTCAAGACAGCAATTTAAATTACCCACCTTATTCAATAGGGGATAAGGATGTGTCACTTTCCGTAATTAATTCTAGATTTTTGGCAATAGATAGTTTCATAGCTTCTAGTCCTACGGAGTAAACACGGGGATCATTTCCAGGATAAGCTTTACCCCAAGTCTCTTCATTCATATTTGACACTAACTCTTCTGCCAACAAAAATGCCTCTTTGGCTTCAACCTTTTTACCGCTATTTAAGAGCAGGGTGCCGTAGGTATTTTGTACCCAGGGATTTTGGACTGTCGATACAGGCTTCAAAGTAGCTAGCGCACCTTCTATATCGCCAATTCTAAACTGCAGCCAAGCCATATCATTGCGAGCGGCCCAAGATTCTGGGTAGGCTTTGATAAATTCTGAAAAAGCCTCAATTGCTTCCACTTCCCTATTTAAATAACCGTAGGTTAGGCCAAGTATGTAATAGGTGCGTTTATTTTCAGGATGCTGCCTAAGTTCATTTAGTGCTTCCTGTAACGAAAGTTCCAACTCACCCTGAATGAAGTATGTGCGAGAAAGCTGGTAGTGTGCGAAGACAGGAGCTTCTCCGAGCAGCGGATAGGCCGCCGCATTAAAAAAATACTGAGCTAGACGCACATTATAAAGAGGGGGCTGGCCACCAAAAAAGACATTGCCGATGTTGTAATAATAAGGAGTGGCCACCAAACTCACCAAAAAAAGACCTGCCGCAACGGCCATTATTAGGCTAAATAATTGTTTATTTCTGTAGGCTTTTATCATCTGGTGATACTTCTTTAACATACTATATCACGCTCTCCACCGGTGGTCGGACCACAATTATCTTTGACATATAAACACTAATATGGTATAAAGAAAGTCGGTAGTCTGATTTTTCAACCCCTCCACCCTGTTCCTTGAAAGGAATCCCATCATGAACCGCTTCTTCTCTCTCGTGATTTTGCTGACTGCTTTCTTCGCCCAACCCGCCCTGGCCGCCAGCTTCGGTGACGAGGTCAAGGCCGAGCATCCCTGTTTGGCCGAAACCTCGCTCCCCTGGCGCATCTCCCCCATGAAGGCTGACTCTGTTCCAGCAACCTATGCCGGCTGGTCTGGTCTCTATGCAGGGGCCTGGACCGGTGCCAGCAAGCCGCTCTGCCATGTCCTGGTCATCCAGAGCATCGGCGCCGACGGAAAGGCAAAGGTGCTGTACAGCACCGGCAAGCCCTACTACGAGCACGGCACCTTTGATGCCGTCATTTCAGAGAAGGACGACGGGGTTCAGGTGCTCGAGCTTGTGCTCGGCAACGGCACAAAGGCCTCTTACATCAAAGCGGCTGAAGGCAAGCTGCAAGGCCGCTACGGCGATTACGCCATGGGAACCCTGAAGGCGGTCAAGTACTGACCACAGTGCCTGACCATAAACAAAAAGCCCCCTTACCTTTCGGTGAGTGGGGCATTTTTTATTTTAATTATTTATTTCCAATCTGAGATAAATGCGACGTCAAAGTTAAATCCGTCTAATTTGATTAACTCTCGATATGAATTAGCTTTAAGATCAAATACAGACAACCTGGCGTTTGAGGCTGCGCCCGCACCTGATCGCGTGTCAGCTTCTTGGAATGCTATATATCGTGAGTCTGGTGAGAATACTGGCCAAAAGATAGAACTTCCACTAGCTTCTATTGTCATTCTGTCTTCTATGATTCCTGATTCCCATGAAGTGATTTTGTACAAATACATGTTTCGATCCTCAGGAATACTGAGCGCCAGTAAGCTGCCGTCTCCTGAAACATCAATTTTTATATTGGTGGTCGCATCAAAGCTTTCTGTTGTCGGGAGGACTATTTTTTTCGTATCGTTGCTTAAATCATACAGATACAAGCCGTCACTCTTCATATACAATATCTTCTTACCGTCCGGTGACCAAAATGGGTGTGTCCCTCTATCAATAACCTTTTGTTCTTTACTATTCACATCAACCACAAAGACCACCCATTGATTAGTATCATAAAAGACATCCTGTTTGTCTACATCAGCAAAATTTGCATCCGTAACTTGAGCAGTATAAGCAATTTTTGTACCATCGGGTGACCAATCACCCAGTCTTTTACTTGGATCAGCGGTGTCTGTTATTTGAGAAGCTTCTCCAGTAGCTTTATCAATTACTCTCATCTGAAACCATTCATTTGATGGATAGTAAAATGTTGAATCTGGATCAATTGATGTATCGAAGAATGCGAGCTTAGTTGAATCTGGAGAAAGTTTGGCTGTTAATCTAATACGCTCACTAGAATCACTAGGGAAAGTCTTTTTAAGTTCTTGTGTACCTACATTGAATTCGTACAGGTCAGCTAACGTAGTCCCACTTTTTGCTAAGGTTAGGTAAATATTGCCACTCAAGTCATCAAAAGGAACCACCGCCTCTTCACCATTTACCATATTTTGTAATGTACTTTTAATGCTTGGATAAAAGAACCATAATAGAGATACAGCCAGCAAAATCGAGACCCCAAAAATTAATTTGTCTCTGTATATAGATTTCTCAACAACTACTGGCTCTTGTGATTCTTGTGACATATTTTGATGAATTTAAGCTAGGCTGCTATTTTCTTATGATGATCACTTAACGAATACATTCCACGCAAAATTTCTTTGGATTCAGAATCAAGATTTTTTACCCAATCACCTGCTTCTCTAGCAGAACTTTCAGATAGTGAAGTGTAATACCCATGCGCTCTAACGAGATAGGTGTTAGTGGTATCGTCAGCAGTTATTAAGCTTGATTCATTTATTGGACCAAACTCGATTTCAACGATATCTCCAGGAATAGTGTGGAGATATTCATGTGACATCTTGCTATTGAGAGCTTCGGCACTGTCGTGTTTTGTCCGTTTGTTGTAGGCCTTATGGACCTTAAATTCTTCAGTCTCGGCCGTAAGTAATTGTGTCGGTGACACCAACATAGCGTTGGTGACATTATGCCTTTTGGTAGCAGTTACTCTAATAGTCACCTCACCTTCAGCAGAAATTGCATCAGGTGGAATTAAAACTGCATCCAGGTTCCGCTTATGGTATCTAGGCTGAACAATATCAATCAATTGATATCCGTTGTCAGTCAAATACTCAATATTTAGAGACTTACCAGGTCTTACACCACCACCTCCACCTCCTCCACTAGGAACATCTGCTAAGGCACTATTAACACCAAATGCTGCACTTAAATAGTCTGGTTCATTTGCGTTATCAAGTGAACGCACAGATATTAAACTTTGAATTCCTAACACGACCCAAATGGCCACAAACACTAGCGTGAGATTAACCAAAGAGGCTGTACCGGTAATAAAAGACTTAACAGTTTTACTTTCGGTCAAAACTTCCTTAAGTTTTGACCGAATGATGGCGTAGTTGCTTAGGTCATTTAATGACCCTATCTCACCCATCGCCCAATCTCTATACAAAGAACCTAGTACAAAGTACAGAGGATTTTCAATATCACGCACCTTTGCTTTGAGGGTAAATGAATCCCCTGTCTGCATCTCGTGTTCAAGTGTGGTATTTTCAATGTTCAAAATGCGCTCGGATAAGTTCTTGTTGTTAGAACTTATAATCTGTGCACTTTCTACCCCAGCTTGCTCATTTAGTTCTGTAGTATCAAAAACTAAAAAGTCCTTAAAGTCAGAACTTGTAATCAATATGCCATTAGTAGGATGGGCTACTTTTACCAAAGACAAATAATCAACGTAACTTTCCTCAGGCTCAATCTCTCTTATTTGGAAAGAGAGATACCCTCCTTTAGGCACTACCGTATTTTGTATTTTATATATATCTCCAACTACACCACCTTTTTCATAAACTGATTGACCAAGAGCCTTTGTGTCAAATCGACTGGTAGGCTTTCCAAACAAAATATCATTCTCAAATTTATACCGCTTACCATCCCATACAGAAAGAAAAGGTGTACTACCGCCTCCGCCAAACCCACCGCCAGCACTACCACCGCCTCCGCCAAACCCACCGCCAGCGCCAGCGCCACCAGCGCCATTTCCACAACCAGAATTTCCACTAGCACTCAATGCTAGCAGTGGCATCGCAATGTCTGATTCCAAAAAATACAGGACTACTAATACAAAAAATACTTGAGTAATGGTGATAAGGTTTTTTGAAGTCATAATTGATTTCATATATTAAACGTTCAAAGTAAATACTAATCAAATTATAACGTCATTTACTACGAGCACCAAGCGCCAGTGAGTAGAATACTGATTCCTCGGCTTCATTAAGATTTAAAGCCTCATCAAACAAACCCCCATCAGAAGTTCCCATTCCACAACATGAGTGTCCTAACGCTTCAGTGATTAAATACATATTCTGACTAATGTGACCGGCCTCAATAAAAGCTAATTTGTATGACAATGCTCCGTATTTTCTGAAAGAGCGGTTTTTTACAAAAGAAAACAAAATCAAAAAATGCCCCTGTTTTGCATATTCATCGTGTGGCGGCAGACAGTTTAAAATATCTATCTCATCGGTGGTAGGTAAGTTTTCGAGACTGTGAGTTTTTACATTGTAGTGATAGACACCCTTTTTAATCTTATCTGCTTCCTTAAACGCTACTACATATAGTTCAACTGGATATTTAGCACCTCCTGACGGCTGTATTCTTCGAATAGTGTCTTCTTTTATCCTAGGAACAGCCCCGGCTGACCAATACAAAATACTACCGAGGTCATCAATAGATATCTTGTCTGTCCCAAACTCTCTGCGTGACTCCCTACTGAGCAATAAACCAGATAGTGGTTTATCAATAGAAATCGGCTGGGGTAGTTTAATTGATTCTGCTCGACTGTACTCCTTGTACAACTTCTTCTCCTTAAAAAAATTCTGAGAAGCGGAAGTTCTGTTTTCGGTCAAGTATTTTATTAGAGGATCACGGCTCATAGAAATGGGTGTGGTGTGTTATTAATCGTATCTTCTGAACTTCTTTCTGTCGATATACGGAGGAGAACTGGAAATTCATACAGGCGACTGACTCCCAGGTGCTTTCTTTTCTCCGAAAAGTGAATTGGTATTAAATCTGGCACTACTGCCCTAACCACCCTCAAGCCAACACTGTTCGCCTCTTTAGATGTTACCTCTGCTAGATATCCGTCCATACCCTTCTGCTTTAATAGTTTTTTAACTTCTTCTAGCTTTTTCTTGTACGTTAAAATATCTTTTCGGTCTTGTATTGAAGAAAAATCTTTTTTCTCCCCTTGCAAAAAGAAATCTATTTCATGAAACATGTTCTTTTGTGTCCATACATGCCTTCGCTCTGGCATGGTAAATATATCTAGATAGTTACTGATGTCACTGCCATTTTTAGAGTAAGTATTTTCATCCGCCCGATAATGGGCAAATTTACTTATTTCTAAAATTAATTTTTCTAGGGCATGATTCTTATCAAAATCAGCGACAGCACTCATTGATACTGGCACCTCTCCGGTCGGGTCGCGTAGTACAGCACAGAAGGTAGGGATTTTTATATCTGAGGTTATATCCAAAATATATAACTCGAATTTATACTTTTTTAACGTTGAAATTTTTTGACGGATGTCCTTGGACTCAATTGTATTTGGATCAATTAGTGGCGGAGGGATTTTATTTAACCAAAAACCCATAAGAGCATCCCGTTCCACCAGCTCGCACAGTGCTTGGCAAGCAGCGTGTTCAAATGATGCCCCGGCAGCTACCCCGCTAGTTGATGAGTCGGTAAAAATTGGTTCCTTGAGATTTTCGTTTCCATACAGAACATAAACCATTTGAGCTGGCAGCAAATATTTTTTATTATTATGTATTCCTACAGCGGGTGCCCAGCCCACTATTGAGTTTTTGCTGACATTCATTTTTTCATCCTCGGCTTTTTGTTTTTCTGAAAATAAATCCATCCACACAAGGTTATGTGTATCTTTGAGTGTGTCAAAGCTACCCTTCACTATCACGCTAGGATTCCAGATGTAAGCTGATTGACGTTCGAGCGCCTCAGCTACAGCAATTAACAATGCGGCATTTTTATCATTAGCAACGCCAAACCCTTCTGCGTTATAGGTATTTCCCAGAACCGGACCAGTCAGCTTTAGATAAACTCCGTACCTAATGACTGCCGGAGCGTCTGGATAATTACTCAATAAATCCCATCCGTACACAATATTTTTTGCAATCAAAGAATTTAGTATTGTTCGCAGTCTTGAATCAACTAAATGAAGTTCTCTTTGAGCGTTTTTAATATAAAGTTTTTCCCGAGCCACCTTCTCTAACAATTTTACAAAAAATAAAAAGATGGACGCCTTGATGACAACCAAAGTCGGCAATGGTTGAAACGGGGAGCAGTTTCGTATCATTCTCTGCACCACGAACTCCTCTGCTAGGACTATATTATCTAGACTATCAGTATTTCTATCTAGTAGCTTTGAAATGTTGGTCATACTAAAGTTTACAAACAAAAATACTCATATCTGGTTGGGCTGGCAATACAGTCACCAATGAAACTTCTGAGGATTCAATTAATGAACGCCAGACGGCTGGTGACTGTGGCATCCCCTGGTTTGTGACTGGATGTACCATTTGATATACAGAGGTCACATCTTTAATTGAGTCAGGTAATAATCTTAGGCTATTGAGACTATAGCCATTTTTTTCCACCATTAGAAAGGCACCGCCTTTATATAGGGCATGGTACTTAGAAAAAACTTTCTGAAGCTCAGTTTCTCCTGACCACAAAAACTCATGCCAGACAGTAACACTTATAAATAGAGTTTTCTCAATATTCTTTATAGAAAGATCTTCTAACCACACCTCTGGCGTGGCCACATCGCCCTTAATAAATTTAATATTCTCATTCTTATCTTCTTTAGAAATATTTGCTGCGTCTGTATTATTTTCTATTCCCACCAACTGCAATCCCGGCAATGTTTTAGCTAGGTGTTTTAAAAGGTCACCTGAGCCACAACCTAAGTCCACTATAGTTTGGAAATTATGTTCTTTTATATAATCTACAATCTCGGGCCAAGTATGGTGATTGTGTAAGGCGCTAGATTTACTTAGGTATTTCCCACTTCTCTCAACTTCAACTCCATATTTCTTTTCCTTCCGTAATAATGAAGGGAGATTATTTAAAACGTCTTCGTAGGCAAGAGCGAAGTAAATTGAGTTTTGGGTAGAACTTTCAAAAAATGGGCGCTTTACAATATAGAGTCCTTCATTTTTATCAAAAAATTCTGGAAGATTAACAACCAAAAAATCCAGCAGACTCTCTACAATATTTTTATCTAAACTCAAATTTGAAGCAATATCTTCTCCGGAGACGCCGCCAGTATTTTTGCCCAAGTACTCGAGAATCCCTGTCTCTTGGGCGGAGCACAAAGCCTTCATAATAAAGTGTCCAGCCAGTGAGTTAGAGACTCTCGACATATTTAATCATCTTATCAGTATCAGCTTCCATTGTCGAAAACACGGCAACAGACAAGGTCCCTTCTCTGTGTAATAGGCCATAATTAAACGGAATGACGCCACTTTTTCTATCCTTAGAAAAAAGCACGTTTGACAATTCAACCAATATTTCATCAATTTCCTTACCCACCCATTTTTCTTTAGAAACCTGTAATGATTGATAGTAAACGTCAGCACTATCTGACTGATAAATTATCTTACTCATCTGATACACATATGACGACATTACTTTTCTTGGATTTAACTCAACCCACAGCAAATCTCCATTAGTCAGTACGATGGAATTAAAACCAAGATGCCCTCGATGCCCTAGAGCACTCAAATGGTGAGTAAACTTAGTTCCTTGTTCAACCAACTTCTCTGCCACCACTGATGGAATGGCCTGTTTTGAGTAGCAGCCACGATAGGTAATTTTATTATCATAAAAAACTTGATTATGAATTGAGACAACACTCACTTCTCCTTCCGCCCCAATAAAAAACTGGACGCTAGGTGAATAGACAACATTGTCATACCAACCCTCGATGACGAAGCTTCTCATTTCTGAATCATGAAATCCTAACAAACTGTCACTTTTAAAATAATTTTCGAGAATGTTTAGTTCTGAGAGAAAACTTCGTAAATGGTAAATCTTAGTACCAATTCCCGCTGACCCATGATCGTACTTGCTAACAACTCTTTTAAAGCCTGTTAAAAATAAGTAACAAATTTTTACAAAAGCATCATACACAGTAGTAACTACTTCAAAACCTCTCGGAATGCGAATTTTTAGTTCTTTGGCAGTGGTTCTAAAAAATGATTTAGTGGAAAATTTTTGGAACTGTTCTGCATTAACTATGCTTACTAACCCTAGCTGATTTACTAATTCCGACTCAAGTTTACTAAAGATGAATGAATCAAATGTATAGGCATTAGGATTGTTGATGTTTCTTTTAATTTGATTAATAAAAGTATTATTTTCAAATGGAGAATTACAGGTATTTTCTAACCCCTCGTCACTACTAACAAATGTCACATTCCCAAAATCATAGCCGCAGGACTCAAGGAAATCTAAATAGGCTTTACTTACCTTTGACCGAGTGACCACAATATCTCCTGGTACGGCATAAAAAATTCCATTCTTATCGAAGTCATACATTCCAATTAAGGGCTGTGCATACGGGATAGAAAGGTTATGAAATATAACTTTATTCATAAATTTAGGTATTTTGAGTATAGCACTAAGCTAGTTAAGGCCTACCCACAAACCCTAAGCTACGAGGCGCGACTGAACAAAAACATGAAACGTATTTGCTATACGGTGAATGTTTGAGTGAAGGAAGCAACAAAGTAGATGGGGTTTGTGGGCAGGACGTAAAATACTAAAAACCACCCAATAATTGGGTGGTTTTTAGTTTTAATGGCAGATGAATACTACATCATCTTTACATCAATGTTGACTCCCGAAGGAAGTGAGAGGTTAGTTAACGCCTCTACTACCTTTGGACTTGGATTAAGAATATCCACGACTCGCTTATGCGTTCGCATTTCGAATTGTTCTCGCGCATCTTTGTAAACGAAAGTTGAGCGGTTTACTGTATATTTCTTAATTTCGGTCGGCAAAGGAATTGGACCAACTACCTTCGCATCGAAGCGAAGTGCAGTATCAATAATCTGCTTGATACTCGCATCGAGAATCTTGTGCTCGTAAGCACGTACGCGAATACGCAGTTTATTAATTTCGCCAGAAGCAGTTTTTGCTTCTT
>CAZBJN010000017.1:0-19353 GCA_964492305.1 uncultured Candidatus Saccharibacteria bacterium | reverse complement strand
TATTTATAAATAATTGATGTAGTTCCGGAATGTGCCAAATTTGAAGTCCTTCAAAGTAGGTAATTCCATGTGTATCAAAAAGGTATTTAATTTGAGCTAAATAAGGATCAATGCCAGTGTTATTTGTGTCGGGAGAGTCGATTTCGGCCATCCAGGGTTTTGGAATTGCCGCTTTAGTGTAGGTGTCGTTTGGTAGGGTTATTCCGTACATGTGGTTTATTCTCCGTACACTGCGTGTCCCTTCAAGTAATTCAGTACAGCGGTATAGTGCTTGTTTGTATTGCGTGGCTTCAAAGCGAGCAAATTGCCAATGAATTACCACTCCTTGCTCCTCCGAAAGCCTTATGGGATTTGTGATAGGTCCCGGGGTCCTGGCCTCTGAGAGAAACTTGGCTTCAAAAGAATATGAAGGAGTATCGCAGACAATAAAGTCCTTCCAGATATACCCAAAGGGTGAACGTGGGTCGGTAAGGTAATTTTCACAATTTTTCCAGGCATGTATCCACCGCATCGTCAGCTTTTCGCCAGGTTGTAATTTTGAAATTATCTCTTTGGCTTTTTCTGCAAAGTTGGCAGAAAAAGTTTCGTCAGCATCAAGCCAAATAAAGTGAGTACCCTCAGCATCACGACCAAGTTCCAAGAGTCGTTGTCTACGCTTACCCATATTTACAAGCTTTTCTCCAGTTGCGTCATATTTTACAACCGTAGCTCCGGCCGCTTGTAGGATGTCTCTGCTTGAATCAGTAGAGGAGTCATCTAGTGCAATGATGTGGTCAGCAATTTTTGAGACACTAGAAAGGTAAGAAGGGAGGGCCCAACTTTCATTCTTTACAGGAACTAGTGCAATTATTTTCATATTAGACTGCCGTCTTGGCAACATTAAATTTATCGTAAACTGACTGAAGTTCGGTAGCGTGCTTGGCAGCTCGACTCCCACTTAATGTCTTGCCGTTGTTAGTAAATATTCCTGCAATAGTATCTGATTTTAGGAACTGTACTCCATTTGCAGCCGCTCGGGCTTGCCATTCATAGTCTCCAACAATAGTGTATTTCTCATCAAAACCACTAATGCGCTCATAAGCGCTTTTTGTAAACATGAAGAACGGGCCCATGTGCATAGATTGTATAAACTCAGCTTTACTAAAGATAGGTGGCCATACAGTAGTGCGCTTTACCAAAAAGTTATGGTTTAAGAAATTTATGTACCGCTTGTAAATGAAAGGGAAGTATACAACAGCACCAGTCTTTTCTGTCGTAGAGCCATCGGCGATTTGACTGAGTCCATCAGCGATAGCTTTGGCATTGCGAATGTCGTCTACATTCCAAAAAGTACATACCTTTGCCGTTGAGACTCGGACTCCTCGGTTCCAAGATGCATAGATAGATTCACGGGGTACGCTATGTAGGTGGAACCATGAATAGACTGCAAGTTTATTTAAATGTTCAAGTTCAACAGCTGATGGCTCGTTGGCGATGGCGTTAATTTCAAAATCGAGACCGATTTTATGGGCTTCTTCGGCAAATGATAGTACTTGCTTGCTCCAATTAGGCAAGTGTTGTTCAGTCCGGTACATCGAGGTGATAATTGAAATGGCTGCCATGTGGGTATGTATAAGTGATTATAGTCACTACTTTATCATAAATCCACCGGTGTGATATGATGATTTCCTATGAATCAAAAAACCTTCTTTATCTCTGGAGTTGCCGGTTTCCTCGGGAGTCATGTGGCTGATGCTTTAATTGAGAAGGGTCATCGTGTAATCGGTGTAGATAATCTTATTGGGGGGTATCTAGACAACGTAAACCCACAGGTTGAATTTCACCAAATTGACCTTATTGATCGGGCTGAACTTGTGCCGCTACTAAAGGGGGTAGATGTTATTTACCACTGTGCTGCTACAGCGTACGAAGGGCTTTCGGTTTTCTCTCCTCACCTTGTGTCACAAAACGTGTATGGGATCACTACCTCATTGTTAAGTGCGGCTGTGGCAAACAAAGTTAAGCGCTTTGTACACTGTTCTTCTATGGCTCGCTACGGTACACAAGAGACTGTGCCGTTTACTGAAGATATGATTCCTTTGCCGCAAGACCCATACGGCATTGCTAAATATGCAGCTGAGCTGCAGGTTAGAAACATTTGTTCGGTACATGGTATGGAGTATGTGATTGCGGTACCGCACAACATCATTGGCGCTCGCCAAAAATACGACGATCCATATCGAAATGTGGCTTCAATTATGATAAATCTCATGCTCCAAGGCCGACAACCATTTATTTATGGTGACGGTGAGCAAAAGCGTTGTTTTTCATTTGTGGAAGACGTGGTCTTGCCGCTGATGACCTTGGGCGAAAGCCCTGAGGTTGTAGGTGAAGTAATTAATATTGGTCCAGATGAAGAGTTTGTGACCATTAATACACTAGCTGAAACAATTGCTCGGTTACTTGATTTTAAACTTGACCCAGTGCATATGGCTGGCCGCCCTCAAGAAGTTAAGCATGCCACCTGTAGTGCCGATAAGGCTAGGAAGCTCATTGGCTACAAAACTTCGACCACTTTAGAAGAGGGTCTAAAAGAAATGATTGCACACATTCGTGAACGTGGTCCAAAACCATTTTTGTATCACCTAGATCTTGAAATCGATAACGAGATGACTCCTCGTACCTGGAAAGAGAAGTTGATGTAGAAAATAATTTTCTACTTTTTAATTTTTCGTAATAGTCGCGCGAAAAATCTTCCGATTGAGAAGTAGATTTTTTGTGTAGTTATTTTGATGGGTGATACTGTGTAATTGGCTGATTTTGCAAGTTCAATGTTTTGGTCTAAGACTGAGAAATCATAAAATACAGGAGTTGCCATACCAGGCATCAAATTAAATGAATAGGAGGTGTTATTAAATATACAAGTATACGAAAACTCAGTAATGTCTGGTGAGTTTAGAGGCGTTTGCCACTTCTGGTTAAAAAACTCCCTGTTTACATCTGCATAGCGGGTGCCACCGGTGGTAGTTGATATGCTGCTCCAGCTGGGGTTTTTTTGCTCGGCAACAAAGTTTCTTATTCCAGTACACTTAAAATTGCCTACTTCTGCTTGGAGTATAGCCATTCGGTATGCATAGTCTCCGTCTTCCTGACCAACGCCCAAGAAGCGCTCATCAAACCAACCCACTTTTTTGACCGTGGCTTTAGATATAACAAAGTGACTCCAGCTGTTGTTTAGAGTAAAGGTGTCTAGGTTTTGGATTTGTTGCTCAAGTTCGTGGCGGAATAGTTCACTTACGTTTGTGTCGTCATTGAGAATCAAGATCTGGGGTGTGTTTGATAATATAATAAGTTGATTCCAACATTTAGATAGTGACTGGTTGGCATCATAGGTAAGGTAGCGGACGTTCGGAAACGATTTTAAGAATGCCGTTATCTTTTTTAGATAGTTTATTTGTAGCGTACGGTCTGGGTGCCCATTTATGATACAAACTATTTCTTTGTCTGGGAAAACTAGAGTAAGTTGTTTAATTAGAGGTTTAAAATAAGTATCAAATCTGGCGTGATAGGTGACAACACCAATGCTGTATTGAGGTTTTTCCATAGAGATTACTTAAGCTTTAGAATGAGAATAATCGGTAGAATTAAAATAACATACGATATCAACGTTGCCCAAGCGGCACCCATAATTCCATGGCTTGGAATAAGAAATACGTTTAGCATAATGTTTATGAGCATTGTGCCGAGAGAGCTATAAAAAATTAGTTTACGTTTGTTTTCTGCTAACAAGAAATAATGAAGCACTAGGCTGATAGAGACAAAGACTCCTGACCAGATGTAAATAGCGAAAACATTGGCACTTTCAATAAATGCTGGACCGTACAGTGTTAGAACCAGTGGCTTTGCAATCAATGTAGAAAAAATTGCCACAATTCCTGCGACAGCTACTAAGAAAATAGTCAAAGTCAGAAGTCGTTTTTTGTACTCATGGATGCTGGTCTTTTTACCATTTACAATGGCCGGGAAAAGAGATGAGGCAATAATGCCAGGTACAAATAACCAGACTTCGGCAATTCTGACGGCTGCGTCATAAATACCTACTGCCGAACTATCAATTAGGTGTTTAAGCATCACTTGGTCAATTCGGGCATAAACTGAAACAAATAATGCTATAAAAATAAATGGCCAGGAATCACGCAGGATACTCAGTGCCACAGCCCGGTTGTATGTCCAATTGCGAAACGAACCATAGTATTTCCTCCGAATGTAGGCAAACATAAGAGCGTATAAAACCGACTCCAAAAGTAAAATACCACCGATATATATAATTCCCTGATCCAAAAATATGACCCAAAGTTTTAATAGATTTAAAATAAAGACAACTGCGAGTGATACCAGAGAAGGGTATTTTTGTTCTACATTTGCCTGAAATTCATAGACAACAACATTGAAGGCATTAAAAATAAACGTACCTGCCAATATGATAATGATGAGTTGAGAAACGTCATCAGTTGCAAATAAGATTGCTCCGAGCACGGTGGCAAGGCTGGCAATTAAACCTGCTGATAGCTTGAGTATAAAAGCGGAGCCAAGGTACTCATTTCGTTTTTCTGGAAATAAAATTAATTCTCGGTATAGGACATTGTCAATTCCTAATGAACTGAGCACAGAGAAGATTCCAACAAAACTCACAGCGTAACTGAGGTTGCCGTAATTTTGCGGACCGAGATACCTAACAAGGTAGATGGTAACAAAAAATGAAATGAGAACGCTAAAAATTTTGGCCACTAGTGCCCAAGCGGTGTTAGATGCATAGCGTTTAAGTCCGGCACTATTCCAGTACTCTGTAATACGTTCCTGCATCCACTGTGGTGTAATTCCGTAAAATAGTCTAGAAATCAGGTTTTTTTCAGGCATATAGTCGTTATTCAGCAATGTAGTATACTATAAAACATGACTTTTTTGACTGTTGTGGCAGTGATCGTATTTATTTGTTTATTTTCAATTGCAGTTACTGGTGCTGGGTATGTGATGTGGCGTAAGCTTGATTTAATTTCACAGAACAACCCGTCCCTTACGCTAGGCGCCTCCTTTTTTATTGGCATATCTGCTTTCTTGTCTTTCTGGGCGTTGTTACAGACAGTTTTTGGCATTAGGGCGGCCTTGGCCTTGCTCCTGGTTACTGTGGTAGCTATATGCGTACCAGTATTTTTGAAGGATATTAATTGGCGACGCCATAAACGTTATTTAGTAACTGTTTGTATCGGAGGCTGTTTATTTGCATCATTAAACCTAGCCCATGCGCTTATTCCGCTTCCGCGTATTGTACTTAATCCTGAGATAGCACCCTATTCTTATGGGTTTGGAGCAGTAAATCATAGTTTTAGAGCAGAAAATCTAGCTAATGCTATTGCTGATACAGACTCTCTGCCATTTATTAATCAAAACAGTGGCCAGTCACTATTGGCTGCTATGCCGCAGTTGCTAGGGATGAATATGCCACAATTCTCACTTATTGTGTGGCACTGTGTTGTGTTGGTCTTTTCAGTCCTTTTAATATGGGGTTTGGCTCGAATATGTTTACGGCCACGATCTGCCTTGTTTCCAACTCTACTCGTGCTCCTTGGCAATACTGCGCTTTCGTACCGCTACACTAGTGTTACTGATTCTAGTCACGCAATCTTACTCTCGCATAATTATGAGGTGGTTATAGGATTGGCTAGTTTACTACTCGCAAGTATTATTTTTTGGCGTTCGTTACAAAAAGGGTTTGGTTGGGTTGAATTATTCACACTCGGATTGATTGTATTTTCTTGGTCCGTAAATGGAGGACACCTCAGCCTTATATTTTTATGTTTGACGGGATTATTTTTCTTGCTACAAGGAGCCTATAGAACCACGTGCAAGAATTTGTTGGTGGGCATTCTGATTACAGTAGTAGCTGTTGTTTCTAGTACGCTTTTGGTCGGAGGAATCTTCGCTTTCCATGCCCCTGCGAGTGGAATTCCTGGGGTAAAATCTGTTGCAGATCAAGAAGGTAAACCGGCAATTGAATTACGCTGGTTTAGAACTGTGGAGGCAGAATTTTATGCACCAATGAAGATGGTATATCTTTGGAAAGCAGTGAGCAACGCACCGATTACGCCGAAGCAAGAAATTGTGGCAAAAAACGAGCCAATTATATATGACCCAGCCCTTACGATGGATGCAGTAGCAGAGCCGACAAAATACACAGAGCTTCTTCTGTTCATTAAGGGTCTGAAAGAGAATGAATTGCTTTGGAAGTTTGTCCGATTAGTGCGTTCGTTCCAACTTGTCGTACTCCCGCTCTTTGGTCTAGCTGTCGGCTACTGGTTATTGCGAAAGAAGATAGTTGTCCTGCCGGCCAAGTTTAAAGAGCTGTATGTGGTGACACTACCATTGTTTTTTGGCGGGTGGATCATATCATCAATTATATTTGTGTATGGTCAGTATGGAGAGTTGTCACGCTTTTTTGCGCCAGGAGTAGCCTTATCGCTGTTTGTTCTTGGGGTGATATTGGCAATAATGAATGAACAAGAAAATAAGCTCACCCGCATTTTAGCCAAAGGAATTCTTGCTGTTGCAGTTGTACCTGTATTGGTAGATTTCTTTGTTTTGGGTATTTTTGGTAATTTTATGCTCCCGAGCATTGATTTTATGCGTTATGACTCACTTGGAGTTGGGGCACCGACTGAAGCTGCTGATGTACTAACTGTGACAGAACGGTTTGAACTGCTATTTGCACCAGGTACAACCCGTAGTGGTGTGTAGTACAAGATATTAGCATCGTCAAGATAATGAATGTTTAAGGCTCTTGCTAAACGAAATAGTGCGCTTGATGAATTTCCACTTGGAAGCCAGGCCAGTATTCCACTTTGAGGTACCGTGCTGTCGTTTGGGGAACTGTACTGGGAAGCGGATTATATTAAGCTCGGCTTTGATAGCCATATAAAATACGTACAAATCAAGCGCAAAGTCATGTGGAGGATTGCTCCAGGTCGCAAAAAAGCTTTTATGAAAAACGTTGGGTTGAGCATTTATATCGTACATTTTTACCCCAAAGTATAACGATTCAAAAATACTCATCCCTCCTGTAAAAAAACTGTCAAAGAGAGGACGACCTTGGCGATTTCCTTTGATGTATAAATTTTGTTTGTAGTTGTTTGCCTCGAGAATAGACAGAGCAGTAATGATGTCTCTAGGAGGAGTTTGTAAGTCGCCATGGGTCCAACCGATAAACTCACCTTGGGCGGCCCTAAGGCCTTCCAGAATACCAAACCCATAGCCTTCATTCACCGGTACAGTAACCACATGAAGCCAAGGTGAGTGCTGTGGAGCAATCTCGGTGAGAAGTGCGGCTGTGTTGTCAGTTGATCCGTTGTTGATCAAGATAATCTCAATGTCGTTACGAGTGATTACCTCAGCGTATGCTCGTATTAATTTAGGTATATTCTCTGCCTCGTTGTAGCAGGGAACTACTATAGATAACTTCATACCTATGAAATTATGTTTATAAACTAGTTACCACAAAAGATTTACCCCCATATCCATAATCAGAAAATTCTCGTACCTTAACCGTAGGGTGCTTTTCTTGAAAAGCGCGTAAGGCACCACTGGTACCAAGATTCTCATCTCCTTTATACGCAAAGTAGTCATCTAGAATAATGATTGAGCCTGTTTGAAGGATAGGGTATACGTACTCAAGTGCAACACCGGCTGGGTGCATTAAATCGCAGTCAATAAAAACAATAGAACATTTGTTGTCTCCATAAATGTTTTTTGACTCGGGAGCAGTAGTTGTTTCTTCAAAATAGCCCTTAATCAACTTCACGTGAGGAAATTTTTTGAACCTCTTTGTAACTTTTTCATATGAGCTGACAAAGTCTCCTTCTTTAAAATAGGGGTGCTTGTCCTTGTTGTCAAAATATTTAAAACCTTCATCAAAAGAGTCAAAACCATAGAAGTTTCGCTTATATACGCTGTTTATTTTTTTGTGAGCTTTGACAGCTGCATACAATGATGTGCCTTCATAAATTCCAAACTCAAAGTAATCGCCAGTGATGCCTTCAAGTTCACAATGCCACATGGCTTTCTTAATCATCTCGATTTTGCCGAGATTGTGCATGATGGAAGGATGAAGTGATGTTTGTACATTCACTACAACGTTTTGAATAAAGCTAAGTTTTTTTGCGAGTTCAAACAACATACAGAATAAAATTATTAGTTACGAAAATGATTGAAAAATTTTTTGACACCTATGTAATTCACAAAAGTTGAAATACATAGTGCCCCAAATACAGCTATATTGACATTGTTTAGCAGGATAAACAATCCTTGGTTAAAAAGCGTATGAATAATGATGAGAAAAGCATACAATATTCCATAATAGCCTAGGTGTTTTAAGCTCATGGTATGGACCTTGCCAAAATTAAATTTAGAATTGAGTAAGTAGTTAAATACTACAGCAATCGCTGAAGCTAAGGATTTAGCTAGAATCATTGGCCAGGCGTGAGACAGAAGAAATACATACAACAAGTAGTCAAATAGGGCAGTGGTGACGCCAATACAAAAAAACACAGCAAAGTTTTTTGTAAAAAAGTTACGAGAGACTGTTTCAATAATATTCTGCATGTAGAGTAAAATCAGTATATCGTGTATTGGTGCTCGTGTACAAATGCATTAAAGTGTGTTTTAATCTGCGCCAGATACGTGACGCAAAGTGCTGATCGGTCTCTCATAAGGAGATTCAATTGAACGATTTTTTCAAAGCTCACTATGACGCCAGTCATCGGGCCGGCGTGGAGAAACTGCAGAACGGTACTACGACGCTCTTTCCGGGGGTAAATGAAGTCCTTCGCAATGACATGATTGTGGCAGTGAAGTTGAAGGATTGCGGAGGGGTGGTGCGTGAGCTCTTGCGATACCTCAATCGCTTTGAAGGGATGGGCTTCTCTTTCTTTATGGCTGGGCGCGAGTTCCCACTTCATGCGACCATTCAGGTTGCAACAGGTGGACATACGGCGCAGTCTGAGCTCGAATCGGGAGTCGACTACGTTGACGGCAACTTGTTGAGCTTCAACCGGCTCGTGCTTGATGGTGGTGGCAACATTGTGCTCGTGAATGAAGGAGTGCCGGATGCAGTCTCCGAATGGCGCGGCTGGGCGAGTCAGGTAATGATTGAACATGGAGGGGTACCAAAACCCTTATCAATCTTCCACGCTACTATGGCCCGCACCAAGCGCTTCGACTATTCCATCGAAGTAGCAATGAAGCTGGTAGCTTGGGTTGAGGGCTGGAATGCTGTGCTGCAAGAACGGCCGGCGATGTTTGTCTCTCAAGGCACCTTTGTCGGTACGACATACGACCTGCTGACGACCTAGTTGTTGTCAGCTAAAAAAAGCCCCCTTTCACCATGTGTGCAAGGGGGCTGAATTTTGATTGTCTATAATGAAGAAAAGAATTTTTTCCAAGCCCCACTCTTGTCTTGACCGATTGAGTGTTCGTATTCGCGTAAATCGTATAGATGAAGGTCGGCTGGTTTGCCCCAACTGACATATAGGTCGACAGGGAAGATGACACTTTTCTTTCCAATTTTTTGCATAAACACCGGCATTGAATCTACATAGAATTCATTATTGATGCGGTAGTTCTCCTCGACCATTTTGGCATAGGCTGCTCTGAAGTCTCCGGCTCGGCGGAACCAGAACGTGGCCACTACAGCGTGGTCATTAAATGGAGTATCTGAGACTGGTACTTTGACTGACATATCAGCGATAGTCTCACCATCGTCTGCTAGTTTGACCCAGCCCCAGGCGGTTGGCTTGGTGGTCAAGAGTTCATCTTTGGTAAAGGTCCAGACAATGCAATCTACATCAGGCTTGGCTCTGAGGGCAGCAAACTTTGCTTCATCAAAAAGGAAGCTATTATCGCAAGCACTAATAAATACTTCTTCATCATCAGGTACTCCTTCTAGTCCTAATAGGCAAGTGGTGGCTTGCCCGTCGGTGGTTTCAGACAATTCTATAATACGGGCGTTTGGATTGTCTTTTTTTATAATTTCTTCAATCGCAAATTCATGGCGGTGTTCTTCACGCACGATAAAAACAGTCTCTTCAGCTTTTGGTAAACGACGAATCACTTGTGAAATCATTGGTAAGCCAGATACTGGGATGAGTGGCTTTGGGAGCAGGTAACCTTCGGCCGAAAAGCGTGAACCGAGACCGGCCATGGGAATGATGTTTATCATATGATTTATTTAGGCAGATAATTTTATTGCATTATACAACAAAACAAATAAATGACTTAAGTTCATTAATTACAAAGCAAGCTGTCCTGACAACATTGCTTTTTTGTGAAAAAATGTTTTAATGACGATTGGTTTGTAATCTATATCCCTCAATCAACTTCAAGGAAATATCTATGAAAATCTATGCGCATAGAGTGAACACGCTAGAGAAACTAGCTCGTGTGAAGACGGAGTTCGGGATTGAGATTGATGTCCGTGGTTTCGGGCAGAAGATGTTTCTCAATCATGACCCGCTTCAAGATGGGGTGGAATATTTAGAACTCGAAACCTTGCTCCAGGAGTACAACCGCCTTGGTATTCAGGGCGGGATCATCTTTAATACCAAGGAAGCAGGCTACGAAGCACAGATTTTGGAGTTGGCCAAGAAGTGCGGCATTAAGGGAGACTCATTCTTGCTCGATGTCGAATTTCCGTATCTTTATGCGGCGACACGTCGGCTTGGGGTGCGAAACATCGCTGTTCGCTACTCTGAGGCGGAGCCGATTGAGGCGGTAGAAGCGCAAATAGTTGATGGTCAGCCACTTCTTGATTGGGTTTGGATTGATACCAACACCAAACTTCCACTTGATGCTGAAACGGTCAAACGTCTGCAGTTATTCAAGACGTGTTTGGTCTGTCCTGAGCGATGGGGCCGTCCGAACGACATTCAAGTCTATGTTGAGAAGATGAAATCTCTTGGCTTTGCACCGACGGCGGTCATGACCTCGATTGAAGAAGCACACCAATGGGAAGAGTGCGGACTCTAATCAGAAATCATTCTTTTTACAAAATCCCTGCTAGTTTCGGCTAGACAGGGTTTTTTTAGCTTATTTCTTTATTAAAAATACTTGCCCAGTAAGCATAACTTTTTTGGAACCCAGGAGAATTTTTGGGGTAGGGGATTTTTACTAACTGTTCCCTGGCTTCTGGTATATCGGTACGCTTTTTTTGTAGTCCAAGCTCAGCATGAATTAATCTAGACCAAGCCTCATACTCTTCTAGATCTTCAGGTGTACCCCACTGCATAAACGCGGTAACTTTGGGAACAAAGACCGAAAGATTGTCTCGCAGTACAAGCGGGTACATCATGCTTGCGTAGTATTCTCCGTTGAGATTCGCTCCACTCTCAATCAGTTCATTAGCGTAGCGCTTGAGTAGCTTACCTGAGGCAAAGTAATAGACACCACTTGAGTGGTACGAATCCTCTGGATTTTCGGTGAAGCAATGTTTTTCTTGGATAGCTTGCATTACATTATTTTCATCAGCAATAATGCCAGCGTAGAGATTTTTTCGAAGCAGGTGTGGATGAAAGCCTGTGTAGGCTGGCACTGCTCCAGCAAATTGTTTAGTCCGTGCCACAGCTTTAAAGGCAGCGTAGTCCCAGTCTTGGGTAAAGTCACAGTAACTAACCATAACGTCTTCGTCGTCATCAATTACCCCAAAGGCGTGAACAAGAGCAGCTACCGGTCCTTTTTGTTTGCCAGGGACAGTAATAATCGTACAGCTCGGTTTAAGGGCTTTTAGGACGGAAACTATGTCTGTAGTGCCTAGATGTTCCTCGTTACAAATAAATACCACATCTTCCTCACCGGGAAACATATCAAGCACATGAGCAATCAGTGGGCGACCCTCTACTACAATAAGTGGTTTAAGTGAGGTGTAGCCAGCAGCTACGAAGCGGCTTCCGCTTCCAGACATTGGAATAACTAGTTTCATAGAAATTTTATTTACTGGGACTTAAGAAATTAGTTTTTGTCGGTATTTTTCACTGTCCATATTTAGGATGTATTGGCCTTCTTCGGCAGTTATGAGTTTGTGGGTGAAGTTATGGCGGCGAATTTCTGATTCAATATATACCCAAGCAACAAACGTTTCAATAAAGGCTAGGGCTTCTTTATATGATACATCATAAGTAATCTCTCCAGTCACCCTATCTACGGTAATCGGTTTATTGTCGCCAACAAAGCCAAACTTGGTGCAATACACCACCTGGTCTGGAAATAGAATCGTCTCAGTGAAGATGGGTAGTAAGTCTGAGTGTTTTAAAATGAAGGCACGCAAAGAGGCGTGGTTACTTACTAGTCGACCATCAGCTTCGGTGACTACGGCAGTAACAGGGAACTCGTCATGTAGTCGGAGGTGTTTTTTGATGATGGAGTTTATCTCGGTGTGTTTGGAATGCGCTTCGGCTACCGTCTTACCTGAAACAATAACCCCATGATTCTCTAGGAAGAAAACGGTATATGGAGCAGTTTTTAAGAATTGACTGATGGCAAATGTAAGTGAGGCTCCCGGGGTGTAGTAGGGTACAAAGGCAGCTTCAGGAAAAAGTTTCTTCAAGATGTCGGTGCCTTCGTTACTACAAGTCAGGATATTTACGAAGACAGAATGAGTGTGAATCACAGCGGTGTCGAGGATGGCATGAAATCCGGTCTCGATTGATGGTCGAAGTTCTGTGTCAGGGTAGCCCGGCAACGCTACTTTGCCGGCCGAGATTGCTGCATTGTAAGCCGTCGCTAGGGCTTCAGCGTCAGTGTTGTTGTCACGCGGGGTATTAAAAAAGCGCCGTACCGCAGTGTGGTCAATTCCGACAAAACCGGATGTTTCTTGAAGTTCTTCTAAGCGAAGACCGGATGCCTTCACGGCCATGACGTCATTACCAATTTTTACAGAGACATTGCCTCCTCCACCTTGTACGTAAGTGCACTCAGCACCAATTAGGTTGGCACTCTGTACGATATCGGTAAGAGTAGCGTTTTTGCGCAAAGGCTTGGTCGGAGTTGATTGACGATTGTAGTTGAGGGAGTTGAGAATGTAGTACGAGATAAAGAGCTGCATGATGCCGCGGTGGTCGGAAGACCAGTGAGGCTTTTCGGTGACGATATCAAATAAGTCTGGAATGAGTGAGTACGATAGATGTTCTAGTACTGAACCAGAGATTGAACCAGTCAAGCTCACTATTTGGTGTTTGTCGGTAAAGGTGTGTTCAATGTTTACGTACGTAGAAAGTGTCTCGAGGAATGGCTCAAGGTAGATCTTATTATCGCAAGTGATTTCCAGATATACCGGCACATTAATGTCTGTACCAATGTCTGTCTCGGGAATGGTAATGAGGGACTTTAGTGAGAAAGTAATATCGGCGTATTTCTCTTGGATGTTTACGTATTCTTTGGCGTCTTGCTCGCGGGTTTGGAGTTGGGCGAGTACCTTGTCTTTGGTATAGCCACGGTCTGCCATATCACGCTTTACTTTCCAGTGGGTGCGTAGTTGATTATCGGGCTTTATGAATACTTTTAGATCAAGCGCCTGTTGCATCTCAGTTAAGAAGAAAGAGTGTAGTCCTTCAAAGACTACGACCGACTTCGACTCTAGCTTGTCTGGGGTTGAAAATTTACCAGTCTGGTGGTCATAATGGCGACGGTAGATATCTTGCCCACTTTGTAATTGACGGACATATTCTAGGTCGTTATGTAGCTGATTTGCCCTAGGGTCGAGGTGGGTAAATTTACTCCACATGGTATCTCCTCGTTCCCACTTGTGCATGGCGTCGCCTGGGACTATGGCTACGTGCTTCGTCCCGAATAGATCAACAAATAGATCAGTTAAGGTGCTTTTGCCACTACCAGAATCACCAGCAATACCAATAAGGTATGGCATGTTATATAACTTTTGTTTTTTACTTTCTTCTACACCACGACGGTATAACCACAACACATTCATGAATAGACAGGCTTGTAGAAAACTCAAAGCTAAGTTACTTACCAAATCAGCATCGAAGCCAGCATTACTGATTAGTTCATATGGGTTTGGTAAGGAGGCTACCGCAGGTGCTATGGCACTAAAAACTGAAACATAGTCCGAATCAGGAATAAGTGCAAAATGCACAAAGTACGCAACTGTAAGAATGGCGAATGGTACTTTTGAGAATTGTTCGTTTTTAACATAAAAATATATCAAAAAGGGAAGTATCCAATAATACCAACCCTGCATCGGTGGAATACCAAGAGTTAAAATACCGAAGCTGAAGCCTAAGAACATGACAAAGGTGTCACGGTTGAGTCGAGTAAAGGTAAGTGCGTGTAAAAATAATAGAATGTACGCAAAGGGGATTATATAAAGTACATACTCACTGCCTAGGGATAGTTGTAAATCAAATACTTTACCTTGTTCACGATTGGCAAAGACAATAGTTAAAAACGCCTCACTGAGAAGTTGTATATTGTTGACGATAAGAAAAACCAGAATTGGCAGAGCTGCAAATATACTAATGAGTACTTTTGATACCCGACGACGCCACAAATAAATCAGTGTAAAGGGAAGTAGGATTATTATATGGAATTTGGTAGCGATGGCCGCACCGAGAAAAATGAAAGCATACAGCCAGCGCTCTTTAAACAAAAAATATAGAAATACAAAAGTGAGGGCAATTGGTACTGCATCAAGTTGGCTGTGGATGTAGTTGATGTAGAAGAGGATTGGAGAAAGCCAGTATAACCACAGTAATTCTGTATGTTTATTTTTGAGCCATCTAGAAAGTACTACCAGTATGACAATGTCGGCTGCTAGTATAGGCAGGTGAAAAAGGAGGGAGTCACCCGGAGTTACAATAAATAGTTCTGGGCCTAGGAGTTGACCCATGATGGCTGCGGGAGCAGACATCACATATAACATCAGTTGCGGATAGGGAAAAGCTTCAAGGAGACCATTTTGAAAAAAGAATTGGTAGGGATTGCCAGCTTGTAAAATAAACGACTTAAGAAATGGGGTAAATAAATGTGTAAAATTTTCTCCAGTAAAAAATGTGGCTGCGTAGAGCTTGGCGATTAGTCCAAAAACAAAAAGATACGAAGAAAGAAAGGTAAGTTTAAAGTGACCAGTTTTATCGTACAGGAGTTGTTTGATTTTTTGTGTCATGAGTAATCAGAATACTGGCGATGCCGAGAGCTATAGCTCCTTCTATGTCGCGTTCATAGTTATCTCCAATTACTATCGATGTCTGTTTATCGCCCCCAGCTTTCTCTAGAGCTACCAAAAAGGGTTTTGGGTCAGGTTTGTCTGCACCCACTTCTTCAGCAGTGACTAAAAAGTCTATATTTTCTGCAATATGTAGTGCGACCAGCTTTTGGCATTGGATGGTGGTAGTAAGGTCAGAAACAACTACAACTGTTGTATCACTTTTTTGGCAATGCGCAAGAAAAGCGTCTAATCCAGCGGTTTTTTGCATAGTGCTAAGGAAGGTATCCCAGTAGACTTTTTCTAAGTGGGCTGCATGAATATGGGCGTCGGTCCGACCTAGGAGCTCGCATAAGGCTTGGGCGTAAAGAACTCTACTGTGGCTCGCGGCATGAGTGGGGATGCGGCTTTTTACTTGCTGCTGCGCTGCTTTATATAGCGTATCAAAGTCAGTAATAGGACCAATGATACTTTCTAGAGCCTGCCTGAAGTCTTGCATGGCAGCTTGGTGGCACGGGTCGTATTGGTAGCAAGTGTTGTCTAAATCAAGAAGAACTGTCTTTACTTGTGAAGGCAGTTTAATATGCGTAAAGTCAGTTGCGGTCGCGTGAGACATGGACAGTTATTGTACAGGGTTATTTTCTTTGTACCACTCGTAGGTTTTTCTGATGCCGTCTTCAAGCGATACTTGGTGTTTAAAGCCGAGGGAGTGAAGTTTTGATACATCGAGGAGTTTGCGTGGGGTGCCGTCTGGCTTAGTGGTGTCCCACTCTAGGGTGCCGGTGTAGCCAACTGTGGCTGCAATGGTCTCGGCCAGTTCTTTAATTGTGACGTCTTCTCCGGTGCCAATATTTACGATCTCGTTACTGTGGTCGTAGGTCAGCATCAGGTGGACGCAGGCATCAGCTAAGTCGTCGACATACAAGAACTCACGCATTGGTGTGCCAGAGCCCCAGAGGGTGACACTAGGAAGATTGTTTGTCTTGGCTTCGTCAAAGCGCCGGATAAGAGCAGGGAGGACGTGAGAAGTTTCCAGGTCGAAGTTGTCGTTCTCTCCGTATAGGTTGGTTGGCATCACGCTGATGTAGTTTGTCCCGTACTGTGTATTATATGACTGACACATTTTGATACCAGCAATCTTGGCTAGGGCGTAAGCATCATTTGAAGGTTCTAGTGGTCCTGAAAGTAAGTATTCCTCTTTGATTGGCTGCGGAGCCATTTTGGGATAGATACAAGAACTACCTAAGAAGAGGAGTTTTTTGACGTCGTTTTTGTGCGCGTTCTCAATAACGTTATTTTGAATCTGGAGGTTTTGGTAGATGAATTCCGCTGGGTAGTTTTTGTTGGCCATAATGCCGCCCACCTTGGCTGCCGCTAGAAAAACATACTCGGGCTTTTCTGCTGCAAAAAATTCACTCACTGCCACTTGGTTGGTAAGATCCAGTTCTTTACTTGTGCGCGTAATGAGATTAGTAAAGCCTTGTGTAATTAGTGCTCGTACAATAGCTGAGCCTACGAGGCCACGATGACCGGCGACGTAAATTTTAGATGTTGTTTCCATATATGTGGCTTATAATACCACTATTGTAACTGGAACAGGAAAGGGGGAGTTGCTTGACTTTTATGCATAATGTCTCATAATTGGGGTTGGTTCGGACAGGAGTCCGATTTTTTGTTTTTTACACTCTGAAAGGAGACTTGCATGTCGCACGATCCGTTTTACCCTGAAACTGCTGAGCAGATTCAAGAAATCGCCAAGGCTCGGAAGTTCATTCCTGACGATGTATTTCCCACGGTTCGTCAGTGGTCCAACACGCCAACGGCTGATCTCGTACCGACGCGGTATGGTCCGCGTGGGTTTGAGTGCTTGCTCGCCAAACGTCGCGAGGCGCCATGGGCAGGGGAATGGTTCTTCTCTGGCGGACGCATCTTGCCTCTCGAGGTACCGGCCACGGCGCTCCAGCGTATCTGCCGGCGCGAGCTTGGATTTGTACCGAAAGTTGGTGACACCAAGCACTTGTTATGGCAATCTATTTACAACCCCGAGTGTGAACATGGGGGAGTAGGGTACTTCACCTTGAGTAGTTGCTACCAGGTCTGGGTTGAGTTTGGTCAAGAGATCAAGCTTGACTTCACTCAATCGGAGTATCAGTGGTTCACTGCCGATGAGCTCAAGGAAATGGTGCTGCCGGTCTACGTACAGGAGGCCATTGCGCACCTGCATCGTGACCCAGTTCGTTCCTTGGCCATGCCTTGAAGAACAAGGCTGTGTCAAAACAAAAAACCCCGCAGTCGTAAGACTATGGGGTTCTTTTATTTTATCTCAGCCAGAGCAAGCTTGGTGAATTTTTTGACGTAACTAGGAGAGTTTTTGGGGAGCTTGGTAAACCATTTGAGGTCGGAGTTTTGTGAGTCGGCCTTGAGGTTTATTGGGTTTTTGCAGGTAGCTAAGAAGACTACGTTGATGGTGTGAGTAGGTCCGTCAAATGGACCGTCTGGAAAGAGAGTTTCGTCAGTGCCTAATTGGCGGACTATCTTGACGGTGAGACCGGTCTCTTCCTGAACTTTTCTCTCTGCAGCGGCACGGAGAGTTTCGCCTTTTTGAACTCGACCACCCGGGAACCAGTACACTCCTTCGGCAGGTTTATTAAGTCTCAGTCCTAACAGAACGGCGCCCTCGTGGACAATTACTACGTCAACGCAGGGTATAGGCATTAGGGCGTGTATGGTTTTGTAGGTACGGAGGGGGATGTGGTTCGTCATAATCTAAAATCGGAATTCGCCGTTGTATTTTTTCATTAGTTCAAAATCAGCTTTAGTCATACGCTTAGCCAAGTCAGCAAATTTGATAGTAGCTGCCCAGCCCATTTTTTCTTTGGCTTTGGTTGGGTCTCCGAGAAGTAGGTCTACTTCGGTTGGACGGAAGTACTTCGGATTGATTTTGATAATTGGCTTGCAGGTTTTTCTGTCGATACCTATCTCATCAACACCTTCACCCTCCCAGCCTAGGTCTATGCCAAGTTCCTCACAAGCTGCCTCAATAAATTCTCGAACGCTGTGTGTCTCACCGGTGGCGATCACAAAATCTTCAGGGACATCTTGCTGTAGCATACGCCACATCGCATCGGTGTATTCAGGTGCATAGCCCCAGTCGCGTTTAGCATCTAGATTACCGAGCTCTAGAACGTCTTGCTGACCAAGTTTTATTTTAGAAAGCCCAATGGTGATTTTGCGGGTCACAAAGTTGTAACCACGTCGCTCACTTTCGTGGTTGAAGAGAATGCCGTTGCAAGCAAACATACCGTAAGCTTCGCGGTAGTTTTTGATAATCCAAAAGCTATAGAGTTTGGCTACGCCGTATGGACTGCGTGGGTAGAAAGGAGTGTTCTCGCTCTGAGGTGTTTCTTGCACCAATCCGTACAACTCCGAAGTTGAGGCTTGGTAGAACCTCGTTTTGTTTCCTAGTCCTTGTTTGCGAATGGCTTCTAGAATAGTGAGAGTACCCATAGCGTCGGTTTCAGCTGTGAGTTCTGGCAGGTCAAAGGAGATGCGTACATGACTCTGGGCCGCTAGGTTATATACCTCGTCTGGTTCAATCTCGCGAATGAGGGTGGAGATGTTGGTGGTGTCGGTTAGGTCGCCATGATGCAGGAAGAGAGTTTTATCGTGAATTTCTGGGTTACTAAAAAGATGTTCAATTCGAGCTGTTCTAATTGAACTTGATGGTCGAATGATACCGTGAACCTCGTAGCCTTTTTCAAGTAGCTGTTCAGCTAAGTATGAGCCGTCTTGTCCTGTAATACCTGTGATAAGTGCTTTTTTCATAAATTAATTACTACCCTTAAATGTGCCTCATACTAACATTTTCTACAACCTAATGACCAGATAAAAGGTTGCTTGTGGCCTGGGTGGTAGAACAGAGGCATTTATTCCCCAACTATGTTTATGATTATGTAACCTTTTTCGGCGTCTTTTGTTATACATATGTATATGAACACGACATCAAAACCGAAAACCATTGCGATCTCAGGCGGATTCGATCCAATGCACCCAGGTCACATTGCGATGATTGAAGCTGCTAGTAAATACGGAGAAGTGCACATTATCGTCAACAG
>CAZBJN010000016.1:0-19592 GCA_964492305.1 uncultured Candidatus Saccharibacteria bacterium | reverse complement strand
TCTGCCTTTGAAGTCACAAAAACAGAGTATAACTCATTGGTAAAGCTAGGGAAGTAGCGCTACACTTAAAGGTAAGAAGTTAGTTCCTTCAACCACCCATACACCGGAGAATTGCCATGACCAAAATAGGCTGTAGTGCCTGCGAAGGCGGGCAAGTATTCGTTTACTTAAAAAACGAAGACATCCAAAGAGTGCATATCGCGGTTTTACCTTGCGGTGTTTGCAACTCTGATTCTTCACAACGACCAGAATCTCTTGAGGGCGGTGTAAAAATCGATGAAAGGGAGTTCAAAGAACTCTATGCAATGGGCTGGACTGATCCAGACATCTGAATCTTCTACAGACCACCACAAAAAACGCACCACACCCGGTGCGTTTTCCTTTTGTGTGGTTATTAGGTACGATAGAGTATATGAAGATTGGCTTTTTTGATTCTGGCCTCGGTGGCCTCATTGCGCTTAAAGCGGTAGCTAAAGCTTTGCCACAATATGATTATGAATTCTATGGTGATACAGCCAACTTACCGTACGGAGACAAAACTGAAGAGGAGATATTTGAATTAACTAAAGCGGGAATCAAACATCTCTTTGCTCGTGACTGCTTACTGGTAATTGTGGCTTGTAACACTGCGTCGGCTGAGACGCTCCGTCGTCTGCAGGATGGTTTTCTAAAAACTGAATATCCAGATCGTCGCGTACTGGGGGTGATTATTCCAACTGTGGAGGAGTTAGTGAGTGGAGACATCAAACATGCGCTTTTGGTTGCTACCAAAAGAACTGTCAGCTCGGGCAAGTATGAACGTGAGCTCGCGAAGCTGACCGACGCTCCTTTGATCACTTCGAAGGCGACTCCAGAGCTCGTGCCGTTGATTGAGCTTGGTGAAGCTGAAGCAGCACTTGGGTCACTAGTGGCTACAGTCCGAGGAGTGGGGGAGGTGGATGCAGTGATTTTGGGATGTACGCACTACAGCTTACTTAAGGACGGACTCAGAGCCGCCCTACCAGATCTCAAAGTAATTTCCCAAGATGAAATATTACCTCGCAAACTTGCTGACTACCTAGAGCGACACCAAGAAATAAAATCTAAGCTATCAGTGGGGAGTACCCGTAATGTGTACCTGACCGATAACAGCTCCCGGTATGACCACGTGATTAGGGAACTACTAGGAGGTGCCTTTATTGAGGCTTAGATTAACGTATAGATAGATGTCGCACAATATATCTTTTGCGACATTACCAATACGGTATATATAGGTTTCTTTACATTAAGCTCGACAACCACTTCCCTAGGGCTTTATTTTGATTTAAGCGTGACTGGTACAGTTATGTACCAAGTGTATGTACCGTTTAATTCCTTCTCTGTTTAGATTTTCTTGGCCAAAATTTATTTTCTGACCTTTCTTCCTTTGGGCTCAACTATCCGCATGACTTACATCGGGTCTCGAGTCCTTGTACACCTCTACGGCCAATTTTGCGCTTTGGGCCGATATAAGTCTCGACTCACATATTTAGACGCTCTAGGATCGATTATGAGGCTCGTAGGTCAAATCGAGACGTAGGTCAGGTCATCTCAAATCAGTGCGCGAGCCGATAGATGTATCGCGTAAAATCCTCCTCGGGCAACTTCTTGCTCTCGAGACATATTTTGACCAGGACGCTGCATCAAATACTTTAGTCATTTAATTTATTATTTAAAAAAATTTAATTTAGAAAATATTTCTGAAAATAATTTTTCAAAATTTATTTCTCTACGTGTAAGTATTTGTGTGTAAATTTAACTAGCTGCAAATTGCTTAGTCTGACCCTGTAAGCTGCTGTAACCGCATCATTTGAGTTCATCTAACACTAACTGCACCTCCCTTACCCACCACCTCGACTTCCCTATGCCAAAATATTGTGCGACATTAGAATATTTTCACCCAAGAAAAAAGCCTGACGAGGTTTGTCGTACAGGCTTTTGATTCTGAGCATGAGTAGTTAATTGCTACTCAGCACAGTTTGGGAAGAATACCCGAGTACCACCCGGCCATATGGTTTCGGTGTCGTTGTAACCATGAATCTTCAGTTGCCAGGGGTCGTCTGGCAACTTCCCTTTTTCAATGACAAGGACTGATATACCGTACGTGTCTGAATTTTCGTACTGCACATTCGGGGCTGTCGGTGTCAAACCCATGGCATGACCGTAGTCAAAATGGTATTTGAGCATCTCCGCCGCTGTGTAGAAAAGGTCAACACTTCTCCATTCAAACACATGTCGTTCCGGAAGGTCGCGTCGGATGGCGCTGTTGTCGGCCGCTTTCTTGGTATGTGTGTACCTAATTTTTTGGTGCAGACCACTGACAAGGGTTTTTGGCCAAAAACTCAACTCATCGTTAAGGCCTTCGCTTATGCAAACTCGCTTGTCATGAAGCAAGAACTCAAACGGATCGAACGTCTCACCTTTGAGTTCTATGGTGAGTGGTGTTTCGTACACGGCAGCAAGCTGCTCATACGCGGACATTTCTCCCAGAAAAGTTCTGAGTTGAGTTGGTCTCTCAATCCAAAACTGCTTGCGTTCAGGGCTCAAGTCCGGCATCAATTGTGCCATCTTGGCGATGAGGGTCAGGCTTTGGTCGCTCATGACGGTTTTTCCTTTCGGGTTTCGTCAGTGCTAGAGGGCTTCCACAACGTGGTTTTACCGTAGCTTTTAACCTACAAATCTTGCTGGCTAAGAGCTACGGTAAATATGAAAAGAACGCCGGTAAAACAGTACCATGAAACAGATAAATGGCAATACTACTAGCAAAAGGCATATTTTTATTTATTTTATAATTTATTACGGTATACTAACTGAGGTAAAAATTTGTTTTTTAGCTAACACCTAACCAGGAGGTAGTGATGAACGATGTACTCTCTGTTGACGTGGTTGTCTACTACGTCTATCCGCTCAGTCATGAAGCTGAGAAAGTCCTGCTTAATAGCAAGCAACCTCCCTACTGCTTAACTGCGGAGCCGATTAAGACACAAATCAGAATTCTTGGTCAGACCATGACGGTTTACCAATTGGTTGAAGCTGACTTTTGCGCCTTCAAAGACCGGTCCACCACTCGTGACTACCACTTCTTTCAGTCGGTCGGCGGTGTGATGAGGCATGTCATAAAAATGCGGTCGACTGCGTAAAGTTGTCGGTCATTTTAAAAAGCCACCTACCGTTTACCGGAGGTGGTTTTTCATTTTTAACTTATCTTAGAGTGGCGGCAGATAGAGTGATGGGTCGACGTAGGCGTCGGTAGCTGCTACTGGTGTAGAGGCTGGACCACAACTGGTCACGGTCTTGATCTCGTTAAATTGACGAACTGTCACACCGTCTTTTACATAGACTGTGAAGTGAAGGTGCGGACCTGTTGAGTAGCCAGTGTTTCCAGAGTAGCCGATGATTTCTCCAGTCGTGACCTTTTGGCCAGGAGTCACACTAATGACGTCTTGGTGAGCGTAGAGGGTTGAGAGGCCGTTGGCGTGGTCTATAAGAGTCCACTTACCCCATGAGTAACAGCCTGGCACTAGGTCGGTATTGCCAGTGGCGCGTACGGTACCAGAGAGCGGAGCGTGGATAGAAGTACCGCGTGGTGTACCCATGTCGATACCTGGATGGTAGGCGCGGCCACCATAAATACCTGGATTACGTTTCGCAAATTCAGAGCCACCAAACCACTGTGTTACGGTCACGTTCTTAAGTGGCCAAGTAAATACGGCTGTACCAGCGGTTGGAATGGTGTTTGGATCCAAAATAAACTGTAGCTTGGCTTCGAAGTCACGCAGGTCTTTGATGATTTGGTCGCGGGCTTCTTGCTTCTCGGCCAAGAGGCGTTGGTAGTTTTGTTCTTCATTCTTGGTGACTGCTAGCAGGTCAGATTGCTCCTCTTGGTTGCTTGAGAGAACATTGTTCTGGTCTTTGTACTGTGACTGCAAAGATACGAGCTCTGAGCGCTTGTCTGTGTTTTCTTCGCGTTTATCATCCAGGAGACGCTGCAGTGAACTTAGTTCAGCGACTTTGAAAGACATACTATTACGAACCGTCTCATGCGCTTCAAAGGTACTCCAAAAGTCAGAGAGTTGGTTGTGATTTAGAAGTAGTTCCACCATCGTTACTTCCCCTTCGCGATATTGAGTACGAATAATTTCAGAGATTGCAGATTCAATTTGAGCAATGTTTTTTTCTGTTTTGGATATTTCCAAAATAAGTTTGTTGATCTCAAGATCAGTTGAACTGATGAGGTTTTCGGTGCGGGCGATTTCGGCTGTCACCTTCTTACGTTCTAGCACAAGCTGGTTGATGGCTTTTTGCAGTGTCTGCTTCTCAGCTCCAACTACCTTGAGGTCAGCTTCAAACTTAGCAATTTCTTTTTCAATTTCAGCTAGACGTGAGCCACGGTCTTCGATGTCTTGTTGAAGCTTCTGAATTTCAGTAGTTGACTGGGCGTATGCATAAGGAACCACATACGACAAAAAAGGCAGTACAAGAATGCCAATTAAGAAAGAAACAAAGGGCTTTTGTAACATTACCCCTTTATTTTATCACAAGCAGTTACGATTCGGCGGAGAGTTTCCTCTAAACCAACAATATAAGCAATTGTAAATGGGTCTGGTGACTGGGCTTTGCCAGAAAGAGCAATACGGAGCGGAGAAAAGAGCTCCCCCTTCCCTACTTCTTCAGCGTAGCTCCACAAAGCAGTTTTGATGGTATCTGGAGTACTAAAATCAGCTGATGCAAGCAACTCGGCTGCCTTTTCTAGGCGTGGGAGCGCGGCAGAAGCATCTGGGTCGTTCTTCCACTTAAGCATATCAACCGCATATTCGGTTGGAGAGACAAATACAAAGTCGTACTCCCCTGCTTTGATTTCATCAACAGCTTCTTGGCGAATACTGATTCGTTCTTGAATAGTTGGAAGTAAACGAGTAAAAGAATCAGAAGTGATGTCAAAGTATTCCGGCAGGTCGGCTGTATTACTTAAGTCTAGATATGCCGCAAACTCATCTGTTGAAAATCGCTTTAGGTACTCCTTATTGAACCAGTTGAACTTTTTGATATCAAACACTGCTCCACTCTTTTGAATTTGATTCACTTCAAACTTTTCTACGAGTTCAGCAAGTGTAAACAGTTCTTGGTCAGTACCTGGGTTCCAGCCGAGGAGTGCCAGGTAATTAAGAATGGCGTCTTTGGTGTAACCAAGTTCGCGGTAAGACTCAATTGAAACAGCGCCGTGCCGCTTAGACATCTTTGAGCGGTCAGGAGCCAGGATGAGTGGCAAATGAGCGTAGACTGGACGTTCGATACCAAGTGCTTCTTGGATGAGGATTTGACGAGGAGTATTTGAAATATGGTCTTCGCCACGAATGACGTGAGTGACACCCATTAGGTGGTCGTCTACTACCACTGTGAAGTGATAGAGGGCGTCGTCTAAGTTTCGGGCGATAACTACGTCACCAAGTTCGGTGGTATCAAAAGTAATATCACCACGTACAAGGTCGTTAAAAGTGAGTGACTTATTTGGATTTTTAAGTCGAACAACTTCCACCATTTCTCCTGGAGTATTCTTACTCTCTTCACGAGAGATGTAGGCTCCACCATTAGCGATGATTTTCTCTAGGTGCTCGCGGTAGATAGGGGCTCGCTCTGATTGTCGAACAATCTCACCTTCATTGTCCCAGGTGATACCGAGCCACTGCAGACCAGACATGATTTCTGCTTCGGATTCTTTGGTGCTGCGCGCTTTGTCAGTATCTTCACTACGAAAGACCATCTTGCCGCCATTTTTCTTGGCAAAAAGGTAGTTAAATAGCGCGGTACGAGCCGTACCGATATGTAGTTTTCCGGTTGGACTTGGGGGGATTCTCGTGATTATCATGAAAGTTAGGATTTATGTTGCTCTCCAATATATAGCAAAATGTCAGCAATTTTCTCCGCTGCGTCAGTGGCTGCAAAGCTTGAAGCTGCCTGGCTCATCGTCTGCCACCGCTCGGGATTGCTCATAATAGAGTTAATTTCGGTCGTTAGCAAGGTTTCCGTTAGGTTGTGTTCTTCTACCACGCTCGCTCCCCCGCCTCGTGCGTACGCATAGGCATTGCTGCGTTGATCACGACTGACGTCTTCAGGAATTGGGATGATGACACTAGGTCGTCCATGAAGGGCAATCTCAAAGAGGGTCGTACTACCTGCCCTTGTAACTACTAGAGAAGCGGCACTCAAAAGTGCATTTACCATTTTGCTCTCAAGTACTTCAGCTACGTAGTAGCGGTTCTGCAGCTCAGGGTTACTAATGAGAGACTTGGCTGTCTGTACCATAGCTTCTTTACGATTCGGCCCAACCTGATGGAAGATACGGTAATAAGGAAGTAGTTCATCTAGGCAGCGCAACATGATGTTGTTTACACGCTCAGCGCCTAGTGACCCGCCAGTTACGTAGATAAGTGGTAGGTCATCAGGAATACCAAGCTCAGCAAAAGGATTGTCTGATATGCGCTTTACTGACTTACGAATTGGAATACCGGTCAAAGCTGTCCGGCTAGCATCAAAATACTGCGCTGCGTCTGGGTAAGAAATGGCAATGTATTGTGCAAACTTTTTAGCCATTAGGTTAGCTCGTCCTGGTACGGCATCTGATTCATGAATAACAACTGGGATGCGAAGGAACCTGGCCGCGAGTAAGACCGGCACACTAGTGTATCCGCCTTTACTAAATACCACGTCTGGATAAATGAGATAGAGCTTCCAAATCGCCACAAACAATCCAAAGAAATTTCTAAATAAATCAAAGAAATTTTGGATAGAAAAATATAGGCGCATCTTTCCGGCCGGGCATGAGACATAGCGGATGTTGTGCTCAGCCAACAGTTCTGGCTTGTATGGAGAGGGACCCATGTAGTAGAGCTCTGGGTGCTTTTCGTTATTTACAAGCACCTCAGCCACTGCAATTAGTGGGTAGAAATGTCCGCCAGTGCCGCCGCCTACAAATAAAATCCGCATACTTCTATACAGTGTATCATGTACGAATTGTCGAGTTTTGATATTTCGACACATTAAGCACAATGCCGAGCATACCGAGAGTAGTCATAAGTGCCGTCCCTCCGTGACTGATAAATGGCAGCGGTAGTCCTGAGAGTGGTGCGATACCAGCCATAGCGGCGATGTTTAAGAAAGCTTGAGCCACAATGAGAGTCATAAACCCAACCACTAGAAACATTCCAAATAAGTCGTTGGATTGTGTCGCAATCTTAAATCCTCTAAAGGTAAAGAAGGCCAAGATAAGTACTAAGCCAAAAGAACCAACAAACCCAAACTCCTCCGCGTACACAGCAAAGACAGAGTCGCCGATTGGCTCTGGTAAGTATTCAAATTTTTGAATACTTTGGCCATAGCCGCGACCAAACCACCCACCAGACCCGATAGCAATTAGTGATTGTTGGATTTGGTACCCACTACCAAGCGGGTCGCTTTCCGGATGCATAAAGGTGGTGATACGGTCCATCACGTACGGTCGCATGAAGGCAATAGTGATAAGCAACAAAAAACCTGCTCCACCAAGCATCAGAATGTGTTTCCATTTGGCGCCAGCGGTCACAAACATTGCTACTCCGGCCATAACCATGATGAGGAAGGTGTCAGTATCAGGTAGGGCTAGCACAATGAGACCGGTGGCAGCTAATACTGATAGGAATGGCAATACACCATAACGCCAAGTTTCAATCTGACGATGTGTTCCAGAAAGCAGTGTGGCTACGTAAATTACAAAACCAATTTTAAATAACTCTGATGGTTGTACGGTCGTAAAGCCTAAATCAAGCCATCTAGTGGCACCACCGTGGGTCATACCAAGGCCAGGAATAAACACAGCCAAGGTAAAGAGTGCAGTGGCTACATATATGTAAAATGCATACTGACGCCAGTTGCGGTAGAAGATATTGCTAGCAACCAACATGGCTATTCCCCCACCAACAATTCCAAAGAAGAACTGGCTAAAGGCCACTGAGCTGAAGCTGGCACCACTGCGGGCTAGGAGTCCAAGCGAAGCTGAAGAGAAAATAAAAAAACCACCAACGACTAGTATACAAACTAGTATTAATAGTAGTGAGTCAATTGATTTAGGAGAGCGACTGGTCATATGATGAGCGCTGTAAATACAAGTCCGATTACGGCGCAAATCATACTGATGACCCAGTAGCGCATGGTGACTTTATGAGATGGCCAACCAATAGCTTCAAAGTGATGATGAAGTGGCGCAATTCGAAAGAATTTTTTGCCAGTTAGTTTACGATACCCAATTTGGATGACGTTTGAGAGGACGGTAACCACGAGCAAGAAACCAATTATTGGCAAGAGTGCAATGCCGTGACCTCCGACCAGGTCGTCAGTAGTAAGTACTACTACTGCCAGTGTTAGCGTAAGTGCCATCGATCCTGTCTCGGTCATCCAGAAGCGGGCTGGTGGAATATTAAACCAAAGAAACGCCAAGATTGAGCCAGTTAGCATGAGACAAAAGGCTGCTAGGTCGTACTGTGACTGCATAAAAGCCACACCACCATAGGCAGAAAATATGGTTGCAAATACGCCACCAGACAAGCCATCAATACCATCAATTACCCCACTGGCGTAGAGGGCGTTGGTAAGTAGGACAAAAAATGGAATAAGTAGTGCCCCAACATATAGAGGTTCACCAAATGGAATACCAATACTATCGACACCGAGCTTGGCATAAAACCACCAACCAATAAAAGCTGAGAGCAAAGTAATGAGAGCAAGACGGACCGAAAGGCGAACTCCCTTTCCGCCATGTTCGATATCATAGAAGTCATTAAGCAATCCAAATAGAGCTCCTATAAGTAAGGCGGCAAATGGAATCCAGGTTTGGGAACGACTGAGGAAAAATAAGTCATTAAAAAATGTATTGTCGCTCGCAAGAGTAAGCAGATATAAAACAGAAATAGTTATAAACGTACTTCCCCAAATCACAACACCACCCATGCGTGGTGTTTTGGTCTCCTCGCCTCCTTTGAGGCGATTAAACTCTGAGGCGACTTGTCCGCCCATAGCAATCTTCCCCCCTTCTTTCTTCCAGGCTTTAAATTTATACAAGTGATAAGTTACTAGTGGCGTAATCAAAATACCAATACAAAATGCCAAGATGGCCGGGAATAAAAGTTTAACGATGAGAGTTTCCATATTATTTAGAAATCATTGAGTCCTGGACCGCGGCGACGATTTTTTTGACGTCACTAAAGCGCTCACTATGGGTAGAGCCAAGCACTGTCACAATAATAGGCCGATTAAACCCGGCGTCAAATGCAATGGTTAAATTGCCGCCAGCCAAGTCAGTGTAACCGGTCTTTGATCCAAGGAGATTTGGTATGTCAGCTAAGATGGTGTTTGTATTAAAGGCTTCATGGAAGTCTCCGGCAGTGTTGTAGAGTCGGGTGTGTTCGGTTATGGTCGGAGTGAGGATTTCTGGGTAATTAAGGAGAATGTACTCCATTAAGAATGAGGTATCACGTGCACTGCCGACTGCACCCGCTTCGGTAGTTGAGATATCTAGCCCTGTTGGGTTTTTGTATTCAAGGGTCTTGAGATTTAGTTCATCCGCTTGAATATTCATGGCAGCGATGAATTGTGCCATAGCGTCTCCTTCCCCAAGTAGTTCACCAACTGAGCCGGCTAGTGTGTAGGCTGCGCTGTTGTATGAAGAGATAAGTGCAAAGTCTGCTAGTTCCTTAACAGCAAAAGTCTCGCCTGCCATCAAACTGCCACCACTTTGCTGTGCAGCAGCTGCGCGCGAGATTGTAACTGGTGTATCGTCTGGTACGAGTTCATAAGCTACCAGTGCAGTCATGAGCTTGGTGATAGAAGCTAGTGGCAGTACCTTGTCTGGATTTTCTTCGTAGAGTGCTCGTTGTCCAATTACATCCCACACATATACCGCGTCAGCACGAAGTGAGAGCCCCTCTATTTTCTTTGGGCTAACACTATCGTTGGCTTCAGTAGATATTTCGATACTACCCCCTACTTCCGCTTGGTGGGCATCACCAGAAATAAGTGATAGGGTCTTTGGTACGACTACCCCTGCAAACAACAAAAACATTAATGAAGCCAGTAGCAGTAATTGAGTACGTACAGGAAAACGCCCAGCTGTAGGCTCTACCTCAGCCGTCGCTTCATCTGGCTCTTCTATGATGTACCGTTCTTCTTCAATCATAGGTCAGTAGTTGTTACTGTCTCATTAAACTTTTCGAGTGCATCAACAACTTTGGCAAAGTCTGGCAGTTCGTGTTTATGAGTAACACCTAAGTGTGATAGTAGTTGTGGACTGATTTTAAATTGGAAACTATTTGTGGCTTTGTTTTGATTGCGTTCAATCAGGCCGCGAATTAGCAGGTTACGCAAAATGAAAGACGAATTAACGCCGCGAATTTTGTCTATCTCAGCGCGTGAGATTGGTTCTTGATACAAAATAATTGCTAGAGTCTCAGCTCCTGCTTTACCTATATCAGCCTTGAGCTCACTTTTGCGCATGGCTTCAATTATCGGAGCGAGTTCACCGCAAGTTACAAGGTGTAAATCTTCATCAGTTTCAAGGAGACGTGTGGCACCAAGTGTGAGCCGAGCGCGTAGTGTCTCGGTGGCGGTTACTAGTTCCGCTTCAGTAATTCCAAACAACTTCAAAATCGTCTGCTTCTTTTGGGGAGCAGATTTATAAAAAAGTAGTCCTTCAATAAGTACATCTATCGGCATTACGGACATTCTAACACACAATATATGGCCTGATTACGCAGTATACCCGCTTTTTGGTAATATTTCTACTAGTAGTAGCTTGGGGTTTGGCCGTGGTCGAGTTCAATTTCGATATCAGCGTAGCGTTCACCCTGACGTACTAGTAGATTTCCCTGCTTAAATAGCTCAAGAATCGCCAAAAACCCAACAATAACGACCTTTCGTTCAGTTTCACCTGCATTCATATCAGAAAACTTAACCAAGAGGTTCTTCTTGATACGATCCTCAAGTTTAGTCATCATTTCTTCAAGTGAAATCACAACCTTGATAGCGGCCTTGGCTGGTGCTTCTTTCTTTGGGAGGTCAGCGAGGACTGAGTCCATCGCGGCGCGGAGTGCATTTACGTCACAGTAGACGTCTGGCACAAAGACCTTAACGGTCGGTGCGGTGAATTGGGCTGTATACAGCATAGTCTTGCCAAAGCTGTTTTGAATCACTACTGCGGCGTCGCGTATGACCTGGTATTTACGAAGTCGCTCTTCCAGGTCTTCAATAGTCCCCTCCTCTTCTTCAGTTAATTCAAGGACCGGAAGTAAGGATTTTGATTTTACCAACAGTAGTGTGGCCGCGAGCGCAATAAACTGTGCGGTGTTTGGGAGAGACATTTCTTGCATCTCACTGACGTGACGCATGTACTCGTCAGTTACTGATGCAAGAGAGATGTCATTAATTAGGAGCTTGCGCTTCTCCACCAAATCAAGGAGTAGCTCAAGTGGTCCCTCAAAGACAGAGGTTTTTACAGAAAAATCACTAGCAAGTTGCGGTTGCATAATCCAATTATCATATCATGCCGACATTTCATTCAACCTCAAACCAAACCCGGCGCCTAGGCGCCGGGTTTGGTTTGAGGTTCTTAATATTTGTATTACTTTTCCTTGATTATTATCAATCCCAATCCACGTCACCGTTATAACTATCATGCTCTGCTTCTAGGTAATAGCCACAGGTGCCATTTGGTTCATCCGGCCTATTAGAGCCACCTAATTTTAAATACCACTCACCTTGTCTGTATTCACTGACTGGGTTCAAGTCGTTGTAGTCTGGACCTTGGGTGAGGTTCTTTACTTTGATTGCGTCAGCATATGATTCTAGATAGGTGGCGAGTTGTTCATTTAATTGATTTTGGAAATTTACAGTAAACTTTTGCCATCCTTCCACGTTATCAATTACTAGTGCAGTCTCATTTGTTGCATTGTGACGGCCAATCCAGCACCAGGCACAGGCTATCGGGGTTTGGGCTGCTTCGTCGTAAATGATGACGTTTTGCATACCTAAGTCAGTCACATAATCAGCTATCGGTGATTCCGCTCCGTGAAAATCGCTATCAATACGGATGCAGCAAGTAGTATAGTTACCTAAGTACAAATCCTGTCGGCTTCTTCCGCCTACTCTAATTGACATTGGTCTACCCTGCAGTTGTTTAGCGTGTGACGGGTTGAATCTATAAGCAGTATCATCTTCTACCTCTTCGTCATCAACTTCATTTGTACTGATGTTTTCTTCATCAACATCTATAAAGCTAAAGATGGTGTCGAAGTCGGTTCCGAGGTGGTCTATATGTTCTCTGACTTTAGAGTGTACTTCTTGCTTTATGCCAGAAGCTCTTTCGCTACCTATGGCTGGTACGAGACTCTGCTCCAAAGTTTCAAATATCTCTCCAGACCTTCTTTTTAATTGACTAAGTTCCTTTACTAGCGATTTTCTTGTCTTCCAAGTATTGGCTTTGTTCTCTTGAGCTGCTTTTAGACTATTCTCATCAGTAATGGTGATTTTATTCTTTTCGAGCGCATCCAGTTCGGTATTTTTGGCAGTAATACCCTCTGCTAATTTGATTAGTTTACTGAATTCAGCCATCACTTTTTCCCAGACTAAAACAGTCTTCGGGTTAGCAATTTGTTCATTTAGTACCGCCAAACCTTTCTCCATTCCAGAGCGTTTGTTCGCATCTCGAGTTGTTTTTATGCTCCCCTCTAGTTCGACCTTCTTCGCTAATAGTTCGTTAGTATCTACTGGTACACGTATATTAAATAGTTCTTTGCGATACTCCCCGATAGTTTCCTTCATGGCTTTTGTAAAGGCTTCAAAACTAGGCACTAGTCGCTCGATCGGGGTTTTTATTTGCTCGGCGGTGGTTAATTCGTCAGCTTCACCTAAAGTAAAGTAGTCTACCTGGTCATAGTTGAGCCAGGTTTCCAGGTCAACACCGCTAGCGATGAGGGCTTCTGAAATATGTTTGTTATTTTTGTACTCACTCAACTTTTCCTGGACTACCTTTCGATACTCTAGACTCCGGCGGTCAATTTCTTTTGGCGTCTCCTCGTCGCACTTTAGAATTTGCATAACTGCCTCCTTGGCTCGTCTGTCAAAGCTCGGAAACTTGGTCAGTAGATGTATGCCAAATCTATCATCTTCAGCAATACTCATTAGTTCCTCCGTTGAAATATCTAGACCGTGGGCTAGTAGTGCTTCCTGCAAACGTTTGCTACCGTTCTCGAATTTGTAGCGTCTGATTAGCTTGGCAGCCAGTGAAAGATTGCCTTCATCAATTGCGCCACTTAAAACCCTGGCAGCGCCATTTTTGACAACCTCAATTGGTTGGTTCATTATCTCGGCTAGCTTCTCCACCTCCACTAATTCCCCTTCTTTCAATAGTGTAATAATCCTCTTTCTAGTCTCCCGGTCAACTTCAGTGGACTTAAGAAAAGTGTCTGAAAGGTCAAATGTGGCAATGTATGCTTGAATATCAATCACATCGTCATTTACGATGGCTCCTACAAGACCAGCCTCAAGCGCCTTTTGGTCCTCTTTTAAACTACTCAATTCTTGTTCGGTAATCTTAAAGAGTTTTATGAGTTCAAGTGCCCAAACAGCTGCGCCTTCACTAATTTGCTCTCTCAATAAATCCAAAACACTGCCTCTTAAGATTTTATTGTTCAGTAATTCTTCAGAAAGATCGATGGCCTTTAGCATTTGGAGAGTTTTGACCATTTCATCAGATTTGAACGCAGCTAAAATTATGTTTAGGAGGATTTTATCAAAGGCATCTTCACTTACACCAAAGACCTTCTTGATATTTTGTGCAACAGCGAATTTGTTAAATAATATACAATCACGGATATTGTCCTGCGCCAATCTTTGCAAACCTGGCTCAGACAATTCTTCTGTTGTATAACCAAAAGCAGATTTTATTTTTTCGACTTGTTTTGGATTATGGGTATTGGAATAGATGCTTCTAAGAACTTCTATTTTTACCTCTTCGGCCGATAAATCAAATATTCCAATCAATTGATTAATTTCCAAATTGTCAAAATCTTTTTCAACTAAGGCCCCGATAGCGATTTTGGCGGCAGCTTTAATTCGTTTTGTTTGCAGTAGTTCGATAGGAATATTTGATCTATCAATTAGTCTTTGAATTTCAGACACATCGCCCCTAGAAAGATTGCTCAACCATTCAATAATTGACGTCTGGATTGCTTGCTTTATATCAGGATCATTAAATATATTTTCAAATATGATTAAGTCAGTTATGAATTTGTTTACCTCATCAATGTTAGCGGTTTCAAGTTTGTGTTTGAGTTTTGTCTTTATCACACTTTGTACCTCATCAGAAAAAAGTATTTCAGGACTAGGCCCGAAATAGTTCGTCAGCAACTCGATGGCTGTGAAATAATCGTTTTTCAATGCTTCTACCAAGCCGTCTATTACAGCCCGTTTCATTTCAGGTTCTTCTATGATAGCGTCCGAAAATCCAAAAAGCGCAAAAATTTTGTTTGCCAGGTAATAGTCACTATTACTAAAACTATCCCTTAGTCTCGACAAAGCCAAGGCTTGTGCTTTTGGATGCATTAAAACTTCTTTTGGGTAAGTTGAAATAAATTCAATAGCCATACCCTCATCAAGCAGAGCTTCAATATCTTCAAGCTGGTTCTCAAAAAGCTCTTGCTCGGTTTGAGAAGATTGCTCCCCTGAAGTAGCTAACTCTCCAGCTGCCTCGGGTGATATTTTTTTGGGTTCAAATCCCTCTTTCATGGTTTAAATTAATTTTCTTCCACAAATTTGATGAGTAGCTTACGCTTCTCCACAAAATCAAGAAGTAGCTCAAGTGGTCCCTCAAAGACTGAGGTTTTTACAGAAAAATCACTAGCAAGTTGCGGTTGCATATTACTGAAATCATACCATGAGCATTCGTAGTGCGTGGAACGTTAAGAGAAAAATCCTTCATCAATCATGCACTGGTGTATAACCCTGTAATATTGGTACATAACTGTAAATTCCTTAATATAAGGTTCCTTTACAGAGGCTGATTGTTCAGCGGTAGTATAATTTTTATGAAGTATTTCCTTCCCGGTTTGGTTATAGACTTGCACCAGAGGTTCAAATTTATCTATTGCTCGCACAAACCTAGACTCAATAGTTTCCTGTGCTTCATATTCATTAACTCGTTCCAGCATATGTGTCTGCATGTGAATCGGAGATTTTTCGATGACCTGGCGCATAGCGTCTCCTTCTTTGTCTCGATCGGCTTGGGTTTTGATGTAACCTAGTACGTCCCCAGTCTCAATTTCATCAATATCATGAAGTGTAATCATTTCGTAGATATGTGCCTTGTTCCAACTTTGTGTTTCGTCCAGTAGCGGCAAAAAATACTGTGCAACAATGTGCATGCCAAAGATGTGCTCAGCTACAGACTCAGTCTCTCCGCTCGTGCGACGTTGGGCATAACGAATTTCGTTTTTGAGGGTGTAGAGATATTGCAATTTTTGTATCTCTGCCAATACGTATTCTTTTGTAATTTCTGTTTGCGGCATAGTTAGGCTTGCTCTAGGTATGAGACAAGAAGACGGACTGGTTCTCCGGTAGAGCCCTTAGCGAGTTTGTCGCCTGAGATGCTTTCCATACGAGGAGCGATATCGATGTGAGTCCAAGGCACGTTCTTTGGTGCAAAGTAAGACAAGAAAGTTCCGCCTTCAATGGTGCCGCCAAAGCGTGAGAAATTAGTAGCGATGTTACTGATGTCTGCTCGACTACTCTTGATGTACTGCTTGTATTCATCCCAGAGTGGTAGTGGCCAAACTAAGTCACCACTTTTCTCACCGAGATTCTGTAGAGTCGCTACCATCGCTTCATCTTTAGACATGATGGCACTCGCCTGCTGTCCGAGCGCTGCTAGGGCGGCACCAGTTAGTGTAGCAACATCAATGATGGCGCGTGGACTGTATCGTTCACTATATGTGAGGGCATCGGCGAGAACCATTCGTCCTTCGGCGTCCGTATGAAGGACTTCAATAGTCTTACCGTTCATGGCTGTCACAATATCACCAGCGCGCATAGCTTCAGCTGAGATAGTATTTTCAGCCGACGGCACAAGAGCCACTATGTTCTTCTTGAGCCCCATCTTGGCTGCAGCAGCGATGGTAGCGAGGACCGAAGACCCGCCAGACATATCAAGGTGCATGTCGTGCATACTGCCACTTGGCTTCACATTGAGTCCACCTGTGTCGTAAGTAATACCCTTCCCGACAAGCACAATTGGCGCCAAAGACTTAGCGCTTTTGGCGGTCGGCTTACCTGCTCCCCAGTATTCAGCAATAATGAGCTTTGTCTCGCTCTTGGTACCCTGTCCAACGGCCAATAATGCCCCCATTTTGAGCTTTTTGAGCTCTTTTTCACCAAGTACCGTAACGGTCATTTTGGTCCCTTTAGCGAGGCTTTTGGCTGCTTCTGCTAGATCAGTTGGGGTCATGTCACAGGCCGGGGTGTTGGCGATGTCTCGGGCTTTGTTAGTGTATTCTCCTACGATAAGTCCGCGCTTAATGCCGGCGGTTTCTTCAGTAGATAACTTGCCACAAAGAAGTACTTCAGTGAATTTATTAGACTTATCTTTTTTGGTTTTGTAAGTAGTGAATTCGTAGTCAGCAAGGAGGAGGTTCTCGACCAGAGTTGAAGTCAGCCAGGCACCACCTTCACTTTCAAGTGTCTTAAATCGTACACTCTCGATATCAATGGCGAGGAATTCTACTTGGTGACTTTTAGCGGCTTGGACAAAAGAGCGCACTAGAGTGCGGAAGGTGCGCACGGTAATAGATGTTGACTTCCCTGCTCCCATGCGGTACTCAGTTACTCCGTCAGCATTTTCAACAAAGCGATGAACTGAGGTTGATTTATCAGTCAGGACTAATCGACAATATTTCTTTGGCGTCTCAGCTAAACTCTTTGGTGTGGTGGAAATTTTAAGCATATGACGGACAGTATACCATTTGAGACTAGTGATACAATTATTAAAATAATATGAATTTAATACATCATTGGCACACTACACTAGGCAGGCCAAGGCGCCACTGCTACTCCAAATTAGAATATTGATATTTTCATTATTGGTAGTAATATGAACTTGGGATTCATTTTATGAAAGGAAATTCCCATGAAACAGCAAGGTAGTATATGGCCGGATGCATTGAGTTTGCTGGAAAGTAACCTCAAGACAACTCTGGTTCAGTCAACGGACGCTCGCCCGGTTACGGGTGTTGCGCCAGCTGTGTCCACTTCGATCATTTGCGGCGAATGCGGCGATGATGGCGGAGGAAGTTCCGGACAGTGCGCCTGCGATAAGTAATTGCAGGACATAAAAAATAGCCGTCGACACGTCGACGGCTATTACTATTTCCAGCCTTCAAGAACTTTTGATCATTTCCTTTTCGCCGAATTTAAGCCAGTTGATTCTGCACCCAGCGCCACATTTCACCCATTGCGGGCACTTTGAACACGATTCCGTCGGATAGTCGCTAACTCTCTTGTAGAAGCGAATTACGGACTCTGTTTTCCTCCAAGAAACATAGTCTTCAGCCGTCTGGCAGTCACTCAGAGACCCAAAGCTACTTTTGCAGAAATGATTGCATGGAAGCAATTCTCCACGTTCATCAATAATGATGCCATTCCCTCGCTGAATCTGGCAACCAGATGCAAGGCGTCCGTTTTGCTCAAGTTTTTGAATATAGTCTCCAGGAAATAGGCAGTGAGGATGAGTTATGTAAACAGTGTATTCAACACCGCTATCACGCAGCTTATCAACCTTTTCATAATTTTCCGCAAGAAAATTAGCCATTACTTGCGGTGAGACTCCAGAAAATTCAATTGACCCACCGTCCACGATCGGTCTCTCGGTATCAAAGGTTACTCGTTTAATGCCACTCATCACAATCGTTTTGAGTAGCTTGTCGAGGTCTTGCATTAAATCACCACATAAAGTGACAGAGAGATTGTGGTGAACTGCCCTAGTTGAATCAAGTTCTGAAAGATTCTTTATGGCAAGCATGACGTCATCAAAGACATCTCTATGCGTATTTTTTATATAGCCCAGCCGATCAGCAGACTTGAGTGACAGAACAATATTCTTGAGGCCTGCATCAACTGCGTCCGCTAGAAACCGTTTGTCGGCAAATTTAATGCCGTTTGTGACGACAGACACAAAAAAACCTTCCTCTTTTAACCGTCTAACCATTTCAATAAAACGAGGATCAATTGTTGGCTCGCCACCAATCAGGCAGACTTCACGGGCATTAACTCCGCGAAGTAAGGTGATTGATTGTTCAAAAATCTCATCTGACATTTTTGTGTTGAATCCCGAATCTTTTGCATAACACCAATCGCACCGGAGCTGGCAGCCCCTGTTTAGTGTGAGCCATGAAATGTACTTAGTTGGGAGCTTGACGTCGGACATGTTGCCTCCAGAAGGAATGAAGAATGACAATGAACACCAAACGGAGAATACAACACATTTTAGCTTAAATCAACATTACTAATTTTACTTGAATCTTAAGTTTCAGATTGTTACACTCATAATGATATGCAAAAAATTCCAACAATTAAAATAAATTACTCGCTGGAATTTGAGCAAATTCGAGTGAAAGATACTTTTGAAAAAATTGATTGGTTTCGTGAGCATGAGTACAACCCTATTTTTCCTGGTAATAAAAGAATTCCAGACATTAGCGAAACTTGTGAACTTACAGACCTTATAGAATTAGTACATAGTGAATATGACCAACATTTTTTTATTGATATAACCAGAAAATTTGAGGATCAATGGAAGTGGTTCGTGGACAATTGGCAAGAATCACCCATTAATCAAACTGCTCTCGTGTTTGAGGATAGTTATGAGGTTTTCTTAACGTCATATGGCGTAGGTGGCTCCTATGATTTGCCTAACACCGTAGTCATGAATGTTCGTCAGCGAGCCCATGACAAGCTTGTGGTTATTTTATTTCACGAAATAATTCATTTGAGTATTGAGCCATTTATACAAAAATATTCTATACCCCATTGGTACAAAGAACGAATTGTCGATCTCTTTTATAAGCGAATATTTCCAGAAAAGGCATTTGAACAAAATCTTCCAAAGGAAGTGCTTGTTGTCGATTCAATCTTCAATAATAACTTTTCTCAACCAGAGGAGATAATAAAGGAGCTGTCTAAATATTTAGCTGAGACGGATTCACAAAATTAGATAAATTTACTAAATAGCAAAGGGCCACCATTCGCAGCTGCGAATGGTGGCCCTTTGTTGTTTTGTCTGAGGAAGGTCGAACCTTCCTCAGGATTTTATACACTGGTTTGGTTGGATTAGAAATCTGCTTCCTCACTCTGTTCCTTGCTGGTGAAGGTGTCGATACGGTTGATGTCGCGTGGGAATAGAGTTGCCTCTTTGACGTTTCCTACTCCACAGAACTTAGCAGTGAGGCGTTCGAGTCCTAGTCCGATGCCGCCGTGTGGTGGAATACCGTACTTGAAGGCTTGGA
>CAZBJN010000015.1:15326-19625 GCA_964492305.1 uncultured Candidatus Saccharibacteria bacterium | reverse complement strand
CAGGAATTTCGGTCGTTACACGACCGGTACCCCAATTGGATAATTTGTTTCGTCCCTCACAAATTACCTCAATCGGGCTTCGAATCCTGACACAACAGTCTCCCAGACTGTTGTTCCTGGGGAGCATATAAAAGTTTAGGCCACACTTGCGTGTGGCCTAAACTTTTATATGCTCCGCGGGCAGGATTCGAACCTGCGACCAATTGATTAACAGTCAACTGCTCTACCGCTGAGCTACCGCGGAAGGTGCTCTGTATCAGTTTTCAAGGCTTATTTAGCCCATATGAACTGATAGTGGCCCTATTGTACAGAAAAATAATGAATATTCAACTAGGGAAGTAATACACAGGTGGGCTTTCTGGGAGTACGTAGTATAATGAGTGAGTTAAAAGGATAAATGTTTCGTATGCTTACACTTTATTACAAAGAAAACTGCCCGTTTTGCCGTCGCGTCACTGCGGTTATTGATCGTCTGCAATTACAGGTAGAACTCAAAGATGCAGAGGATGAAGCAGTAGAGGCTGAGCTTATAGCACGAGGTGGGAAGATGTTGGTTCCGTATTTGGTTGATGACAACAAAAACGTAGAGATGTACGAATCAGATGATATCGTCGCACACTTGCAGGCGAATTATGGTACCGCTAGCAGCACACCGTCACGCCCACGCATCAGTATTTCAGACAATGTGTGTGTGTCGTGTGAGGGGTAAAGTATGTACGTAAGAGTAGCGGTGTATCCATCCTCCAAACGAGAATCGTTTACCGAGCAAGGACCACATCGTTATGAAATAAAAGTGAAGGAACCGGCCGAGCGCAATCTCGCAAATAAACGAGTAAAAGAACTATTGGCAGCACACTACAAGACATCAGAAAAGCAAGTCAGGTTGGTCTCGGGACATCAGAATAGTCGAAAAATATTTGCGGTGCCGGACGAGGTTTAGAAATCTAAGTACAACATCATGGTATTTCAAAACATCACATTTAAGCACACTAACACTGAGGTAGGAGATGGTATGGACGCCTACACCACAGAAAAACTCAATAGCTTGCTCAAGTATGTATCAGAAGACCAAGAGGCTAAGGCTGAAGTAGAATACGAAAAAATTGTCGCACATCGAACAGGACCGGTCTGTCGGGTTGAGGTAAATATTTGGGTTGGAGGAGATATATACCGCTCTGAAAATACCCAAGCCACCTTTGAAGCAGCAGTAGATGTAGCACGGGACGAACTTGACCAGGAAATGGGTAAGGCACACAAGCGACGTCACAGTATGCTCCGTCGTGGTGGAAGAAAGATTAAGGAAATGATGAGGTTTGGATAAGAAGTAAAACAGCGGCGGCCTTAAGGCCGCCGCTGTTTTTAATATTTCCATTAAATGAAAATATTAAGCAAAATAATTTTTAAAATCAGTTTCGTTCTTGCCTTCGGGCACGATGCGTTCAATTACAAGTTTCTGATCTTCGGTCAGTCTGGCTGACTTAATCTTAAAACGCTTGTTTTCATGAATGAAGAAAGTCTCTGGCCATCCATCAAAAGCGCAGATTTTGCGGTAGATGGCATAGGCTTCTTCGCCAGTTGGTAGGGCAGTAGGGTCAATGGTCAGCTCTGCCATGTCTTTGGTTATCTTGGTACAAAATGTCGCGTCCTCGTGCCTTTGCTCTACAGGTACAATGGTACCTTTTGGCAATTCCTGCATGACATGAGCGAGTAAGTCACCACACATCAAGCTGGCTGTTCTGTCTAATTCTCGTCCAGGAATTGGCACTGGTAGTGAAATTGGTTGTTGGTACAAAATTGGTCCATGGTCCATCTCGGCGTCCATTTGCATGATAGTCACTCCGGCAGCAGAAAGATCAGTGAGTAGAGTACTGCGAATCGGACTAGCGCCGCGGAGTTTTGGTAAGAGTGACGGGTGGGCGTTGATGGTTCCGTACTTTGGAAGACTAAGCAGCCACTCGGGCATTATCTTGCCGTACGCGAACACCACAAAAAAATCCCAGGTATTCTCTGATAGTAAGGTGAGATCTTCTTTGTTCTTGAGAGTGGTTGGTTGAAAGACTGGAATTTGGCGTGCCTCTGCCCAGACTTTAGTTGGTGGTGGAGTAATGATTTGCTTCCTGCCAACTGGTGCGTCTGGAGTAGTAACTATTAGGCTTGGCACTAGTCCAAAAGTTTCTAGTTCATCAAGAGCATTAACTGCTAGCTCTGGTGTTCCGAAGAAGACAAATTTCATGTGCGAGAAGCCTCAGCTTGATCTCTGTCTTTGATATCATCTTTGGTCCAGATTTTTTCGGCACGATCAGTAAAGAGAATTCCGTCGAGGTGGTCGGTTTCGTGCTGCATGATTTGAGCGAGCAGACCGCCAGCGCCACGAGTAAAAAGTACGCCATTCTCGTCAGTCGCTTCAATAGTAACGTTGGTTGAGCGACGAACTAATCCGTATTGATCAGGGATAGAAAGACAACCTTCACCAACAACGTGAGTCTTCTTAGAGACTTTAGTAAAGCGGGGATTGATGGCAATTACGGTCGGGAGACGGTCTCCATCAGTGCTCTGGTCTTCAATGATAAACATTCGCTTACTGACACCAATTTGTGGTGCGGCAATAGCCACGGCTGTAAAGCCATCAATTTTGTAAGTCTTAATAGCATCGCGTAAGTCTTTGAGAAGCTTTTTTACTGTACCATCAGCAAATTCCTCCGGGGTGATTTCCTCGGCCATTGCGTGTAGTACTGGGTGGTTTTCTGGTACTAGTTTTGCCATATGTTGTAATTATAGCAAAATACCACATGAATTTGGTTTAGACAATTCTAGGTGGATCGATTTCAATACGAATGAACGGTGGCAGGGATCTGAGTGTTTCAATAAATAGTTGCTTGTTTTTGTCACCAGCTGTAATACGAAATAGGGCATGACGAAGGATTTTTGCCTCATTTGAGCTAGGATTATTGTAATACGAAGCTTCGTATGGAGCGGTGCCCCTTTTAATCATAGCTTCGATTTCTTGCACAACGGATTTTTCACCTGTGAAGCTCAAGAGTACAAACACTGAGAAGGGTGGGTACTTAAGCATCTCACGGAGTTCAATTTCTTCATTATAAAAAACCTCCAAACTACCGTGGGTAGCACATTGTAGGACTCCGTCTGGTGCGGTGCGGGTCTGCACCAGGACTTCTTGTGCTGATAGTTCGCGTAGTTCCAGAAGTAGGCGAAATACGTTTTCATCAGCGCGCCAGGTCGGATTAGAGCGAGTGGCGTCCAGTGACACAACGGCACTTAAGTCCACCCCGCGCATGGTCAGGTACGGTAACGCCATTTGGGTACCAACTAGAACAGCGGCTTTGCATTCATAAAACTCTTCCATAATCTTCTGGGCACGTTTGCGAGTACTGGCAGTGATGTGATCAAGTAGAAATACCTTATGGTTAGGGAAGAGAGTGGTGGCTTCTTCGTGCACGTACTGGATACCAATACCGCGGGGACGTAGCCGCCAGCCGCCACAGTCAGGGCAGGTGTCAGCCGCACGAACCTTTTTGCCAGATGTGCCAGATACAAACCATCGCTCTTCATTACCGGTTTTAGAAATAGTCTTTACAAGTGAGTAGGGGGTTTGCGAGTCTGGGCAGCGGAAAATATACCCGCAATCAATACAGGTCACCACTGGTGCAATTCCACGCCTGGCACCATAGAGGAAGACACGACCCTTGCCCTCAAGTACGTTTACCATGCGAGACTTGAGCTCTTTAGAGAACAGTGCAAAGGGCGCCTCGGGAGTAGATTTGTCTTTTTGTTCAACGACCGTTAGTGGGGACGTGAAAGCTATGCGTTTGGTCTCTTCGTTGTAAGTGTTGAAGTAGTCATTTCGTCTTTTGTACTCGTCTTCGGTGCGGGGCAGGATGTCTCCCAGAAGCAGGCTGCGTCCAGTTACTTTGGCGTAGAGAGCGAGTGTGGTGCGGTGATCTATATATGGGCGCTGTTGGCTACGATAAAAATCACTGGCACTACGTTCAATGATAACTGCTAGTAAATCAACCCGGTCCATGTAGGCATGAGAAGGAGTGGTGATAATCAGCTTGGCTAGACTAGTGTCTTCGTATGCTGCGTAGGCCGCTCTACGCTCTACCTTCCCCTGAGCGGGCGAAAAGACCACTAGACGGTCTTCGATGCCGTGAGTGAGGTTTGCGACGGCATAATCGATATCAGCGCTTGTAGGTACCACAAATACTACCGAGCCACGTCTGGCTAGAACACTTCGAACATAACTACGATACGAGACGTACCGCTCTTTGATAGAGGCGG
>CAZBJN010000015.1:12267-15316 GCA_964492305.1 uncultured Candidatus Saccharibacteria bacterium | reverse complement strand
GTGAGAAGTTGTGGCAAGGTGTCCTCGTTGTGAATCTGTGAAGAGACAACTGGATACTTATAGTCTCCAGTTCGTACATCAGGTGGAAGGAGTTGATAGAGAATGGCACCGATTGAGCTCGGGTAGATGGTAGTCAGCTTTTCGGCTGTGGCGGTTATGTTACTTGGTACCACTGATTCTGGTTTTTGTTCGGGTAACTTACGCAGAGTAAAAGAGGCGCTTTTGAGAGCACTTTTGTTTTCGGTTACCGGGGTTACTTCAGTCACAATGGCGTTCACTACCTTGCCGCGAATTGGGACAGTGAGAAAGGTACCAATAGCGTAATTAACACTACTGTAATAAGAAAGTGTGTCTATTTTAGTGCCGCGAATGAGGGGGACTACCTGGATGACAAACATGTGGCGGTATTGTAACAGATGTGACAAAAATAGTTGAGAAATGACCCCACAAGCGAAGCTTGTGGGGTCATTCAACTGCTAAGACCTAAAATTCATCCAAATAATCAATATCTGCTCCTAGTGAACTGAGGCGTTCAATGAGGTTTTCGTAACCGCGGTTAATGCTGTAAATATTGCGCAAGACACTGTGTCCTTTGGCGCCGAGCATTGCCACCAGCAATATTGTGGCTGGGCGTAAAGCTGGTGGACAGATGAGCTCGTTTGACTTTAGGGTAGTTGGTCCATTGATATAGATTCGATGTGGGTCAGCTAGTACGGTATCTGCACCTAGTTTATCTAGCTCAGTAAAATAAATAGCTCTTTTTTCATACATCCAGTCATGAATGAGGGTTTGGCCAGTGGCTTGAGTGGCGATGAGTGCGAAGAACGGGAGATTGTCTGCATTTAGTCCCGGGTAAGGTCTAGAGTGGATTTTTTCTGGTGAGGCGACAAGCTTACTTGGCTTTAGTTTGATATCAACTAATTTGGTTTGTCCATTATGAGACAAATAAGTTTTTGATTTAGTGTACTCAAGCCCCATCTTCTCAAGTACTAGTAACTCAAGTTCTAGAAACTCAATTGGGCAGCGGGTAATGGTGATGCTGGAGTTGGTGATTATACCGGCTGTAATAAAGAACATACTATCGGTCGGGTCTTCACTCAAGGTGTACTCAATATCTTGTTTAATCGAAGGTAAACCGGTAACGGTTAGAGTAGTAGTGCCAATGCCTTCAATCTTTACACCTAGACCAATTAGGAAGTGACATACCTCTTGCACCATGTAGTTGGCTGAACAGTATTTAATTGTAGTGGTGCCGTCGTGTCCGGCAGCAGCAAAAAGGATGTTTTCAGTTACGGTATCACCTGATTCGTAGAGGATGATTTCACTCGGACTTTTTGGTTTATAACTGACCTTAAATGAGTCGTTGGTGGTTTCAATATCTACCCCGAAGTTTTCAAGAGCATAGAAGTGTGGACGAACTGTTCGACTGCCGAGTTTACAGCCGCCAGATTGCGGGAGGGCAAATTGGGGTAGGGTATGAATTAGACTACCGATAAACATCACAATACTGCGGGTGCGACGAGCCGCCTCCACATCAATTTTATTTAGAGAAAACTTCTTTGGTGGCGTAATCTTGATAGTGCTACCACTCCATTCCACGCGGACACCAATACTTTCGAGGACCTCAATGATCCGATGTACTTCTTCAATGCGGGGCATGTGATGCAGTGTGGTAGTGCCGCGATTGAGGAGACTGGCACAAAGAAGACCAACGGCACCGTTCTTGGATGTGTTGGTTTCGATAGTACCTGAAAGCTTTTTGTTGCCTTCAATCTGAATGTTAACTGTGCCAGGGGATAGAGTGATGAGGTTTTTGCCAAGTGCCTGACCGATACGCTTCAGCATATCTGCGCTCACGTTTTGTTTGCCGGCCTCAATGCGGGCTACTGCGCTTTGAGTGGTTTTGAGCTTTTTTGCTAGAGCCGCCTGAGTAATTCCTTTTGTCTCGCGCATGTCTGCAATGCGGTGTCCAATATTTTGCATATAGCGCAGTATAGCATAGATGCTATATGCCTGCCCTTTATAGATTTGGGGAAAAGATGTACACTAGTCCCACGTGAATTCTATCAGCTATGTTCTGGGATAACTTAACGCCAAAAATTGGTATTGATCTTGGTACCACTAGTATTCTAGTGTTTATTCCTGGCCAAGGCATTGTACTCAATGAGCCGTCAGTAGTAGCGGTATCTGACGACAACCAGGTCTTGGCTGTTGGGTCTGAAGCCAAGCGTATGATTGGTCGTACTCCAGACAGTATTCGTGCCTACCGCCCAATGAAGGACGGCGTTATTGCAGACTACCGGGTAACTGAAGTGATGTTGCGGTATTTCTTACGCAAGTCACTTAGTCGCTACAATATCTTTAAGCCTGACGTCATGGTCTCAGTACCAGCGGGTGTGACCTCAACTGAACGTCGAGCGGTAGTTGAAGCAACTATCAAAGCCGGCGCCCGTAATGCCTATGTGGTTAAGGAGCCGATTTTGGCTGCGATTGGAGCAGGTGTGCCTATCTATGAGCCACAAGGACACATGATTGTTGATATTGGTGGAGGAACTATTGATGTGGCCGTAATTTCCCTTGGCGGTATTGTGGCAGCCAACTCCGTTAAGTGTGCTGGTAACCGTATCGATGCTTCAATTATCGATTATGTAAAAAAGACGCGAAATCTTTCTATTGGCGAAAAAACAGCCGAAGAAATTAAAATTACTATCGGCTCTGCACTTCCTCTTGAAGAGGAGTTGATCATGGAGATTAAAGGGAGAGATGTACTCTCGGGACTGCCGCGAACTACTGAGATACGTACCAATGAAGTAGTACGTGCTATTGGTCGGGAACTACGGGAGATGGTCAAAGCTATCAAAGATGTATTTCAAGAGACACCGCCAGAATTGGCGGCAGATATTATCGACGGCGGCATCATTATGACTGGAGGTACTTCACAGCTCCGAAATTTCCCTGAATTGGTTCGTCGCCGTTCTGGTGTAAAGGCACACTTAGCCGACCAGGCGCTATTTTGTGTGGCTACTGGTACAGGAATTGCACTTGAACA
>CAZBJN010000015.1:0-12167 GCA_964492305.1 uncultured Candidatus Saccharibacteria bacterium | reverse complement strand
GTCCGCGCTTTTCTTTTATCATAATTTAGGGGATTTCAATTTTTGTTCCCACCTGCGTGCGGTACAATAGAAGCAAATGAATGAAGGTGCACCAAAACAATTCTCTTCACCAGAGGAAGAGTTAACTTACTTACGTGAACGTATCGCTCTGCGCGAGCGCGAGCTGCTTTCGCGTAACCTCGAAGCTGACGGAGCCGACACTGAGACGATTGGTCGCCAAGAGATAAAAGAATATGCGTCATTTACCCCGCAGGTTATTTTGGCGCGGGAACACGCACTTGATGAACCAGCTCTAGCTGCGTCTGTAGAGCAAGTGTCGCTATCGCATGATCCCGTAGAAGACATTTTAAATCTAGCCAAAGAAAAGGGAGTTCGTAATGCCTTGTCTGTACTAGATAAGGTACAAAATGCCTACGTGGTTGATGAGGTGCATCGTCAAATTGTGGCCTATATTCGGTCGGGTGCTCGCATGCAAGATCTCAAAGAAGGTGTAGCGCCGTGGCATATCCTTCACATGACTCTCTATGAGGTGACACTGCCAGAACTCAAAACTGCCAACGATAAAGAACTTCAACTAGCTGATCTGATTGGAATGATGGAGCAGTTGTTTGCAGGATTGCGCACCATCGGTTCACAGCAGATGCATAATCACTTTGTGATTGAAATTGCCGTGGCTGACTTTAGTGACGACATTGTGTTTTATGTAGCGGTCCCAAATCAATTTGTAACCCTCTTTGAGAAGCAGACGCTGTCACTCTTCCCGTATGCGGAACTGGTCATACAAGCCCAAGACTACAACGTCTTTGTTGATAATGGCGTCACAGTTATGTCTGAGGTTTCTCTTAAGAAGCACCCAATCTATCCAATCCGTACTGTTGATGGCTTTAGTTCCGATCCACTGGCAGTAATTCTCAATGCCTTCTCCAAGATTGAGCGCGAAGGTGGGGGAGCAGCCTTGCAGTTTGTAATGCGCCATCCGCAAAAGCGTTATCGCAAAGACTATGAGGACATCATCAAGAACATGCAGAAGGGGATGAAAGCCAGTGATGCTATCTCACGGAGTACCATCAGTGGACAGCTCATGGCTTCGGTTGGCGATTTGTTCTCTAGTAAAAAGAAAGACGAATTAAATGAACCGAAAGAAATTGATAGTGAAAAAATTGAGGTGTTTGGTCGTAAGATAAAGTCAGACATCATCGAAACCAATATCCGTATTGCTGTGTCGGCCAAAGATGCTTACCGAGCAGAACAGATTCAAACCGAAATTGAATCAACCTTCAATCAATTTGAACTAGTAGAAGGCAATAGTTTTGTATTTAAACGTGCTAAAGGGGGCGCTTTGCTTCGTCAACAAAAGGCTTTTGCCTTCCGTGAATTTATGACGTCATCAATTATGCCGTTTTCACTTAATGAACTATCAACCCTCATCCACTTCCCAGGCAATGGCGTACTTGCCTCACCACAATTTAAACAGTCTCACTCAAGTACAGCGCCGGCTCCACTAGACATGCCGACTGAAGGTACGATACTTGGTATCAATCGGCACCGTAACAGCGAAAAGAAAATTTACATGACGGAGCTCGATCGCATGCGTCACCTTTATGTAATTGGGCAGACTGGTACTGGTAAGTCTAAGTTTTTGACCAACCTCATCATTCAGGATATCCAGCAAGGGAATGGTGTTTGTATGATTGATCCTCATGGTACAGACATTGAGGAAGTGCTTGGAGCTATGCCTCCGGAACGGGCTAAGGATGTCATCTACTTTGATCCGTCACGCATGGACAGAGTGGTTGGACTCAACATGCTTGAGTACGATGAGACCAAGCCTGAACAGAAGACCTTTGTGGTCAACGAACTCTTTTCAATTTTCCAGAAGCTCTACGGTGCCAATCCGGAAAGTATGGGTCCAATGTTTGAGCAGTATTTCCGTAACGCCACCATGCTCGTGATGGAAGACCCTGAGAGTGGCAACACACTCATGGACATCTCACGGGTGATGTCTGATAGTGCGTACCGACGATATAAGTTATCGAAGGCCAAGAATCCAGTTGTGGTCCAGTTCTGGAATGAAATTGCGACCAAGGCCGGTGGGGAAGCCTCACTTGAAAACATTGTGCCGTACATCGTGTCCAAGTTTGACGTCTTTACCGCCAATGATTACATGCGACCAATTATTGGTCAGCAGAAGTCTTCCTTTAATTTCCGCCAGGTGATGGATGAGCGCAAGATTCTTCTAGTAAACCTATCTAAGGGTCGTCTCGGTGAAATAAATGCCAATCTCATCGGTATGATTTTTGTCGGCAAGATACTCATGGCGGCGTTGTCGCGTGTTGATGACCCGACTAGGTCATTCCCACCGTTCTATCTACATATCGATGAGTTCCAAAATGTCTCTACACCCGCCATATCATCAATTCTCTCCGAAGCTCGTAAGTACAAGCTTGGTCTAACTGTGGCTCACCAATTCATTGCTCAGCTTGATCAGGGTATCAAAGACGCTGTCTTTGGAAACGTCGGTTCAATTGCCTCATTCCGAGTTGGTTCAGATGATGCACAGTTCCTGGAGTCACAGTTTGCGCCCGTATTTCAAGCCAAAGACATCATGAACGTACCTAACTACAACGCCTTTGTTCGCATGTTGGTGAATGGTGTACCGAGTAAGCCATTTAGTATGGCCACCATGCCACCAATCACCTCAGATCCAGCCCGCGTTGCAGCGCTTATTGAAGAAAGTGCTATGCGCCATGGCCGTCCCCGAGCTGAGGTGGAAGCAGAGATATCCGCACGCTACGCCAAAAAACCAGCCGCCACACCAACACCGGGTGCTATGATGTAAATACATATGTCAGTTGAATTACCTACAAATGGACCTGAGCGCAATGTGCTCGAAGAAGACGCTGTAATTGAAGCGGAGTCAATTCTGCGATATGCGGAAGTTCGTCTGAGTAAACTAAATACATATTTAGAGCAAGTTCCACCTCAACAAGCTGAACAAGTAGATAAGCTAAAGGACCTTTGGCAAGCTTTTAAAGAGACTGGAGAAGAATTAGAAAAGACCTACGAAAAAATATCAGCCGGAGGAGATATTGACTTAGCAAGCGAGCTAGTACAAATACGTGCGCTTGAGAAAAAATTGGGTGAAGCTGAGAAGGCGGTTTATGCCGAAGCTGAGTCATTAGTGACTCCTTCATCAGAAAATGGCAATCAAAAGCCCCTCGCCGATTTTTTTGCAGATGTGGATGCGGCTATACCTACCGACAGTGATACTGCTTCGGAGCCAGTGGTTGCCACAGAGGCTCCAGTTGAGCCAGATACCGCGCCTAAAGAACCTGAGCCAACTAATCCAATTGATAATTCTAAAAAAGATGTTCCTACCCCAAAGACAAATGCGAAAGAGGCTTCACCAGCTGATCACTATCTCAAAGAAGATATACAGCGTCTTAAGCAAAGAGATGACGCTATTTTATATAGAGAAGCCGATAGCAGCCAGGGCTTTAAACCTTTAAAAGACCTTCGTCTTGATATTGAGGCAATTTTTGAAGCTGATGGTCAAAGTGCATCGGCCAAACAGAATTTTTATCAAAGTAAATTTAAAGGGCCCGCTGCCGAAATTGCTCGAAATCGAAATTTGATGAGAGAAGCTACTCCAGAAAAAAAAGCTGAGTTGTACGAATCAATCAAAAAATCCTACGAACAAATACTTAGCGATGCTTCAGAGTGGTTACAAAACAAAGAGGTATATGACGAGGGTCGTACCGACGCCGAGGAAACTTTTCCTGATCGCCAAGAGGTAGAAATTTTGGCTGACATCAAGGAGGCAGAAAAAGCCTTTTTGGATTTACGTGAACAGCAAAAAAATAATCCAGACTTTGCTGCGAGTGTTCATTACGAGGCTGTACTAAGGGCCTTGGATGCAGTTGATAACTATCCAGCGCAAGATCCAAGTTTAGTTAGCAAACACCGAGAGAAGCAACTGTCTGTCTTAAGTGAAGCTTTAGACAAACTATTTTTGGAAGTGTCTGGTGAGGATGCGTTTGAAGATGTGATTGTGGATCTGCCTACAGACGTACCGCAAGTGTCACCCAGCTCTACTGAACTCGCTGAGGTTGAGGCAACTCAGTATATCAATGGCAAGTCACCAACGGAGAGGACCACTCACCGGGAGAAGTCGCTTGAAGCCAAGCAGCAATTTCGTGATATTAAAAAGCAGTATCATCAGGCGCTTGAGGTACATCAGAATGAAATGAAGAATCGTGGTATGTTTAGGAAAATTGCTTCACTAGGCATGAAGCCTGAATTGCCGGAATCCATCAAGGCGCTCGAGGCTGAGTATTTGGTGCGTCGTAAGGACTATGCGCGCGAGCTAGATGCGCGCCTTGGTCAAAGAGGGAAGAAGTTTGAGCTTTCACAAGATGATATGAAGAGAGCTTTTGCCCGCAAGTTTATCTTGCGTCCACAAGAGGAACTACTAAAACTTCAAGAACACAACCTCCTTTCACCTGAAGCACAAGGCAGAATGAGGAGTATTGCAGCCAAGTTCGCTAAGCATAAATGGACAATTCGGTTTGGCACAGTTGCGTTAGCTGGAGTGGCTGGTGCAGTGACTGGCGGTACTGCCTTAGCGTTTGCTGGCGCAGCTGGTTGGCAGGTAGGTAAAATTGCTGGTTCAGCCGGTGTGGGTATGGCAGCGGGCGGTGTTACGAAAAAAATTACTCAAAAAATGGTTGACAGGGTAGCAGCCAACCTACCGAAGATAGCTGAGGGAGTTGAAAAGAATTTCAGTGTTGAGAATCTAAATTCCTTGGACAGGGGTTTGATGCAAGCTAAGCAGGCTGTTAAAGATGCTGAAAAATTCCAAAAGGTCGCTACGGTCGTGGCCGGTGGCTTGGCCGGTATTGCGGCAGGAAATGCATTTGCTGAAAATGTTCCAGATGCCATTACTGATTTAACTAGGCCAACAGGCCTTAGTGAAGAGGCTTTGAATAATCTGCGAACGAGTCAAATTGTCCCACAGACAGTTGAGGATGTTGATGTTCCATCATCGCCAGCGTTTATGGAAAATATCGCTTTACCGTTTGATAGTCGGGAGGGTGGTTTGGTGTACGAGCATCATGTTAATGATTTGTCTCTTGGTTCTGAATTCAAACCAGCTGCTCTTAGTGAACCTCAGACTAAAGAACTTTCTAGTTTCATCCGTCTCAAATCTGACGACCTGCTATCTGCTCATCCAAATATCTCCGAAGCCAATTTCGAGAAGCAGCTTCAGGCAGCTATTGAAAAGAAATTTAGTGGTGCATCTTGGTGGTCAGAATCACCAGTTAAGTCCGTTGATGTCGGTAAGCTAGAGGTGGTGCTGGTCTCTGGTACTGAGACAGCACCAGAAGCTGTGGCTGCAGCTGAATCATCGCCAGCTAATCGTCTCCAATTAAGTCCAGAACAAATTCGTGGTGAGTATATAGTAAAGCCTGGTGATACATTATGGGAAATTGCGGAAGAACAATTTAAGGATCAACTTAAACACTTAACCCCACAGGAGCGTAACGAAGTACTCGATCGTCTCTTTGATAAGGTGAAGGAAGAGCCATTCTTGCTCGAGTCACTTAGTCTACAGAGTGGCAATGATGTAGGTAAGATTTACGCTGGTGAAAAAATTGAACTAAGTGGCCTTCAAGCGGAGCTTGCGTCTGAACTTGAAAAGAGAGAGATTGTAGAACAGTTTAGAAAATCCGCTCCACTTTCTGTTGAGGCAGATGGAGGGGTCAAGTCTGTTCCAATTACTGTTGTCGAGAAGCCAGTACCACCTGAAATTGTTAACCTGATGAGAAACGATCAGCCTTACACTGAGCCAACCCCAGCTAAAACGATACCAACCAAGCCAGTAATCACTCCAGAGATTACTACTTCAACCAAGGGCTACTACGAAATGTCACCACAACACGTGCGTGATGAAATTAGACAGTACTTCGGTAGTGCCAACAGCTTTAAATTCGCTGTAGACCAAGCTGCAGACCAGGTAAGCAGCAGAGATTATAACTTCCTTGAGAGATTTTCTAATGCTTATGAGAGCCCCTTTGAAAAGTTCAAAGATATGACAATTGATCAGTTTAGAACTGAGATTCAATCAAAGACACCGGCTGAACTAGATGCTTACTTAACAAAAAACCATTATAAATCAGAAGCAATTACAGAGTGGGTAAAAGAAATTAATAAGCTTGAAGGAAAGATACCACACGCTAAGACTGATACTATTGGTTCAATGTTTGAACAATCAGTCTTCCAAGACAGAGTCGACGAAAAGATGAGAAGTAACTTATATCGAAATTAGATATGACAACAACACAAACAACTATTCTTCCAAACCTCTTCACGTTTGATGAAAACAAAACTGAAGAAGCTGAACGATTCCTTGAAGAGGTGGGGACTTTGGTATTTCAAAGTGCACTAATGCGCTACTTGGCTGCTCACACCGACGAGGAGTCTAGTGTCTTTGAAGTTTATGTAGAGGAACATGTAGCACAGCCGTCATTTATGGATGATTTATGTTTGGAGTATCCTGAGTTTGAAAACTTTTTGAAGGAAGAGATGATGGCGTTCTCGTCTGATGTACACTCACTCCAAAACTAATACACAGTTTTTAATTTTAGTTTTTACCACTCACTCTGTGTTGATGGTATGATGATAATGTTATGGATCAAAACAGCTCTTCAAGTTCTTCTTTCGATTTACACTCGCAGGCCGGAGTGATGTCACTTCTGGCTTCTATTCGTGGTAGTCAGTTAAGCGCAACCGCCAAAAACGAACTTCGCGATTTAGTCTTTTTATACACCAATGGTGGTGGCGATAATTCAGTGCGTCTCGCGCTTGAACAAAAACTAGCTACTCATCAAATCACACCAATTGTTCCAGTCGCTAAGCCTGCTCCAGAAGCACCGGCCCCAGCACCGACACTATCTTTTGGTAGTTCTAGGCCAGCACCAGTTTTTAAACAAAAGCCAGTTTCAGCCCCAGTTGCTGCTGCACCTAAAACACCTGAACCAGTAGTAGCTGTACCGACTCCGGCACCAGCACCAATACCAGTTTCACCAACTGAGGTTAAGGTTACTGTTCAGTCAGCTCCTGTAGCACCGGCTACTCCAGCACCAGTGGCAGCTCCAGCTCCCGAAGTACCAAAAGCTGCCCCTGTAATGCCCGCCGCTCCAGCGCCTGCAGCTGCAGCGCCAGTAGAAAATGTCGAATACCTAAATCGAATCCGCGAAATTAAATCCGCTGTCAACAGTAAAGTTGGCAATCCCGTTAATTTGGTAGATATCAATAATGAAGTAGGACGCGAATACATGAACGCGCTTCTTGATGCTATGAAGCGTCTTAGTGGTGGAGTTGGAGGAATTGTCCCGGCCATGGATCGTCTTGAGACCGCTTTTAAAGCTGTTGAAGTAGCAGTAGCTGAGCACGACAGAAGTGGCGGTACGATGCCAGCACCTATGCCTACACCGCAGCCAGTTGTTGAAGCGGTACCGGCACCAGTTGTGCCCGAAGTACCAAAAGCTGCTCCAGCCCCAAAGCCAGTGGCTCCTACTCCACAACCAGCAACTGAATTTGTTGTTCGGCCAGTTGTTCCAAAGCCTGAGCCAGTGGTACCACCAGCCCCAAGGCCACAACCTGTTGCGGAGCCAGCTCCCGAAAAAATCGTGAGTGGTTTTGATGCGATGCCAACCCCAGAGCCTGCACCAAAAGTAGTACCGGTATCAGTTCCAGTACCACCAATTCATTCAGTAGCGACAGATACAAAGATAATGACCCCGGCTGATTTGCCAGCTCCAGAATCAGTAGCTACTAGTGTTACCGGTGACCCGCTGATGACTCGTGAAATCGACGACGGACTACAACAACTATTGTCTGACTGGACTTTGTTTAAGAAGAGCGGACTCTTTGGTACTGGTCCACATGGTCGTGAGCATCCACTATTCAAGAAAATCGCCGGACTGCCAATCCCACTCTTGCTTGCTGGACGATTTGAAGGTTCTACTCAAGAAATCAAACAAAGTATCACTGATTACATGAATGGTTGGCGCTACGAACAGGGTATTATCTACGAACAGGGAGAACCATTTGAACACTACCTCCGTCGAGTTATCAAACAAATCTTAGATTTGCAAAAAAAGCGTCCTTAAGCATAATGATGTGATGTTAGCGCACCATGCTTATCTCTGCCGTTTAGGAGAGGTTACACAAGCCAAGGTTAAAACCGTAGCCGATACCTTTGATGTACCGGCTACGGTTTTTATCCAAATTGATGCTTTCGGAATTGATGATGTACGAACTCTGACCGAGAAAGCCTTCATTAGACCAAGTGAAGGGGACACTCAGCTCTTGGTCGTGTCACTCACGACTATCACAGTTGAGTCTCAGCAAGCGCTTTTGAAGTTACTTGAGGAACCACCTGTCGGCACAATGTTTGTGTTTTGTGTTCCGTCATCATTGTTCCTTTTGCCGACATTGCTCTCACGTTTCAGTAGTCTGTCTCTTGAGGTTGACGTTGATGAAGTGATTGATACCGCTCTGCTTGATGCGTTTCTTGCACTACCGGTCGGAGAGCGAGTTACAGTCATTACTGATCGCCTCTCTGCTAAAGATATTCTTTGGGTCACAACTCTTAAGCGTCAGCTTATTGCCAAGTTGGCCGACAAGTCCTTCCATCGTGATCCCGATAAACTGGCTCTCTTGTATTGGATAGCTGATCATCTCCAGACCCGCGGCGCATCAAACAAACAACTGCTTGAAGAATTGGCCCTGACGGTAGCTGCAGAAAAGTCATAAAATGGTACACTATATATAATTGAACAGTTAATGAATGATATGAGCTCTGAAATAAAACAACGTTTAGATGAAGTAGTAGTGTGGTTACAAAAAGAATATTCAGGTATCAGAACTGGCCAAGCCAATCCTGGGCTACTTGATGCTGTAAAGGTTGAGTCATATGGTACGTACATGCCAATTATGCAGGTTGGTTCAATCGGCATTGAGGACGCTCGCACACTTCGTGTGTCGGTATGGGACGCCAGTCAGGTGTCCGCAATAGAGAAGGCAATTCGTGATGCTGATTTAGGGGTGTCATTGTCAGCTGATTCTTCTGGACTACGGGTTATTTTCCCAGAGCTTACTAGTGAACGCCGGGTACAGCTTCTTAAGCTCGCCAAGACAAAACTTGAAGACGCTCGTATTTCAGTGCGTGGTGTACGCGATGAAGAGATGAAGGAATTAGAGAAAGACTTCAAAGCTGGTGGTATGGGTGAGGATGAGAAGTTCACCAAAAAAGAAACTATCCAAAAGAATGTTGAAGAGACCAACAACAAACTCGAATCATTATTTAATAGTAAGGAGCGAGAGCTTTCAGCTTAATACTTAACACATGTCAATTTTAATTTTCTTCCTCGTTCTCTTTGTACTTATTTTGGTGCATGAATGGGGACACTTCATCGCTGCCAAAAAAACTGGTATGCGGGTTGATGAGTTTGGAATTGGCTTTCCACCAAAACTATTTGGAGTTAAGAAAGGAGAGACTGAATACACCTTTAACGCCCTACCAATAGGCGGTTTTGTGCGAATCTTTGGTGAGAATCCAGCTGCCATTGAGGATGAGGAAGGAGACAAAGCTCGCGCCTTTGGTTCTCGTCCATACTGGGCACAAGCAGTAGTATTGGTGGCCGGAGTAACAATGAACGTTATCTTTGCTTGGTTCTTGTTCATGATTACGTTTATGATTGGAGTTCCAACCGCCGTTGAAGAAGCTACCGCTAGTCCAGAAGCAAGTTTGTATGTGTCGAGAATTTTGCCCGACAGTCCACTTGCTGGACAGCTACCGGCCGGAGCTTCAATTCAAAGTCTCTCTAGTCCAACTAGTGAACTAGCAGATCCAAAGCCAACTACTTTTACTGAGTTCATCCAAGCCCAGGCTGGGGTCCCAGTTGATATTACCTACACCTTTGGTGATGAGTCTGGTGTCGTTACTGTAACGCCACAAGCCGGACTTATTCCTGGAGATGAGGAGCGTGTGGCCGTTGGGGTATCGCTCGCCATGGTAGAAACTAAGTCATATACCGTTTGGGGAGCAGTCACTGCTTCATTACAAGCTACCTATAGTGGTCTTGTGAATATTACGGTTGGACTCACCACTCTTCTGGTTGATTCAATAACCGGAACAGCAGACCTCTCACAAGTGGCTGGACCAATTGGAATTGTCGGAATGGTGGGGGACGCAGCTACCTTTGGTATCGTAGCGCTCCTTACTTTTACAGCCATGATTTCACTTAACTTGGCGGTAATTAACATGCTGCCAATCCCTGCCCTTGATGGTGGACGGCTACTATTCGTAGCGTTTGAAGTAGTTACTCGAAAGCCAATTAATCCGGTCTGGATGGGACGAGTTAATCTCGTTGGGTTTGCGCTTTTGATGCTCCTCATGATTCTCGTGACCTGGAGTGATATCTCGAAGTTGATATAGGTATATTGTAGATAAAAATAAACAGCGGGGCGGCTTTGCCGCCCCGCTGTTTTGTATCTATAGACAACCAGTCGTAATTTCAGTACTCTAACCTCAGCTTGAACCTTAACTGAGGAGACAAACATGCAAGTATTCAATGCTGCGTCAAAGTCGATTGCCGTACTTTCATTTGCCGGCAATCAAATCACTACACCAAAAGATTTTGTGCGAATTGCTTCTGGAGAAGTTGGTGCTGTGAATGGTCCTGTACTCAGGGCGTATGGACTTCATGGTTCATACCAATTGCTTGGCAATGTGCTGGTGCGTGACTGGGGTAAACTCAAGATTCATCCGTCTTCCGAAATACACATGGATGAAATTGTACTTCATCCGGGAACGTCCAACATCTACAAAAGAGTCTTTGAACTCTGTGACAGTGAACACGAGGGATTTTTTGTCTCACATTACGATGATCGTCATTTGATTGGCATCAATATGTGAGTCAGGTTCAATAAATTGTTACAATACTCAACCGTTCTTTGGAGGCAAACATGAAATTTACCAACGTGCGCAAAGCCGCCATCTTGGTCCAGCTTTATGTAAACTCGAAGCCTGGCCAGGTAAAAATGGTCATGAGAGATATCGGCGAAGAAGTGTTTGGCCCAGCCTTCATGAAAGGGGCGGACGGGCGCGATATCTACATGACGGTGCCGGGGGAAATGTTGGTGGCAGACATTAACGGTCCGGCTGCTGCAAACGTCATCTGTGTTGGGCTGGTACCGGTCCGTAAGAATTGGATCGATGAGAACGGTGCTCGTTACAGTGTGGTAGTTTGGGACTACCGCTATCAACCAAGAGAGCGTCCGTCGCGATAAAATTGCCGGATTCATAGCGAATCTTTCAAAACAGGCCTTCGGGTCTGTTTTCTTTTGACCATGTCCACGTTTGACGATACAATGGGCGCATCAGTCCCTTTGGAGGGTTTTTTATTCAAATAGTGTTTTTTATGTCTACCAAAAGTCTGCGTCAGTCTCAATTATTTACCAAAACCCGTCGTGAGGCGCCGGCTGATGAGGTAGCCAAAAATGCCCAACTCCTGATTCGTGCTGGCTACATCTACAAGAACATGGCCGGGGCATACACATTTTTGCCACTAGGTCTTAGAGTAATCGAGAAAATCAACACCATCATCCGAGAGGAGATGGACGCTATTGGTGGACAAGAAATGATTATGCCGTCTCTCCAAGACAGTGCTCTCTGGGAAGCTTCTGATCGTTGGAGTGATGACAATGTCGACGTGTGGTTTAAGTCTGAGCTCAAAGCCGGTGGGGTAGTTGGATTTGCTTGGACACATGAGGAGGTCATCACAGATTTGATGCGTCAGTATATTTCTTCATACAAAGACCTGCCAAAGTTTCCGTATCAAATCCAAAAAAAGTTCCGCAACGAAATGCGTGCCAAGAGTGGCATCATGCGTACACGTGAGTTTGATATGAAAGACCTCTATTCATTTTCTGCTACACAAGAACAACATGATGCTTTTTACAATGCTTGTAGTGAAGCCTACATGAAGATTTTCCATCGTATCGGCATCGGTCACATGACCTACAAGACTTTTGCTTCGGGTGGGGCTTTTTCAAAATTCAGTCACGAATTCCAGACTCTAGCCGAGGCTGGAGAGAAT
>CAZBJN010000014.1:0-19913 GCA_964492305.1 uncultured Candidatus Saccharibacteria bacterium | reverse complement strand
TAAAATCGCAGTCGTGATATGTGTTTCTCTAGTACGAAACCATAATGCCACAAGTGAGATTACACTGACTGGATAAAGGAAAATTCGTTGCCACCAGCAGAGTTCGCAAACTGGCGTTTCATATACTAATTGGTACGTAAGGGAGAAAATAATCGAAGCGACTGAAATCGCCGCAATTAAAGCGATGTATTGTTCGTAACGAATACGACTCGGAAGCGTTTTGCCGAACTTAGTGGTGAGACTAGCTACCAGTAAACCAAACAGGCTTAGGAATATTCCTATTGAGCCTATTGTGAGGATAGTTGAATAGAGTTCAAGGGTCATACGCCAAACTCTACTTTACTAGCATCAATTTCGGTTTGTACTGCTTTCTTAAACTCATCATAGCTATTTGGTTGAAGTTTTTTACCATTGAGATAGAAAGATGGCGTCCCAGTATTACCAAGCGCCTTACCAGACTCAATATCACGCTCTACACGGGCTTTTGTCTCAGGTGAGTTTACCGCTGCTTTAAATTTTTCCATATCGAGACCAAGCTGCTGTGCATAGGCTTCAAAGACTTCCGGTGTTGGTGATGGTTTCTCTCCCCACTTTTTCTGTTCGGTATAGAGAAGATCGTGCATCTCAAAGAACTTTCCTTGCTGTCCAGCTGCCTCAACAGCCAGAGCCGCTGGCATGCCGTTGCGGTGACCCGGAAGCGGGAAATAGCGAATGACAATTTGTAAATCATTACTAAAATCCTTTTCCAGTTGCTTTACGAGCGGAAAAAATGCTGCACAGGCTTCGCACTCAAAGTCCACGTACTCAACGAGCGTTACTTGACCACCAACCTTACCTTTTATGTAGTCATCAGGAGCAACGGTGAGCAAGGTAGTAGCGTCTTCACTGACTGCCGCTTTCTTTTCTGGTGTTGGACTTCCTGAACTCAACATCCAGATAAGACTTCCAACAATTGCAGTTATTACGATGGTCCATTGTAATGTTTTTATTTTTCTTGATTTCATAATTTATTTTTTATTATTAAGTTGTACAAATCAGCGGATTAGTAATTTTCTTGCCAAGCGCGTAAACCGCGTACGCGAGCAAACCAACTCCTAAGAATCCAAATTCCTGACCGTCAAATGGTAGCCAGAGAATGATCGCTCCGGCACTCCCTGCCGTTGCGAGTGATGCAAGTAAAAATGTCCCACAAGCGGCACATCCGACTCCAAAGAATCCACTGGCAATACCGCCAATACCAAGCCAGCTAGTAGACTTCATGCTGTCTCTTTTTGTTTTCCTTTGTGTAAGGTAATACACAAAGAGTGCAGCGTAAAATCCACACAAGATAGCAATACTCGCCGTATAAAGGGCTGACACTATCGTAAAGTTGGTTACGATTCCGCCGTAGAGACTAAGTACGAGCATACCTTTTTCAAGTGCTGAAGCAGTATCTGAGGCTAGAACAGTTGTGATGAGCTGAATATTCGGCAACCATACCGCAACCGAGAAAACCATCAATCCTACGCCACTAGCAATGAGTGTGTATTTTGGATTCCTGAAAACGATTCGGAGTGTTGCCCACATAGCTACTATTTCTGTTCCTTTTTGGCGAGACTGATAAGTTGCTCAATTGAAGCGAGTGGTTGCGCTCCGTTAATGGGAAACGTCTTACCATTTGGTGCAATCAAGATACTCCACGGCGTACCCCGTCCACCAGTCTCTGTTGCATTAGCAATATCGGCTTGGATGTGTTCGTTGTATTTTCCACTTTTAGTACAAGCGAAAAATTCCGTTGTGTTGAGACCCAGCTCGCTAGCAATTTGTGGAATTACCACATCAGTATCTGTTCGATTGTTGGTTAGCGTCAGTTCAAAGTACCTGTCACTAAATTTCCAGAAGCCGTCGTTACCAGCTAATTCGTTAGCACATTCAGAAGCTACTGCTACCGCTTGGGCTTTAACTGGATGAAGCTGTTCTAATGGAAACTGTCGAAATACCCACGCTACCTCGCCATCATCTCCGTACTTTTCCATGAGTTCATTCATGGTGTTGTGGAAACGCTGACAGAACGGACACTCGAAGTCTGAATACGCTACGATTTTAATCGGGGCATCAGGATTACCTTTAATATGATCTTGTGCAGTGACTGGCCGTACCTTGTCGGTGTTATTGGCGGCTTGTTCATTTCCTTGGGCAGGTACTGGTGCGACTTTCTGCGTGTTATCTGCACCACTCCCTCCAAAGTAAATAGCAGCGCCAACAATTCCTCCAGCCACAACAATTGCCAGCGGTGTTAGATAGGTGGTTATTTTAATTTTTTGTGTATTTTCCATAAGTTTATAATCCATACCATTTTTTAAGCCAACCGTTCATGGTTTCGACTTCGGCACCCTGAGTAGCGATAATTTCTTCCGCTAAGGCTTTTACTTCAGGACGCTTGGTTTGATCTACTACTTTCTCTGCCATCTCTATCGCCCCCTGATGATGTACTATCATGTTTTCCACAAAAGCCCGATCAAGTGCGTTTCTTGTCTTATCATCCAACTCTCCACTTAACTGCTTTACTTGTTCTTCCATAGATACCTCTTCGCTCATGGTCCTCATGTCATGGGACACAGTATCTATTTTTGGTTCCGAGGATGCACTGATGGCGGTACAGATACCAAACCCTAACGCCCCTGAGACCAATACCACACCAATTATTTTTACGTTCATATAGTTCTAGAGACACTAATAACTGCTATATCACTTGGATATAGTTATTGTCTAGAACTTAAAAAAGTTTGGGATTTAAAATACCACTAGAAAAAGCTTCTTGAATATACGATTGAAACGGTGACCTTTTGACTGTATGGAGTGGAATTAGTTGTAAGACGAGAAGACGAGGGGGTGACCATTTAGGTGAGTATAAAAATGGAACAGCAAACGCGAGAGCGACAATACAGAGAAGGATTATAGAGGTCACTGGAATAGCCAGAAACATATCTTGCCACGCTTCAATGTGTTCAAGCGGACTCATGGTACACAAGACTGCAATACCGTCATTCATGAATGGACAGCCCGGCATCGGTACATCCATCGCTGACATACCTTTTGTATGGAAATACGCCAAACTAAAAGAACTCACTAGGAGCAATAGGAAAAATCCACCCAAGACTTTTAGCATGATTGACGACCTCTGAAACATAGCTTTGATTATATCAAAAATGTACTTTGACTGGTAGATGTTACTTTCAGTCTATTAGTAGACTCTTATTTGCTAATTTTATCTTACTTCTCAGGCACTGTAGAAGCTCTCGCTTCTCGTGCATCTGTCCATCTCGTAGTACGTATTTAGCGTAGTTACGTATATCAACGTCCGCCACCTTCACTTTAGTCTCTTGTATTCCAAGTAGTCCAGATTGAAATTTCTTATGTCTCTCTATCTCAATCTTGATTTTCTCTTTCATTCCGATGCTATCTAAGTCAATTTTGTCCATTAGTCCTGCAAGTTGCTCAACTAATTCTTCTTCATTGATATACCCCGACTTGCAATTTTTATCATTATGTTTGGTGCATCCGTAATACACATATCTATGCACGTTGCCATTTTTTTGATGTTTGAACTTTTCATCAGCCGTGATGCTTGACCCACATAGCGCACAAGACATGAGTTTCGTGAAGGCGAATTCTTTAGCATCACTTTTTGTTACTTGTACCGCAATTTTTTCCTGCACTTGGTCAAATAGTGACTTTGTAATTAGTGGTTGATGATTTCCCTGATACCATTGTCCGCCACCTTGAGGATATTCGAAGGTTCCGTAATAGAAATGATTTCGCAGAATCATGTATAGGTTGCCTAGGTGAAGATGTTTGCCGTTCTTGGTTTTGAACTTGATATCATCTCGAAGCCAGAAGTACAGTTTGCGACCACTATAATTTTCATAGGCAATCTTCTCAAACATTTTCTTGATTATGGGTCCTCTATGAGGATCGACGATAACTTGGCACTTTTTGTCCGTTTGTTTACTACCCAAGTATCCTGTCGGGGGACTGCAAGGCCATAAGCCCATCTCACACCTTGCACGTAACCCTCTTTTTATATTGACTACCTTGTTGTCGTTCTCTAGTTTTGCCTGTGACCCGAGAATCATGAGTAGAAACTTCTCATTAGGACTGTTAGTGAACTTTTGTCCGTACGTGCGTATCTCGTGGAGAATACCCATGTCCATCAAGTCCACTATTCTGCCGAGGTCACCTGCATTGCGTGAGATTCTGTCAGGTGCCCAAGTCAGTATTGCATTGAACTTTCCTAGCTTAATTTCTTCAACAATCTCGTTAAAGACTGGCCTTGCACCAGCTTCCTTAGCAGAGTGCGATTCTTTCTTTATTTCAACAACCTCCAGATTGTCCCTAGTAGCCATTTCCAGCATTTCCTTAATCTGCGAGTCGATGGATAGGATCTGCTGTTCTTCGCTTTCAGTCGATTTTCTTGCGTAAAGGCAGTATTTGATTGATACCGCTACTGGCTCTATCCTTGGTTTGAACCCTATTGGGGCCTCTGTTTTGCTCATACCTACACTAATGACGCAAACCCTCCAGAGAGTCTAGGAGAGGTGAGTGTTGGTAACTACCGTCCAGTTTGTTCGGTATTTGTAGTATAATTCTAATTACCGAACAGTAGAAAAGTTATATATTAGTTCCTTTTTTGATATTTTGTATGGTTAAAGATAAAAAGCTGGAAAACATCAGGAAAATTGACCTTCATGAGAAGGCTCTTCCCGATCTTATAATTGCGGCACTTAGTAACGATTTAACTGCTATTCAATCCCTCTCAGTCAAAATTGCTCGTTCACTCAGCGAGAAGGATCCAGTAGTGTCATCGAGAATAATCAGTATTGTTAGTGATTTTTCTATATCTCGCAATCCTTTACGAGGCACGGGCACACACCCTGTACCAACAGATATGGAAACTCAGCTAGAAATAGCGAATGTGTCCACGCCTAACAAGGACTTAGATAGAAAACCGATTCTTTCAAAGGATGTTAATAATCAAGTTGCAGTTTTTTTACAGGAATGGGCACAACGTTCCTTGCTTCTTGAAAGAGGTCTGAACCCAAGTACAAATATCTTGCTTGTGGGCAAGCCGGGAACAGGAAAAACTATGTTGGCAAAACACCTTGCAAATCAACTCGATTTAAATCTAGTCACACTGGATTTATCTGTTAGCATGTCGAGCCTTCTTGGAAAGACTGGTCAGAATTTAAGAAAAGTTTTTCAATACGTGAGACAAAACCCGTGTGTACTTTTACTTGATGAGTTCGACGCTATTGCTAAACGAAGAGACGATGTATCCGACTTAGGAGAAATAAAACGTATTGTGAATGTTCTTTTGATGGAATTGGACAATCTTCCCATAACATCTGTTGTTGTTGCCACGAGCAACCATCCAGAGCTTCTTGACCCAGCTGTTTGGAGAAGGTTTGACCGAGTTATTAATATAGATATTCCTGGACAAGATGAACGACAACAACTTTTAGTTAATGGCTTACTTCCAATTTCTGACCTTCAAAGCAGTTCGACTTCAAAAATAATTGATGTCGTTGTTGAAGTAATGAACGGGCAAAGTGCTTCGGCGTTATGTCAATTTTCTGACAGAGTAAATAGAAGAGTAATTCTACAACAAGTTGATCTGGATAAAGTGTTGGTTGAGGAGCTGGGCAGTTATATAGACAATAAAAAAACGAAAGGGTTGATTTGTAAGGAATTAAAAGATGTTATGGGGGATCGTATAACAGTCAGGCAACTATCAGACATAACGGGTCTTAGTCCTGCGGGAGTTCAGCATCACTTAGCTAAATAATTATTATGCCAAACGAAAATAATGAGCGACGTCCGATGCTGCACAAGGGGCAAGTGTACAGTAAGTCTGTCACGAAGAGATCTGGTGGAGGAGAGAAAACATTTGGTCGCAGTTTTGATGAAGCGCTAAGTCATATAACCACTAGTCTAGAAGCTACTCTCAATACAGTCGCCTCACTACCTCAAGAACACAGGCTCCCAAATGAATTTGTGTTTTGTATAAGAATGGACCCTGACTTTACAGCTAAAAGCTACTACCCTGATACATTCTTGCGTGCTTTTGATAAGGCTGGGGCTATAACTGAGGTTGGGTCAAGAAAGTGGATAGAGGACCTAGAAACTGAAGAAGCTCAAGAGGAGGGAGTACGTCGTGAAGGTAAACTACTCTTTATCCGATCAAACCAAGAGACATTAACAGGATTCGTAAATTCTCTAAAGAGTGATGGAATGACTTTTAACGAGACACTTCAAAATGAAATGCGTACTGTCGAGGAAATAAATCTCCTAACTCCACAAGAGCGACTTCAAGGATTTGACGATGAGTGGATGGAAGGGCAAGTTGAAGTTGTCATACATCCATTTGAAACTGACGGGGATATTCTTACAAAACATTTTATAGAGAAACTTAAAAGTGCTGGAGTAAACCAAACAAGAGTTCGTCTTAAGCACTACCCCGAAGGTTTAACGTTTGCCAGCTTTAAAGCAACGAGAGAAAGTTTAGAGGTGCTCTCTCAATATAATCCGCTCAGGTCAATGCATCCGCTTTCATTTAACGGTCTTCCTGAGATGCGTGGCTCCTACGGTACACAAATGCCAAATGTTACACCCTTGACCGAGAAGTCTTCCATCACAGTAGGGGTCTTCGACGGTGGCATTGAAGACACCAATAACTATTTTAATAGCCAGACTGAAGGTATAGATCTGACGTCAAAAGCACCAGTTGCGAATGGTTTGATGCATGGCACTGCTGTGACTGGTTTAATTTTGTATGGTGAATTAAATCAATATCCAGCTGGACAACAGCTTCCGACACCACCCGTTTCTGTAAGAAGTTTCAGAGTGTTTCCTCTAGACGATGATTCCGATATTGAAAATCAAGTCGAATTGTACGAAATCATAGATAAAATTGAAGACACCGTTCCAAAACAAACTGATATAAAGGTCTACAATATTAGTTTTGGTCCTTCTGGTCCAATTCTTGATGATTCAATCAACCGATTTACGTGGGCATTAGATCGATTAGCACATAAATACGGGATCTTGTTTTGTGTGGCAGTTGGTAACGACGGTGAAAAAGCCCTTAACAGAGTTCAAGCTCCATCGGATATGGTAAATGGGCTTGGAGTTGGTTCGTACAACAAAGTAAACGGTGCAGTTGGCAGAGCTTCATATAGTTGTGTTGGTCCGGGGCGAGAAGGAAATAAAATTAAACCTGACTTATGTGCGTTTGGAGGTTGTGCTCAAAATCCAATTCAGTTAGTTCCCATGGGAGGCAATAATCGACTGGCTGATATGGGTACTAGTTATTCCTCACCTCTTGTAGCAAGAGCAGCTGCTGAAATCCTTGGTAGAAGTAGTGACGAAGTAGATCATCTTGCAGTACGAGCAATGCTGATACATTCTGCTCAAAAGTTAAACGATGATGAATCAACGGACTTAGAACATGGTCACGGCATTATGCCTGATACAGTAGAAGAAATTATGTCATGTAAACTTGGTTCTTACACACTACTCTACCGAGGTGCGATTGCTCCAGCAAAATATGCCGAATTACAAATACCTTGGGACCCAGCAATAACAAGGGGTACTGCTAAAATGAAATGGACTCTTGTGACCGAAAGTGAAATTGATCCTAATAGTCCAGACGACTACACAACTTCGTCAGTAGAAATGACCCTATATCCAAACGCACACAAATACCGTTTTGTGCGACTTAACGAAGCTGGTAAGAAAGAGACACGAGACATAGACATACGAGACGCCAACCAACTTCGTGAGGTTGAAGGATGGGATCAGAGTACTGTCCCCATAACAGCAACAGGGACCTCCACATGGTCAACAGAGGAAGAGGCTCGAAGGGACTTACTTAAATGGGATACCGTCGAAAAAAGAATGAAGGGTTTCCGAGTCAGTTCAATTGCTAGTCCATGTTTTCACATACACGGCTTTAATCGAGGAATAAGGGCAGGGGCAAGATCTATTGATTATGCTCTAGTTCTTACTGTTGAGATTACAAGTACTGACATCGATCTATATTCTTCAGTTGTGCATAATTTCGGTGCCTTACAGCCGATTAGACTAGTCAACCAAAACGAACTTGTCGTCAATATAAACAGTTGATATTGACCCCTTCGCAAGACCCAATATGTAAGCTAAGGTACTGACTAATAGCGTAAATTACGCTATTATGTTCATTACACAACAAAGACCTAACCCGCCAGATTCGTCTGTCGGTATGGTCGGAAAACGTAAGCCACAGAAAACCCGTTATCAGGGCGTGGCTTACGTTATATGGGGAAACTCATATAGGAGCTTCGGCTCTCCTGGTAGCGGGCTTTGTGTATCCGCTCCTATTATCAAAACGTAAGCCACACGTATAATGCAATCATTTAAACTATCGTCTCCAGAAAAAGACGATACACCGAAGGAGGAATCTTCATCAGTCGCCAAGGGAGTAGTAAGTCTTTTAGTTCTAGGAGTCGGAGGCTGGTTCCTTTTTGGAGGCGGACTTGAACAACAGGCAAGCAGAGATTTAGATAAAATTGAAGACCAAGTTGCTGTAGATTTCGTTAATCAATATAACCTAGCTAAACAATCTGGAGATGCCATCCAGATATGTGTTCAAGCAGGCATGGTGTCAGCAGGGTATCTACAAGCTGAAGACCAAGCGAACTATTTGAAATGGAAGGAAATTGAGAAAGCTGATTGCAAGAATGCGGGTATGTAATAAGTAAAGCCACAGGCACTTGCCAGTGGCTTTATATTATTCGTACCAATCCTCAGGGTCTCCACCACTTTCAAGAAACTTCTGGTAGCGATTCATCTTGGCGATGAATGGAATTGAAGCAATTGTAATCGGCTGAGTCATTTCTTCTACACGATAGGGTGAGGTCGTCTTCTTCGGATGGTAGTCCTCATGACAATTACCAAGCTGAAACTTAATAGCACCCATATCGCCATTCTGGATATTGCGTATCAGTTGTGAATGAGCGAGGTCATTCACAAACTCCTTCCCTGAAGCAATCGCCATCTCAACTTTGAGCAAAAACTCTTCATTCTCCTTACGCCAACGATAGTACGTATCCCGACTCACTCCCACGCGCTTGCAGGCAAAGCTCACATTACCTGATTCAGTGAGAGCCTGAAGAAGTTTCTCTTGCTGACGTTTAATCCGAACGTCGATAGCTGATGGTTTCTTCTCCATATCCAGTTAATGTGAGCCAGCGACGAACGATAGTCTCGCAGTATTCAGTATCCATCTCGACCATCACACACTTTCGCTTCGTATGTTCGCACGCAATCAAGGTTGAGCCACTACCACCAAACGGGTCATAGACGGTATCGCCAACATCTGTGCTGTTGAGAATGAGTCGTCGTAGAAGTCCAATTGGTTTCATGGTCGGATGAAGTTTGCTCTGCTGAGGTTTTGGATGAAAGACGACCGACTTATCCTTGCCTCGTTTGAAGTCATGCGTTCCTTTCCATCCATACAAAATTAGTTCATGTTGTGGCATATAGTCGAGGCGACCGATGATAGCTTTATCCTTCACCCAGATAACCAGTTGAGCAACTTTCATACCTGACTTAATACAAGCGTCACGGAGAGCGAATATCATCTTGTCGCAATTGAAGATGTAGACACTGTTCTTCTTGGTGAGTTGAGCCAGAGCGGGAGTAAGCCAGCCCTTAGTGAACTCCACATACGCATCATCTGAGACAAAGCCGTCGTTCGCAATATCCTTATCTTTTGCTACCGCATTTAGTCCTCGTTTGCTCGCTACATAGTCAATTCCATACGGCGGGTCAGTAAGGAGCAGATGGATATCGCCATGTTCTTTCAAGCTCACCTTCGAGGAGTCACCACAGATGAGGGTATGGTCTCCGAGTGTCATGATGTCTCCATCCTTAATTGAGCGAGACAGCTTTGGTGCCAGAGAATTTTTCATATCTGTTGATGATTACCTGACAAAAGATGGGATTCATTTCGACCAAGAACGCATTACGCTTCATCTGTTCACACGCCAACAGTGTTGACCCGCTACCTCCAAATAGATCTAGTACATTGTGTCCAATCTTGGTGCAACGACTCAGTGGTCGTTCATGCAAAGTAATTGGCTTTTGTGTTGGATGTTCATACGCATCACCTGCCACACGCTTGGCGAGCCAGATATCAATCATGTCGTTGATGTCATCTGCGGTAGCGTTACCAGTTCCAACCTCAGGATTCAGAATCTCATGGAACTTCTTATGCTTATCTGAGAGGTAGGGCTTGCCAGTCGTTCCGTAGACGCAAGGCTCGTAGCACTTATTGAAGGCAATCTTCGGAGTCGGATTGATGCCGTTCTTCACCCATAGTGCGGTTCGCTTATACGCGATGCCCAATTCTTCGTACAGGTTTTGCAGCATACCAACGTATTTCTGGTCGCAGTACCAAAAGTGGTGAGCGTCTTTCTCACTGACCGACAACGCACTTTGCATAACGGACTTGAGGAAGATGCGGAACTCAGTGTTTGTTTTCTTGTCATCGACCGTTCCACCGTAGTTGGCATTGCCTCCAACTCCTTTGTTGTAGTCGAGAGCGATGTTATATGGCGGGTCGCAATAAACAGTCTGGATTTTCTGCTCGCCAAGCAGTCGGGCAACTACTTCTTTATCGGTGCTGTCACCACAGACAAGACGATGATTTCCAAGAGCGAACATATCACCCGTTTTAATATCAGTCTTCTCAGCTTCTTTCACTGCCTTCTCTTCATCAAAGCTATCGTCTTCAAGTTCAAGGACATCGTCCCAGATATCGGAGAGGTCGCTGTCATCGAATCCTATATCTAGAAGGAACGAGGTATCAAAGCTCTTCAGGAGTTCGTAGTCCCACGAGCCTGTATTACGATTAGAACGCAAAAGATACTCCTTGAATTCGGACGTGGTGAGCAAGCGATTCGGGACACGGACTTCGATTTCTTCTTGCCCACGCCCGAGTGCCTGCATAATCTTCAATCGAGCGTGTCCTGCCACTACAGTATTGTCTGTATTTATAGCGGGGATCTCGACGAGATTAAATTTAGTAATACTTGCCTCGAGGTCACGGCGTTGCTTATCGGAAAGCGTACGCGGATTCTTCTCGTAGGGAATGAGGTCGTCGACGAGACGACTCTCGGTGTGCCATGTAAGTTTGGCTGACATAAAGTGTATAGAGGCTTGTTAGCTTCCTCTATACACCTCTGCTGAGATTTCAGGCTGACTCCTTTTCACTGAATTGTAAGTAATCGAGTATTTTATACCCCTTTAAATGTTCCCGAGGGTCCACGAATCGATACCACGGCTCAACTCGGTGCCAAGTTTTACCATCTTTCTCAAAAGGATAAACTTGTGAGTCAGTCATTTTCTTTGGCGGGAAAAACTCCTTGTTATCTTTCTCGAGGATGATGTAGTAGTGAACACCACCTTTTTCAGTTGGAACAATGCGAGCCTTAATGATTCCTTCCTTTACCATTTTTCGTAGTGTTGGCTTCTTCATACCAAACCGAGTTTCAAGGTCATAAGGCGAATAGCGATTATCTTGGTTTCGGGCAATCGAGCCTGGAATAATTTTCTTATCAATGGCTCGCTGGCAAGTGAGGCACTTGATACCCCACTTGTCGTACCAGTTGGTATCTTCACGAGTACTTTCACCACAAATTGCACAGTTACGACCATTGCCCTCAAGAGCGAAACCTTTCGGCTCAGTTTCAAGTCGTTTGTCCCATCGCCTGTGTTCCATCTCGCACTTATACAGAACATCAAAAAGATTCACGAGATTTCGACCGCCTTCAGCCGCCTCTGCCCATGTCACTTCTTTACCTGTCTTCTTTTCCATCAAATCCTTAAACTTTTGAATCGACTCATCAGATAGTTGCACCATAATACAAGCCTTAACTATTAAAGCTCTCTACGGTGTATGTTTAATAATTTTACGCTTCGTGTTCTTTGTGTCTAGTCATCAGAATAAATGTCGAGATGTTGATGTCCTGATGAGTGGAGTTCGCCGTCACCACGCAGAACTGGTTCAGGTCGAAGTCTAAACTTTGGTCGGTAGCCTTGCTCTGGTGTGTATTTTTCAAACGGCTCTTCTTGAATGCCAAGAGCGAGACGGAGTGACATAGAGAGGCTACTCTTTTGCTTTTCAACTACGTTCTCATCCTTGCACTGAAATACATCCTTCAAATGTCCTTTGGTCAGTACAACCTTTTTATCACTTACAAACTCTTCTGCCATCGCTAGCATTTCCAACAGCAACCAGAGCTTATTGGGTGAGTTCATTTCGGTATTGCCTCGAGCAAACCCCAATTGCTCGTGACTGTATACTCCCATTTTAGTGTCTTTATACTGCACCTCCACATCCTGACTATTCTTGAAAGTGATAGTGATGTCCGACCACTTCGCTCCTGCAGGCAACTTTACCTTTGGCTCCATAAACAGCACGTCCTTCTTGTTCTTCGGCTTCTTGGTTGGCACCGCCACCTTCTCTCGTAATTTCACCTCTTCAGCCGTTGTCTCAGCTGTTCCATATACGTCTTGATAGATCTTGTTCATCTCAGCAATAAAGCGAAGGGTGGGCATGATTGGCTCAAGGCTCTTGCGTACTTGGTCCTCAATTTTCTTCCTCTGTGTGAGAGCGTCACGGAGGACAGAGAGCGTGTAATCGTTGTTCATATACCTCTATTATACTAAATCGCATTTCTGACTAACGATTTCTGACATTTCAAATGCAATACCCTTATTTTGAGCCTTGTAATGCAAAATCCCAGAAATGCCCTTGGGGTGTACGATATGTCAGATTTCCACATTTAAATGACCCTACTGAGAGGCTTCAATTTCAGAAGCGAAGATTCGCCAAGAAACGCTTACGGTGCTTGATGGCTACAATTCCGAGACCGAGAGGGGGCACAAATCAGCCGGCCCAGAAACGAAAGTTTCTGGGCCGTTGCTGTTTGTAGCGGGTGAGAAGAATCGAAGAGAGCTTCTGGCGAAGCCGGACGCAAGGCTTTGCGTCCGAACAGAAGCGACGGGGCAGCGAGTTCTTAATATAAATTTAAGCTTGCGCAGAATTTTATTTAGAACTGGCGCCGATTCTTCTCACCCGCACAAATAATTTGCAATACAAAAGCTTGCTTACTATAGTCGTATACAGTAATATCCCAGTATTCATTGTTTAACACAAGGAGGTGTGTGATGTACAAAGTTCTTTATCAGCCCGAACTCAAGGAAAGGCTGCCCAATGCTCCTAAGACCGCGTTCATATGTCTGGCCTTTGATGGTCCAAAAGGTCGTCTCCGGGATTTACTTTATTCCATTTCCACAGAGCCGGGGCTCCAGCGGGAGCATGTAGCCAAGTTTGAGTTGGCTGCTCTGATGCTCAACCATCCGCCATCACTGTCTGCACAGAAGTTTAGACTTCGTTCGATTGTCGACGTCTGGCAAAAGTCAGAAGCAGCCAGAGAGCGCCAGACCAGTCAAAGTATGCAGATACGGCGTCGCTCAGACTTTGGTGCTGATTTTGGTCGGATGGACATAGGTCAAAACCCTGGATGGGGAAGAGATTGATTGATCGTGTAACAGCCACACACAAAAAAGCCACCCCAGGGTGGCTTTTAATATGCGAAATTGTTACCCAGCCAGCAAAGCCTCCAACTGATCTAGTCCCTGATTGAATCCTTCCTTCATACCCATGTCGGTAACCACCTCCAGGTCCTTTTCACTGGCGTAAGTAGTAGTCACTATAATCTTTACAGTGTCACCCTCCTCATCAAACTGCACCTCCCAGTGGCTGGTAGGTAAGTCTTCATTTACCACACCTTCTTCATCACAGAAGCTATCAACCGCCGTGAAAGAAGCGAGGGGAGTGATAATAAGATAGCTGTTAAGACACCAATGCTTTTCTCCTTCTGGTCCTTCCATGTAGTAGTGCCAAGCTCCTCCTTCTTTAAATTCAAATGACTTAGTGCGAGCCATCCATGGAGCTGGTGCCCACCATTTTTCGAGCAGGTCACTATCTGTCCAGGCCAGCCAAACTTTTTCTAGGGGAGCAGCAAATGAACGCTCGGCTATTAAAGTCTTCTTGTCTTCTCCAATTGTGTAAATTGTTTTCATAAATGTTACTTATTTTTTAATAACGTATCTAGGGCATCAAAGCGAGCGTTCCAGATTTTTTCATATTGGGCTAAGCAGGCGTTCGCTACTTTGAAAGTATTAGGCTGTACTGACACTATTTGCTCTTTGCCGATTTTTCGCTTGGTAATGAGTTTGGCATCCTCAAGCACTGCCACATGTTTTGCGACAGCCGCAAACGAAAGGGGATATGGTTTGGCGAGTGTACTAATAGAAAGTTCTTCTTTAGAAACTCTCTTTAAAATGTCTCGCCTGGTGGCGTCAGACAAAGAGTGAAAGACAATATCTAGGGTACTACTATATTCAACCATATGGTTGAATGGTAGTATATTGTACTCCATGGGTCAAGTGGTCTCAAGTACAGCTGTCTGTCATCCATATTTGTCAGTTGGTGGGTGATGTGTTTTACTACCGTTAGTCTAACTTCCTTGAAAGGGAAATGTTCTATGGATACCAAGTATGTCGTGTTTTCTGGCCCGTACTACCCGCCAGCCGTGAAGGTTGAGTCGACAGCAGATTGCTGCCTCATTGCTCAGGCTGGTTGCACTATGGAAGTGCTTTTAGCCTACACTGTGCCAGTGTGTACTGTGCGCCGTATGGAGCGGTGGCACCAACAAAAGAAAAAAGAGGGAAGAGACGAGCTTGAGAGGTTCGCCAAAACTCTCAACAGCGACAAAATTTCAGCAAAAGCCAAAGAAGCGCTTCTGCAGGAGTTGGAACAAAAGCGCTTGGTCCAGCTCAATGTGACCGAAGCGCTCGCTCGCGCAAAAAGAGTTGCACGGAAACCAGTAAACTTCGGTGCCGATTTCGGCAATCTGTGTGTGGGTGAACGAGTCGGATCCTTCTCGTGGCCCGGAAGAGGTGATGGCTACTGGTAAACGAGCACAAATCTTTTGCGACACAAGATAAGCCCGGAAGACTGTAAGGTCTTCCGGGCTATTTTTTATTTATATATTTAGACAAAGTAAAAGCCCCATGGCTGATAGGGCTTTTACTAAACAATTGTGATGGGAAATAGCGAGGATCGCTTTGTATTTCCACATAGCGTATTACCTCCGCTACCCCTTAATAATATCACAAGATTTTTTCTCTGACTTGTGGATAGGTGCTTAACAACTACAATAAAATGTCAGAGACCACAAACTAAAAAACTGCCACTCCTATGCGGAGTGGCAGTTTTATTAGAGATTTATTTTACGGCGTCCTTAAGTGCCTTAGCAGCGCGGAACTTTGGTACTCGCATTGCTGGTACTGAAACAGTTTCTCCAGTACGTGGGTTACGGGCATCACGCTTCGCTCGCATCTTAGCTTCGAAAATTCCGAAACCTGCAACTGATACGGCTGTGCCGTCCTTCATTGCTTCTTCGATACTTCCGAATACTGCGTCTACTGCTCGTTCAGCGTCGGCCTTAGTTGAGCCGAGTACTTCATGCACCTTACTGATGATATCTGCTTTATTCATAGAGTTAGAAACTTATGGTCTAAGGATAATTAATTTGTCGTGAGTGAGTGTTCTCGCGCACGATGCCGTTTAAAATGGCTTACCGACATTATATATCAACCTGGAACAGCTGCCACGACTTCCATTAAGTAATTTTGTGTGTTGTAGTTTTTTTAGCCATAATAAGGGTAATAAAAAACCAGGACATTTTGTCCTGGTTTTTTATTAGCGAGCGTAACTTACGACTCTAGTTTCACGAATTACATGGACTTTAATTTCTCCTGGATAACGAAGTTTTGCTTCAATAGTTGTAGCAATAGTACGAGCCAGGGCATGGGTTTCGAAGTCGGTCATATCTTCTGGATTCACGAGGACGCGTATTTCACGACCGGCCGCGATAGCAAATGCCTTGTCTACTCCCTTGAGAGTAGTAGCGATTGCTTCGAGGTCTGTGAGTCGTTTTACGTAGTTCTCAATTGAATCACGCCTTGCTCCCGGTCTTCCTCCTGAGATAGCGTCTGCTACCTGCACAATGATAGATTCTGGTGTTTCGTAAGGGTATTCTTCGTGGTGAGCGCGCATGGCAAGTACAACCTGATGGTCAACTCCATACTTCTCAAGAATGCGAATACCAATCTCGACGTGAGTACCAGCTACTTCATGGCTAACAGTCTTACCGATGTCGTGTAGTAGTGCTCCAGCGCGAGCGATAGCAACATCAGCACCAACTTCCTCGGCGATGATAGCAGCCATATGCGCCATCTCCACTGAGTGCCAGAGGACGTTCTGTCCATAACTGGTGCGGAAATGCAGGCGACCGAGGATGCTGATGAGGTCTGGATGAAGGTTTGGTACACCAGCTTCGTAAGCAGCTTTCTCACCCATCTTGCGGACGATAGTAGCCACTTCCTTGCGGGCGGTATCCACAGCCTCTTCAATTTTGGCTGGTTGGATACGTCCATCTTTGAGGAGAACCTCAAGTGCCACTCGTGCAATTTCACGACGGATTGGATCAAATGACGATAGAACAATGTAACCAGGAGTTTCGTCGATGAGGACGTCTACACCAGTGGCCCGTTCAAAGGCTCGTACGTTTCTTCCTTCTTTTCCAATCACTTTACCCTTGAGGTCATCACTTGGAATCTCCACGTGCGCCGTCATGACGTTTGATGGAATGTTGTTACCAACGCGATGGATGGCAGCCAAGAGGATGTTAGATGCTTTGGCTTCAAACGCTTCGTCTGATTGCCGATCTAGCTTCTCAACTCGTGCGCGAAGATCATCAGCATGTTCAGTCTCAACTCGAGCAATAACTTTTTCTAAGGCTTCTTCTTGGGTTAATCCTGCTACTTCTTCTAGCTTCTTCTCGATATCGTTTTTGCGCTCATCGAGTTGGGCTTTAAAAGATTTGATTTCAGTGATTTTGGTTTGAATCAGTTCCTTTTGAGAATCCAAATCAATTTGGCGGCTGTCTAACATTTCTTCTCGTTTGAGAAGGTGGGTTTCCTTTTGGGAGATCTTCTCTTCTTGGCTTTTACGCTCCTGCTTTGCTTCCTGCTCTATCGTGGCAGCCTTTGCTTCAGCTTTTTCAATTGTCTCTAGCGCTTTCTTTTCAGCGTCAACCTCTCGTTCCTTAATGTCGATTTCTAGCGAACGTTTCTTTGAGAGGGCGTGAAGATATCGAAAATAGTATCCTGTGGCTACCCCAAGCAAAAGCATCGCAAGCGCAATGGCAAATGTCTGTGGCATAGGTCTTCAATATTCAATGATTAAATGGTTTTTCGTGTCAGTCTATCTGCTGCGTACCATACCAGAAGTATAGCAGGTTGACAAACAAAACACCCCGAGAAGGGGTGTTTTGGTTCATTTGATAGGGTTATTTGTATATCTTGTCGATAATGCCGTAGGCGAGGGCTTCTTCAGCATCCATAAAGAAGTCTCGATCCACGTCTTGCTCAATTTTTGTGAGCTTTTGGCCAGTGGCCTTGGCGAGCATTTTGTTGAGTTTGTCGCGGGTCTTGATGATGTGTTTGGCAGTGATATCAATATCCGACGCTTGCCCATAAGCTCCACCTGATGGCTGGTGAATCATCACCTCAGCGTTAGGTAGAATTGAGCGCTTGCCCTTGGCTCCTTGTGAAAGGATGAGTGAGCCCATAGAGGCTGCCATACCCACACAGACGGTCGCTACATCGGGTTTGATGTGGTGCATGGTGTCGATGATTGAGAGACCAGCGGTCACACTTCCTCCTGGTGAGTTTACGTAAATGAAGATGTCTTTCTTTGGGTCTTCTGATTCAAGGAAAAGGAGCTGCGCTACGACTAGGTTGGCCATTTGGTCTTCGATTCCGCCAGTAATAAAGATAATTCGCTCTTTGAGTAGGCGTGAGAAAATGTCATAAGCCCGCTCACCACCGAGGGTCTTTTCAATTACCATCGGAACGAGGTAGTTGTTGATTGGCTGTGCTTCGTTTTGTGAATTGTGTTGCATATAATTTAAATTTCAAATCGGTGAATGAAGGTACGAGTGTATGTTAACAGAAAGGCCCCTAGTGGACAATGTTACATACTTATCGTACTCTAATTATTAGAAAGGAGGGTACAGAGATGACCCAAGTAGATGTCGGTGTGTGGTTCTGGCTCCTGATGTTGGTGATGTTGATTGGAGTGGTGCTTTATTGGCGACAGATACACCAAAAGGAGCAGTTTCAAGTAGTTCTCTTGTGCGGTAATTCGCCCAAAGAAGTCCATATTGAAGCTGCTGGTGTGTGGCAGGCTGAACAGCAGGCCAAAGCGATGATGATGAAGGCAGGTGTTCGTGGGTACTTGGTCCGAAGATTCGAACAGGGTTCCTGGCACGCTGTTGCCGACGGTGAGCATCCAAAAATTCAACTACAACAGCGATGAACGAAGATGATGAAAGATCAGTGACCGCTGGGTACGTAAGTGCCCAGCGGTTTTTGTATATAAAATCAACCCCGTGAAGTTTTGCTTACGGGGCTGATTTGTTAGTAGTCTTATTTAGCTTCCTCAAGCATCTTCATCACCGCTTCATTGGTGAGTACAGACATTACGTAGACTCGTACGCGCATAGCGTCTGCGTCCTTATAGTGATTGAGAAGTTCTTGGGTTTGGTTCTCAACTGCTGTTTCGTCAGCTTTGATGTCTTCCTTCTTGGCAATTTCGTTTAGGATAAGTTGGAGCTTGGCTCGCTTCTCTGCACTTGGTGTCCATTCTTTCTTTAGATCATCCTTTGTCTTCTTAATGTGTGAAAGATAGTCTTCCATTTGGAGCTTTGAGCGTCCGAGGTCTTCTTCCATCTGCGCAAACATTTGGTTGAGTTCTGAATCAATGAGTACTTGTGGTAGTTCAATAGTACTATTTTCTACAATAGCGTCAGTGATGTTGGCTCGGTGGTTAGCAGTGACATCGTTTTTCTTTTCAATCTCTAGGTGCTCACGTAGCTTACTCTTGAATTGTTCAACTGATTCAAATTGGCCTGGCTGACCGAGTCCTTTTACGACTTCGTCAGTGAGTTCAGGGATTTCAAGTTTTGGTTCCTCAGTAGCAGCTTCTTCTTTTGCTGTCTCTCCTTCAACCTCTACTGGAGTTTGTGCCTTTTGTTGAAGTCGTTCGTAGGCAGCTTTCTGGCGGAGGATGTCGTTAATTTTTTCATCGAGCTCAGCTTCAGTTACTTCAAGAGATGGCTTATCTACATTAACCTTGGCTGCAATCGCCTTATAGTCACCGAGGGTTACGGTAGGTAGAACTGCTACTAGGGCTGTAAAACCAAGAGGGTTCTCTGGAGCTAGCTTGGTGATTTCAAGCTTTGGGTAGCCGATAGCTTCAATAGCATGCGCCTCAAGGATATGTGGGTACATGTGGGCGATTGCTCGTTCAGCCATTTCAGAAAGAATGGTCATTTCGCCAATATGCTTTACGAGGACTGCTTCAGGCACATGACCTTTGCGGAAGCCGTCTAGTTCAACGTGCTTACCAAGTGCTTTGATAGCAGCTGAACGCTCGTTTAGAAGTTCAGAATACGGGATTTCTCCAGCAATTTTTACTTGTGACCCCGCTTCAGGAGTTACTGTAAAAGACTTCTTAAAATCAATATCGTGGTGATGATGTGAATGTGACATAGTACGCGCTAGTGTACTTATATATAGCAGAATTGCAACTAAAAACCCCGGCACACTGGAGTGCCGGGGTTTTTAGTTGTCTCAATCTATTATTCAATCACTGCTGCCTCAAGTTCAGTATCTATTTGTGTAAGTTCTGCGTC
>CAZBJN010000013.1:0-21110 GCA_964492305.1 uncultured Candidatus Saccharibacteria bacterium | reverse complement strand
AAAGAACTTATTGTAAGTTGATTCTTATCCTTGGTGTGTCTGTAGCCATGACCTTGTGAGGTTGTAACCACGTCGCCAATGATTTCATATTCTGTAAATCCAGTTTCTTCTTCTAGTTCGCGTCCAATCGCGACCACTTGTGATTCCCCGTCAGTCCCTCCACCTACAAAGTGAATGTGGGTATGAGTCCCATCTACTTCCTTTTGAACGAGAAACTGTCCATTTGTTGGGTGTTCAATCATTAGGTCGACACATTCGCGTACTAGAGTCTCTTTTTCTGGTTTCGGTGCTGAGATACCGGTGAAAACGATTTTTTCTGCCACCACCTGCTTCACAGGGATGCTGAACTTCTTAGCAAACGCACCGTCTCGCTCATCATGTGCTGGTACCGCCATAATCGCACCTGTTCCGTATGAGGCAAGCACGTAGTCAGATATATAAACTGGAATCTCCTCACCCGAGGCAGGATTGGTAGCTGTAATGCCTTCTAGCTTTACCCCAGTCTTTTCTTTGGTGGTGTCTAGACGGTCTTGCTCGTCTTTTTGTTTGGCTAGAGCTACATAGTTAGTAACTTCAGCGTAATTGCTGATGTTGGCCTCGTTTTGAGCGACTAGTGGGTGCTCAGGAGCGAGAACGAGGTAAGTTGCTCCATAGAGTGTATCTGGTCTAGTTGTAAATACTGTTACGGATTTAGTACGGTTAACCGTACTATTTTCTGTAGTGGTTTGATTGGTGATATTAATAGCAAAATCAATTTGCGCTCCTTCAGAGCGGCCGATCCATTGTCGCTGCGCTTCTTTGATATGCTCTGGCCAATCAAGCGGGTCGAGGTCATCAGTTAGACGGTCTGCGTACTTGGTGATACGAAGCATCCACTGCGGCATCTCCCGCTTTTCAATAACATCACTTGAGCGTTCACAAGTGCCATCGCTAAGTACCTGCTCATTAGCAATTACCGTATTACAACCTGGGCACCAATTCACAATTCCCTTTCCGCGGTACGCAATGTCCTTTCTAAAGAATTCAGTAAACATCCACTGCGTCCACTTGTAGTAGTCGGCGTCTGTTGAGCTGGTGGTCTTATCCCAGGAGAAAGCGTTACCCATACTAGCGAGCTGGGTCTTCATAAAAGCGATGTTGTCGTTGGTCCAGGCTTTTGGGTCGAGATTTCGTTTGATAGCAGCGTTTTCTGCAGGGAGGCCAAAAGCATCAAAGCCCATTGGGTAAAGCACTTGCTTCCCTGTCATGCGCTTATAGCGTACGTAGATGTCTGGTACTGCAAAAGCATACCAGTGTCCGATGTGGAGATTTCCCGAGGGGTACGGCCATTCAACAAGAACATATTCCTTCTCCTTGCTGTTGTCGCGCTCCCCTACATTGTATATGCCCTCTTCTTCCCAAATCTGTTGCCACTTCTTTTCAATTTCGCCTGAATCAAACTTTTTATGCATAACAAAACCCGCTTACGACTAAGTGGTGTAAGTATGCCACGGGTTTATGGAGATGTCTAAAACTTACCTGCCAATAATTTCTGCCAACCCTTCTGGAGAATTTAAGATGTTTTTGGGCGGTAATTCAGTTAGTAACTGTTCTTTTGTACAGTAACCCCATGTAACACCTATTAATTTGTCTTTGTGTATAAGGTCCCTTAGTTCATAAACATCAGCTAAAGTATCGGTAAAGTAGTACACTTCATCTAGTGGTACACCCCAGTCTCGACAGACAAGCTCAATTTTCTCCTCTTTAGAGTGATGGTCTTCGTACGCGAGAATGTGGGTAAATTCTAAGTTGTCTTAGTAATAGCTGGTAAAACATAGATTTGGGAACCAGTTGAAACTATCGCTATATTTACATCAGCGAGCTTCTCAATTTCTGCAATAAAACTATCAAATAGTCCGAAATCAACATCGTGCAGTAGTTGACCATACTCTCTTGTCCACTCGTAAACTTTTTGTAATTCTTCAGGAGTGAGAGTGTGGTTCCGAGTATGATTTGGTTTGTTGGCAGCGTACCTTTTTGTATCTATAGCTGCCTCCTCTCGGCTCTTATAGCTACCCATCTTCATTTTGGCGTTAAGTCCTGCTTCGTAGGTGTCGCCTAGTACTCCGTCAAAATCAAAAATTAAATTCTTTTTCATTAGTATCTATAAATTAAACACGTCCTGGAAGTTCGTCGTCTTTGATATTTAGTAACCAATCGGCCTTTTCTACTTCCTTGACTTGAGTGAGGAATTTAACTTTCACTAGATCATTGACTGTCTCGAGTTTAGATTCGTCGACATCATCTATATACACGTACACATCGTACATGTCAGGGGTCTTCGTTTCTACATATTTAAATGGAATTGCCTTTGAACCGTTCTTATCAATTTTAAACTTAAGCTCATCGGCCAGTGCCCTCTTCAGTGTGTCGTATGGTGTTTCGTTTGCTAGGGTGAACCCACCAAACCCTGTAATAAGTGCCGTGTCGGTAATATTTTCTACCGGTAGTTTTTGCAGAATAATATAACCTTCTTGATTTCGGAGGATGGCTCCGACTGACACAATTCGTCCGTCAAACTCTAATTTTGTTTCAAATCCCATAAGTATGTATTTAGATTTGTAGTATTGCATGAGATTGGGAGTATGTAAAAAGCCGCCAGTGTGGTGCTGGCGGCTTATTTGGCTTTGCGGCCATATGTTCAGTTGGTCTAAGCCCAGGCCCGTGGATTGAAGGTCTTCATCTTTTTGTGCCACTGCACGGTGTAGCTTATGTGATTGGGAGATCCGTCGCTAAAACTGATACTCACAACCTCCTCGTCATTCCACATGGCGAACCCTCGGAGGTTGGCTCTTGCACCATCCAGCTTCGTTTTGTCATTCATTTCTGGCAGACTCGTCAGATTGTCGTTGAATGACAAAAGCGCGTCTTTCTGTGGAGATGTCTGTCCCTCGCAGACAATTTGCCAACACAAGTGGTATCGGCGCGGGTCCTCCATATCTTTATAGAGGTCGATGATTTGAATGTCAAAGATGGCACCTGTAAAGGTAACCAAAAGGTGATCAATGAAAGGCTTGGTCTGGTCCATGGCAGGCTCCTCTTTGGTTGAACTGGGCAACTTCAACTAAATCATATTTTACAAAAAAGAAAAGCCGCTTCGGGATGAAGCGACTTTGGCTCGAGTGGCGGAGCGCTTTTTAGAACTCCAACTGGGTGAAGAAGCATTCATCTTCACGTTCATCTTCACACCAGTGGATTGACCGGCTGATGTCAAAACCCTTTTCCGTCATGCAGAAGTCTGTCTGCTTTTGGTCTGGGTCGAAGTGGACGTCGAGTGTGTCCAAAAGGGTTTCGGCAAAACGCTCATGGTTGAGCTGCTTTTTCTCGTGGGTGTAGCCACCGTCTTTGAGAAGCTGGTCGTTGCCTTGCATGGTAAAGATCTGCTCCTCGCGCTGGCCTTGGTGAGAGATGGACCATTTCACTTCCAGCTCCAGGCCAAGGCGATGAATCTCGATCTTATCAATCGAGACTACAAATTCGCCGTGGGGCGAAGTAACAATGCGCTCAGCCAAAGAAACCATGTCGTGCAATGAGGTCATGAAAAACTCCTGGTTGGTTATGGAAAGAACTAACGCCAATATAATCACACAATAATTATGTTTTGTAAATAGAAAGCCGCTTCGGTGAGAAGCGGCGTGTTATATGTGTCTCTAATTGAGATAGAGGTGTGATCTATAGAGCCACGTAGGCTTTGGCACCCCTCTTCTTTTGCCAGACGATGGGCTCGTCTTCAAGAGACTGGCCGTCGCTTGTTACGAAACTGAATTTCACCTTGTCCTTCTCGGGCTTGATGCCGAGGGTCAGGATGATGATGGCGGCTGCCGAATTGCGACCAATGACTTCCCCTTCATAAGGGAAACACTGCAGGTTCGCTTTCGTCAGTGTAGGGTCGTTGTAGCCGAGCAGGTAGTTCTGGCTTGCTACCTTACCGTTGCATTCAGTCGTCCACTCCACGTTCATATAGAGAGGGTGAACGCTCGGAGTGAGGTTAATGATGCTGGCACTGAACTTGGTGCCAGAGACCGCTGGAAAGGTCTTTTGTGCAAGAGGATGTGTCATGCGAGTCTCCGGTTGGTTGGAAAAAACTTAATACCGTTTTTATAAAACCACATTTATTGTAATTTGTATAGGTATGTAAAAACCCCCGAGTTGGGGGTTTTGTTAACTGTTGCAGATGGTAACTTACTCTGCAAAAGCGTTTTGGGCGACGCGCCAAGTTGTACGTGCGAGTTGTCGTTGCAGAACTGGACGCGTCGTTTCAGTCTTCTTTGCTTTTTTCCCCACCTTCCCCTTTTTCATGATGGGCGCAGGCGGAGGAGTTAGTCGGAAGTAGAAGTGATAACTTCTTTCTCCCGACTCTGTGCAGGTCTCGATGTCGCAGGCAAAGGCCTTGAGAAGTGCACGAGCCATGTCTTCAGGCACTACTGTGCTGGTGTTGCAGATTAAGGTGTTGATACCGGCGAACATCTTGTCGTTGTGAGGTATTTTGTGACACACACGCACACGCTTTTTCCCAAAGATGATGCTGGTCGACACCTCAAAGTAGGTGAAGTTTTTTGGAGGAAGCTCGATGCTTTCGATTATCACTCCAAAAGTACCTACCCCTTTTACCACATGACGTTTACATTTGATCACGAACTACTCCTGTTTGTTTAATTAAAGAACGCTGATTTGCGCCTACAAAACCATAGTTTATGGAGGTTGTAAAGTGGTCGGGTGTTATATAGAAAATATATTGTGCAGGTTACATAACAAAAGCCGCACCCCATGGGGTGCGGCTTTTGTTATTGTATTAATTATTAGTTAACCACTCGTTCAAAACAGTATCTTCCCTCTTTGTATTGCCAGTTGTTGGCATTTTTTATTACTGCGGTTTTGTCGAAGGCTGGACCCCACATTTCTTGGTCAGCGCTGGAGTCACGAGAGAAAGTAGCACAAAGCTCAAAGCCGTCTTCGGTTACTTCATAGCTATAAGCTGGGCGATCCTCGGGAGCGGTTGGGATTTCAATGTCACCATAGGCCTCATCAAGAGTGGTAGGGAGAGTACTTGAACTCATGGCTAGGTAACTTTCTATTTGCCACTGAATTTCTTGCAGGTCAGAGATTTGAGTGTTATCAAGACGCATTTCCCGAATGGCAGTAGGTGTATCACTGTGCATGAAGCCGGCCACTAGTGATGCAGCTACCACTATTGTCATAGCAAGAGCAAAGAGCTTTGAGTCTTTTTCGCGTGTTAGCCAGTGACCACGTGCATCTTCGAGATAGTAGTAAAAGGCGGCACCTACTACAAGGAGCAGTACGCCAGCCTTAAGTAAGAAGCGAGTAGTCAGCTCACCTTCAAGGAAAGCAAGAATAACTGCTACTCCGTCACCAAGGAGTACTCCTCCACCTACTAATAGTGAAATATAGATAAGCCACTTAGTCAGGCCGAGATATTGGCTATTGGTTTCAGCTCGGCGATTTTCATTTACACGTCTAGTGAGTATGAGGTAGGTTGGGAAGAAGACGATCAGCATTGCAATCGCAACCCGGACCATACTGCTGGCACTTTCAATCTGATAATAGTTTTCAATTGCATCTGGGAATTGAAGGTTGATAATATTAAAAAGTAAAACCACTAAGAACGAAACTGATAAATAAAGCGTTACGAGCGAACCGAGCTGGAGCACGGTGTGCTTGGCTGTGTTGTTTTCCATATACTTATATTATACGCCTCTTAGAGCGAAAAGGTAACAAATAAAAAACCGCCCCTACCCGAAGGTGGAGCGGCTGTGTGGTCTTTGTCCCTTCAGTCGTGTGAGACGATCAGTCTGCACATGAGCTGGTGGGACTCGCGGGGAGCGAGTGATTTACCATGCTTTTCGCCGTAAATGAGCTCAATACAGATGTGGGTCAAGTCGTTTGAATACAACATCACATGATCTGCACCCATCGTACCGATGTAGATGGTACGATTGCCGGTTTTGAGCTTCACGCTGTCTGAGTTGCCAGACAGTGGCCAGAAGACCATACTGCCCAGACAAAACTCGGCCTCATTCATGACAGCTTTACCGTCAACACTGAGCTCGAAGGAGTCGTCCTTCAGTTCGAAGTATGTTTGCATGGCAACGCGATACGGCATGTTGCGCTCAGTACTTGGGCTACCCTGGTTTGCAACAGCTAAGTCATAAGACAGGCCGTAAGAACCATCACTACCCCGCGAAAATTCTTTGGCGGAGATGATGGCCGAATACTTCCATGGGTAGTTCAGTGAGCTATCAAACTGGAAGTGATATTGCTTCCTCCCACTCGACTCCTCCATTGTCATCTTCTGGAGATAACGCTGGCCGTGTTTCAGATGATTTTGTTCAGTGGCCACAATTCCTTTCCAGTTCATGTCATCGATGTCTGGAACACCGTGATAGGGCGCATAGAAACGCGCTCCACCGATAGGTATGCCGTGTTGTTGGGTTCGTGCTGGAATGATGTCATTCCAGCTGATGATATTCCCAAATTGGTCAAGTTGAAGCATGGCTGCCTCCTGGTTGTTGGTCATAGAGAAGAACGAAAGGTTCTTTGCCACTTGGTAAAGTACAACAAATACTTCACTTTGTACAGACATATTAAGGCCCCGATACTAATTAAAAGAATAAAAAATAAACATAATTCTATGTATCATTAATGATACATAGAATTATGTTTAGATAGTTGCGGAAGAGCGAATCATTTAAACAAATTAATTAACATCAAGGCCAATAAAAACCGGGAATGGAAGCTTGCTTCCATTCCCGGTCTAGGTGTTTCCTGACGTAAATGTCAGGTAAATGTCACCATAAGCGGTGCGTGGTCTGAACCAGTGAAGTTTGTGTCTACCTCAAATGAATGTACTTGTACATCGCCTGAGACAAACACATAGTCAGCGTGCTGAGAACCCTCTCCGTGCCGGCGGTAGAGTCGAGTGCGGGTACTTTCAATGCCGTCATCTCGAATGAGGTTTTGAAGACGTAGCTCATTGCCAACACCTTCCAGTCGTTTCAGTGCCTCGGTATTCAGTGCCAGGTTCAAGTCGCCGCCAAACACCAGTTTGCGACAACTCATTTTGCGCATGAGTTTATCGAGTTCAGTTCGTACCAGCTTCGATTGCTTGAGGCGCTCAGCGCTGTCGCCTTTGGTGTTGCCTTCTATCCAGACACCATGTAAGTGAGCAATCAGATAGCGTACACCCTCCCGCAGAATAACCACCCATTGCAGAGTTCGTACACCGCGGTGTGGGTGACCTGTATTGATGGGTACTGCACCGCTAAAAGACTGAGTGAACGAACCCCGGCGGCGCCAGAAGAGGCTGCTGCCATACCCGACATTGTGATAGGTGGCCTGTGTGCGTGCACATACCCACGGTTCAGTGTCGGTCGCGTCAAACCGGTGTTCGTAGTGAGTGTTAAGGTGGTTTGTGAAGAAACGATGTCCATCAATCAGTGTCGGAACATCTGCTCCATCTTGGTATACCTTGGCCTGCGGAAGTGGGCTTTTGAGGTGTGTGACTTCAGTGAAGCAAATGATGTCGTGTGGCGTACTGGGTTTCATAGCCAGTCGCAGCACTTCCTCAGGGTAACGTGGACCCCACAGGTTGAGAAAAAGAACAGACAGAGCGTTTGCCATAATGGCTCTCCTTGTGGTTGGTGAACAATTCGATTCCTACCCTATCACGACGGCTTAAAATTTCAATGGTATACTTTCACATATGAAATCAGAAGACTTAAAGAAGGCACCGAAGCTGTTTTGTGAAAGTATTAACGTCGGTTTTACACCAGAGTATTTTGTGATGGGTTTGAGTTCTGGTACTCAAGGAGCAATTTATTCTCTTACTCCGCAGCACACTAAACGCCTCTTGCAGTATCTTACTCATCAAATTGCTGAGTATGAAAAGCAGCATGGTGAAATTAAGGCAGAGTGGAACCCAAATATTGTTAGTCCCGTGCAACGGATGAACTCTCCAACTGAGCTGAGTTAAAAAAAGCCGACCTATTAGGTCGGCTTTTTGCTTATGGGCCCATCAACGTGGGGTGTAGAAACCACACTTGGCTTTTTCGACTACAATACCAGCCTGTAGTGCGTCTCGATATGATTCAAACGTTCGAATCATTTGCCAATCATTTGGTAGATTGCCTTCTAAGCTGTCTGGACAAAAGTCGTGATAAAACGAATTCATCATTATATCAAGCGCTTCGTCAGATAGTCCGTCAGGGTTGTACCTAAGAAGTCTGTGCGTAGGATTTATTTCCTTCAAATCCTCCGTAAGCTTTTCACAGGTAGCAATGATGGACTCTAGGTAGAGTTTCGGCATACCAGGACCTCCACTTTTAGGAATGAACGATGTTATTTAATTACTCGAACTCTTGAACGGCTTGTCAGTCGACTGGGAAACCGCTTTACTCCATGGGTCTGAACTGACCAGCCTTGGCTAGTTCAATCGCAACGGCAGCCTCTAAAGCGGAACGATACGACTCGTAGGCCATAAGAAGTTCTTCAGTTGACGGCGTATCGTTGTCTGCCCCGGCTGGAGCAAAGTTGGCAATGAACAAATCCGTGAACAGCTCAAATTCAGCAGGCGACATTCCTGTGCCATCGTAGATGAGTAGTTCGTGGTTTGGGTTCAGCTGAGCCAGTCTGTTACAAAATGACTCACAACTACTTATCAGTTCACTTAACTTGAGTAGGTAATTCATCTCAGGTCTCCAAAGAACAAGGTGATGGATAGATTGTGTGTTAAATAATGGGGTACGTCAAGTAATATAAAGCCTTAGAACAAAGTTCTAAGGCTTTATATTTTCTACCAATTTTCAGGTCTGCTTAAATCAAAAACTCAATCACGTCTCCGTCTTTCACTATGTAATCCTTCCCTTCAGTTCGTAGCTTACCTTCAGTACGAGCTCGAGCCAGTCCATTACATTCGACGAAGTCATCAAAGGTCACTACTTGGGCGCGGATGTATTTTTTTTCAAAATCAGTGTGGATAGCGGCAGCCGCTTTTGGTCCAGTTGAACCAATTGGCACGGTCCAAGCCCGAGTCTCCTTCTCGCCCGTAGTGAAGTAACTCATGAGCCCGAGTCGGTTGTAACAAGCGCGGATAAGACTCTCTACTCCACTTCCTTGTGCACCATACTCACGACGGAAGTCATTTTTTTCTTCATTAGAGAGGTCACGAAGTTCGTGTTCCATACCTGCGTCGACTACCACGTACTCAGCGTTTGTACGTTCGAAAAATTCTACCAACTTTATCCAACGATCATCATTCTGGTCATCGAGGTTAAAAGCGTCAGTCTTCTTGTTACAGACATAGAGGAAAGGTTTCATAGTGAGGAGGTGTAGTCCCTTTACTACCTTGAGTTCGTCTTCAGTCATTGGCAGTGCATTGGCAAGGTTTCCACCAGCTAGGTGCGGCTTCAAGCGAGCGAGAACGTCACGCTCTACTACTGCCTCCTTGTCTCCGCGCTTCGCGTCACGCTCCACGTTATTGAGGCGCTTTTCAACTGTTTCAGCGTCAGCCAAGATGAGCTCAAGGTTAATTACTTCAATATCAGACAAAGGATCAATCTCAGCAGAGACGTGATGAACTTCACTATCTTCAAAGATTCGTACTACTTCAGCAATCATGTCTGTTTCGCGGATGTTGGCAAGGAATTTATTACCAAGTCCTTCACCAGAAGCAGCACCGGCTACCAAGCCAGCAATGTCTACAAACTCTACTACTGCTGGAATGATAGTAGCCGTACCTGAGATAGCAGCGAGGCTAGCCAAGCGACCGTCTGGTACAGCAACTACACCTACTGATGGGTCGATAGTGGCAAATGGATAATTAGCAATTAGCACCTCATTTTTGGTGAGGGCAGTAAATAAAGTCGACTTTCCTACGTTCGGCAAGCCGACAATTCCAACAGATAATGACATATGGCCCGTAGCGTAGCAGATTTATGCAGTATTTAAAAGTGAACAGTGTATTTTAAATAAAAAAGCAGCAACCCGAGAGTTACTGCTTTTGGTCTTTAGGAGCCAGCTCCTAAATTGGTCGAAGTTACTTCCTTCCGGCCACAGTCTTCCAGACTTGTTCAAAATCGGTCGGGTCGGACAGACGGTTGATTGAGTTGCTCAACACCAAGAAACCGTACACGTCCTCACCTTCATCTCGCCAGTCGCAGAGTGCGGGCGCCAATTCATCGCCATAGGCTGCTTCCAGCCGGTGTATCGTCTGGGCAGTAGCGCTCTCCTGGTGCAAAAAGTGACGCTGTTCGTCGCTTGTCACTGGAAAAGTGAACAGCAATTCACCAATGGTTTTGTGGCACTGGAGTTGATACAGCAGCGAGTGCTGCATCAATGCCTTGTGGAAGTCGGCTACCGGCCCCTCCAGCATCACTGCTGGAGGCGAAGTCGGGTGACTGATTTCGTGGATACCCATCCACTGGAGCCAACCGAGCACGGCTCGGTTGGCGGTGTAGGCGTCGGGGAGGGTGCCTTGCATTTCGGCCAGCTTGAACACTGGAGTCAAGTCAGGCATTTGCTCAACCCAGGCACGGTAACGTTGCACTGCCTGTGGTGCGGTAAACATCGTATACATTATTTGGAGCTCCTCTGGACTAGAATGATTGGAATGAACAAGTTCTGATTCTTACAGAACTTTAAAACCATACAACAATTTTGTTGTTTTAACAATGCCATCAAAATCTCATAGTCACTAAGTGTGGTTAATGCTTTTGCCTTAAATCTGCAATTAGTGTGATAAAATACTAGAAGTACAACTAGTCAGTGTCGCTTTATTAGTTTGACATATCCATATGACTAAAGGCCAAGCCCTCTGTTATATTCTTGCGGTGATTATCATCACTCTTTGTGCGTATTTATATACAGCCATAGCGCAAGCACCGACTGATGAGACCCTGCTCCCGCCTGTGGCAACAAAAATATAATTAAAAAAGCGTCCCATGGGGACGCTTTTTGTGATTAGCTCAAGGCTGGTCACTTTGTATGGATGATGAACGGAACGCGAGGGTTTTCGCCAAAGTCGAAGTAAGGTGATGTACTCATCCCAAACATCCCTTTGATTTCTTTGATCATCCTCAGGTACAAGCCGTGCGCGTAGGTCCGCTCATTGCCAGTCACCGATATTGAGGAGGTGTTGAGCTCAATTCCAATCAAGGTTTCGACCTCGACCTTGGTGTCAGTGTTGAGACAGAGCTGTGTGAACAGCCTTCCCAGGTTATCTCCGCGCAGAAAGAACGAGACATTTCTTGGCGTTTCCGCACAAGCGACGAGCCATTGTGAGAGGGCCACAATGACTCCTGCGATGTCGTCGATATCCATTTCATTGATCTTTGATTCCCTGCTGAAACCAGTCAGGAGGTTTTGGACCAATGTGAGTTTGGATGCGATGGGTGCGGTATTGGCGGTCATTTTGTCTCCGATAGAGAATGGTTGAAGGAGCAACTAGCACTTTGCCAGATGTTGAGGACAACCGTACCACAAAAATATTAGATAGCAATGGCCGTGTCGTTATGCACACCAAGCTCAAGCGTCATTTCTTAAGGTGATATTATTAGGTTATGGAAGGCTTACGGTTACTATTGATCAAAAATCAGAGTTACCTCGGCAAACTCCGAGTACGTGCCCTTTACTGTGCCAGTGCTGTCACAACAGTCGAGAGCGATACACACAAACAGTATGGTCCTTTCTCCGGCTATTGGGACGAATGGTACATTGAAGCAGATGAAATGAAACAAGAGTTAGCAGACAACATCACTGCCACTGGCACGTTTTTGCTTGAGCTACGTGACTTCATTGCCACTATTGAACAACGAAAGAAGCTAACGAAGAGCGATAAGTCTTATGTACTTGAAGTCACGAGTTTGGCTGAAGGTAAGCTAACAGAACAACAGGACTTACTGCTTTCGATTAATGAACGTATCAAACTTCATCGGCAGTTAACGGAAAAGCTCCTAATGGTTGAGGCTATTGATAGTCTAAGTGACGAATAATTTGTAGCTCTAGAATTAGCAATATGACCCTGGTTATGGGGCTTGTATCGTGTACAATAAACAGCAACTTATGCAAGACTTACTGCTAAAACCGCTACGAGCTATTCTTATAGTTGTCTCAGTTGCGATTGTTGCTACCTTGCTATCTGCCCTGTCTTTCTTTGTTTGGACTAAGCATTTGATACTAGAAGAGGCAGTTGTTCAAAGTGATGTATTGCTCACTGAGCAAGAACCTTTTCCAGTAAGTGTTCAGGCTCTTGAGCAAAAGATTGTTGAAGATCCAACAGTAGATTGGTATGTTGAAACCTATCTTTCATTTAATTCAGACAATTCGAGGCGGACTTTGTGGTTAGACATGATGTTAGCCCAAGTTGCTAAGTGGGACTGGTATCAGCAGCTAGCTTCATCTGTTAGTCGTATATTGGTCATTTACTCAGGTGAGCGTGGTGAGCAAGTGGTAGCCAACTTTGGCGACATTCTAAAGTGGAGCGATGAAGAGCGTGCTCTATTTGCTGATTATGTTATGCAAACTGAGCCATACCTAGAAGACGGTACATTTTATCCAGGTCGCTATGTAGTACCAAGTGATGCATCACCTGAGCTAGTGGCTGACCTACTCCATGAACGTTTTTCAAATGAAATTCTTGCTCGCTACACGTCTGAAGTAGAAGCCCAGGTTCCACTTAAAGATGCCCTTATCATTGCGTCATTACTTGAGCGTGAAGCCTACGACTTTACTGACATGCGCTATATCTCAGGAGTTATTTGGAATCGATTGTTTATTGATATGCCACTGCAGCTTGATGCTACGCTCCAGTATGCTCAAGGCAGTGCTGCCAATGCCTGGTGGCCAAAGGTGGTACCTAACGATAAATTTACCCCGTCACCATACAACACCTATGAGAACACTGGCCTGCCTCCAGCTCCGATTGCAAATCCTTCAGTGGAATCTATCATGGCCGCTCTCAATCCTCGAGTCACAGAGTGTATGTTCTACTTTCATGACCAAGACGGAAGCTTTTACTGCAGTGAGACCTACGAAGAGCACGTAGCCAAGCTCAAAAAATTATACGGACAAGGACGCTAGCTGTATATAAAAAGCCCGTCATGCATGCATGACGGGCTTTGTTCTGTCCTTCGTACAGCTTTTCAGCGGCAGCGAAGGCTCTCACTTGGCTTGTTGAGATATACCTTGCGGTAACTGCGCAGTACTCCCCGGTGAATTTCGGGGAAGAGTTTGGCATCTTCCTCGACTCGCAGGTGGCACCGACCTCGACCTTCACGCCAGGTACAGTTGGTGACCTTTTCGAGATTAGTCTCAGGGAGGGTGCCTGGAAGCTGGTCTTTGCCCACATAAGTGGTGAAGCGCGAGTGGTTGTCACACTTCTGCTGATGGCCAGTCTGACTCCATTGCAGCCAGTGACATTCTTCAGTGTCGACCTTGACCGCCATCCTGTTGCGGGAGCTGCCTTGGTAGTAGCTATTCACGAGTTTGCACCCGAGTCCGCGCTGCAAGTACGCAGCCGGTGGTGGCACAGGCACCTCAGCCGGGCGGCTGAATTGCATCGTGTGTACTGGAACTGGCCGCAGGACAACTGTGGAACCACAGCCAGTCAGCGCCAACAGAATCGAGAAAATGAGAGCGATACGTGCGTTCATGAGAACTCCTTTGGTTGAATTGTGCGCCTCAGAATCAAGGTGCTTACTGCTAATATAATAGCACGAAAACAGCGCAAAGTCAATGTATATCCATATAACATAGGGTTATTCTGGTTGACAATTCTCCAAAAAGACGCAAAATATCAAAGTTATTTTGTTCCTCTCTGTTCTTAACACACCAGGAGTTTGCCGTGTCCATTCACCCATTGCATTTTGGCGTAATCATTGTCGCTGTCATTCTCGTGTTTTTTGCGTTTCGCTCAAAATCGAAAGTCACTGACGAGGTAGGGTCGAGCAAACGCAAATCGAGCTATGGAGATGAGCTGACTGAAGCCCAGTTGGTCTCAGTTACCACCAAAAGTCCGGTTGCAGGCTTTGTGCATGTGAAGTCGGTCGATGTCTACGAAGATGACGGAGGCATTGAAATCGTCACGGCTGGAGTCAAAGGACTTGTCACGAATATTGTCAGGCTCAGTACTGACATGATTTTGGTTTGTACCGGCGAGCGAATGCCCTGTCTCTGGAGTTATATCTCCCGTGTCCGCTTCTTTTATCTCGGTGCGGAGGTCTACTCAGATGACCTTTGCGAGTGTGAGATCGATGACCAGATGATTACTGGGTATCGGCAAGACGGCAGTGATGTTTGCTTGCTCTTCAACCCGAATCTGACAGTGGTTGTTGAAAACTGCTGAGCAGATATAAGGAGGACAAAAAACCCGCGAGTTAAATCGCGGGTTTTCTAAATTTAAATTTTGGATTGATTAGCAGGCGTTCTTGCCTAGTCTCTCAACTTCCTTCATCCACTTAGTGCGAACTTCGTCACTTACACGTTCAGTTGGTCCATATGAACTAACGTTGGTACGGATTCCAGCAAATTCAAGGATGCCGTATTGGATTTCGTTGGTGTAGTCACCAAACTGCCACCAGGTCTTGAATGGACTATGTGAACCGGAGAGAATAATCACTCGGCCAGTCTTCCCTGCTAGATGCTTCTCAATTTTCTTGGTTTGCTTATTGAAGTTAAAGGCAAAGCCTGGTAGCCAGAAGCGATCAAAGAGACCCTTTAGAATGGCTGGCATAGTACACCACCAGTTAGGATAAATAATCACGATGTGGTCCGCTGCTCGGAACTTATCTTGAAGAGCTAATAGGTCGGGTTCTAGGTGTTGGATTTCTTTATAACCCTTGTGGAGAATTGGGTCAAAGTTAATTTCACCAATGTTGACTCGCTCTACGTGGTGTCCAGCATCTTCAGCTCCGACTTGGTAGTGATCCGCGACCGTGCCTGTAAAAGAATCTTTGTCGGGATGTCCGCAGAGCACGACAATGTTTTTAGGATTTTGCATATAGCTCTAGTATAACGGAACACAGCCCAAGCGTAGCTTGGGCTGTGTTGATTACTTTCAGCTTAATACAGAGTTATCGTCGAATACTTCCGTTAGGATTGAACTTTCCTTGCGCTCCCATTTGCATCTTTATCATTTGTTCTTTCATCTCTGGACTCATGACTGACATGATTTCCTTTTGATACTTTGGCAATACCTTCATTGCGGCCGCCATTTGGTTGTTGCCATTCTTCTTGAGTTCTTCTTGCATTTCTTTGGCGATTTTCTCAAACAGAGCTGGGTCTTTTTCAACCATTTCGAGAATCATCTGTTGTTGCTCCGGTGGAGCGTCCTTCATTTGTGACTGCAGCACTTTCTTGAGTGCAAACTGTTTTAATTTTCCAAACATAGTCTCGAGATTGTAGCACAATAAATCGTGCCAACAAACCAAAAGGGTTACTTACTCGTTGATATGTCGACATTACACACTTACTTGACATCAAAATAAAGATAAGTAATATACTTATATATATGACAAGTAAAAAAAGCGTTCCCTCTACCCCCCAAAGTCGGGCGGAGTTTTTGCGAGAAATTTCAAAGTCCTGGCGTGGTATTAAGCAACATATGCACGGGAGAATTTCGGAGCGAACCCGAGGAGAAGGTATGGCCTCACCCTCTCAATGCTCAGTACTAGGCAATATCTGTGTACACACTGACGTGACTGTGAAAAGAATTGCTTCCTATCTCGGCGTTACTAGTCCTGCCGCCACACATATAGTACGAGAACTTGAGGCACAGGAGTTGTTAAAGAAGGTACCAAATCCTGATGATAGTCGTAGCGCATTTATCCTTCCAACCGTGGCTGGTAAAAAGTTGCTCGCCAAAACCGAGAAAATGTTCAGCGCAGAATTTGAAAAAATGTTAACAGTACTGACTGATGAAGAACTAGCCGATTATGCACGACTTAGTAACAAAATAGCCAAATCATTTTATGACAAACAATAATCAACCATTTTTTAAACGAACTTCGGTACGCATCAGTGCTGCGGTAATTGTAGTTATTCTTATAGCCCTTTCCTTAAGAGGTGGAGACGAGACCACGGAAATTGTCGAAGAGGCTACCGCCTCACCGCGCACGGTTTCAATGCATACAATTTCTGCAGATAATGGCACAGCGGTACGCACAGCTGACGGTAGTGCATTTATTGTAAGGGCCCAGTCTGGTGGACGCGTAGATCGTGTAGCTAAAGTTGGCGATATTGTTGCTGCCGGCGCCACTGTCGCACAGCTAGAGAACAGCGCGCAGAGAGCTGCTTATATTCAAGCCGAAGGTGCTTATGATGCGGCTGTGGCAGCAGCGGGTGGCAATGCAATCTCACAATCTACCGCAAAGCAAGACGCTGTCCGTACTTGGAATAGCGAAACTGTAAGTACTGCACAGGTTATGCATAATTCAATTGATACTTACTTTTCGTTTTCTCGCACAAGTTCAATTACTGGTTTTCGTGGTTTAGAGGCCTTTGGTGAAACAGCGGCTTTTAACGAACGTCGCGTGGCTATCGAAGAAACACTCAAAGCGTGGGAGCGCGATACTGCAATTGTGACAGAGGCAAATGCAGAGGCAATGTTAAGCTCATTATCAAATGAACTCTCAGTTATCGGTGCTTTTATCGATGATTTGGCTGCACTCGTACCACAACAACGCATTAACGACAGCTACACTGATGAGCAGCGTTCTGCAGACACCACTCGTCTCGCTGCCGCTCGGGCCAGCATTACTGAGTCACAACGCAAAGTAGACACTGCTCGCACTGCAATTACCAACAGCTCTGGCTCAAATGCCGCCGCTTCAAACGCACAAATTAAACAAGCGCTTGGTGCTTTGGAAAGTGCTCGCGCCGCACTTGGCAAGACTGTTATAAAGACACCTGTGGCTGGTATCGTGACGGCAGTTAGTATTTCTGTAGGGGACATTATCAATGTTGGTAATGATGTTGTTTTTGTGGCTGGCAACACCGCTACGGAAACAGAAAATACCGTCACCGTTCCGCTTACTGCCGTAAAATTTACCCCAACTAAAGCTTTTATCTTTACTGCTGAAGAAGGTAAATTGGTTGCACATGAGGTTGAAACAGGGCTTGTAACAAGTGATAGTATCACTGTATCCGGAACAGAGGGTGTAACTGATATCGTTAGCGATGTTCGAGGATTAAAGGAGGGAGATAGCGTTGTAATACAATAACTATGTACTCCCTCTGGAACTTCTTGCTGACACGATCAGCTTTCACAAAATTACTCATTGTCGCCCTTGTCGTCTCTGGTGTTTATGCACTCATGGCGATGCCGAAGGAATCAACGCCAGAAATTAAAGTTCCGATTGGTATCGTGACTACGATTCTTCCAGGCGCTACGGCAGCTGATGTAGAACGACTAATTACCGATGAACTCGAGCCGGCGGTACGCAATGTCTCAAATATTGATAAAGTGACTTCGCAGTCACGCGCTGGTGTGTCGGTTATCACGGCTGAATTTATAGCTTCAGCTGACATTGAAACATCAATTCAGGATCTACGTAACGCCGTTGAAGGAGCCAAGCGTGACCTTCCTACCGATGCTGAAAGTCCTACTGTCACTAAGATAGACTTCTCTAATCAACCGGTTTTGATGGTGGCTATTGGTAGCGATCTTCATCCAGCCGCCTTAACCAAACTAGGAGAAGATTTAAAGGATGATTTAGTTAATGTATCCGGCATTTCAAAAGTTGAAGTTGCCGGAACCCGTGACCGTGAAATAGCGCTCATTACAGACAAAGATGCGCTTTTACAATATGGTATATCGCCACTACAGATTGTTGGGGCTATTAGTGCGGCTAACGCTAGTGTGCCAGTCGGCTCACTGACAATTGATAATGTGTCGTACCCAATTCAGTTTAAGGGTGACATAACTTCTCTTGAAGATATTAAAAATGCGCCGCTACAAACTAGTGGTGGTACTATCAAGGTGTCAGACGTAGCTAACGTGATTGACGGCTTTGATGAAGCAAGCACTATCTCACGACTGTATGTTGACGGTAAAGAGACTCAGTTCGCACTAACGCTCAATATATACAAGAGCTCCGGCGGCAACATCCTCTCTGCTGCTGATAATGCCAAAACTCGTCTGCAGGAACTAGAAAGTACTCTTCTCGCTGGTTCTGAGTATGTGGTCACTTATGATAGTTCTGACGACGTACGAAAGAGTATCAACGAACTCACAAGAGCTGGTATCGAAACAATAGTACTAGTTGGAATCCTCCTTCTAGTTACCATTGGGTTGCGTGAATCCATCGTAGCAGTGCTCTCAATCCCCCTTTCGTTTGTTATTGCTTTCATTGGCATGTGGATGACTGGGAATACTATAAACTTTATATCCCTCTTTGCTTTAATTATAGCTATCGGTGTACTGGTAGACTCAGGTATTGTGGTTGTTGAAGGTATTCACACAAACCGCGAAAAAGGCATGGATAAAATCGCTGCTGCCCAAAAGGCAATACGTGACTTCGGTTGGCCACTTATTGCTGGCACTATGACTACCGTAGCAGTGTTCCTACCACTCTTCTTTCTCTCTGGTATCCTCGGACAGTACGTTAAGGGTATTCCATTCACAATTGTGATGGTACTCATTGCATCGATCGTCGTTGCGCTGGGCTTTGTGCCACTGATTGCGCTTTACCTTCTTAAGCATGAAGAAAGTCCATTCTCAAAGTATCGTGAAAAACTCTGGCATTCACTTGAGGTATGGTATGCCGGGATGCTCAGACAGGTCTTTCGAGCAAAGAAACTCAGAGTTGCTTTCTACCTATTCCTAACCTTTGCACTAGGAGGTGGTTTTGCGCTCGTTGGCACTGGTACACTTCCGGCCATTCTTTTTGCGAATGACGACGTCAATTTTTTCACTGTTGACATTGAATTGCCTCAGGCCAGTACACTTACTGCTACAGACGAAGTAGCGAGCGAGGTTGAAGAGTTTATACAAAAAGAAACGCCATTCCTCACTTCAGTCCAAACCACCGTTGGTGGCACTTCTGCCCTCTCACAAAACCCCCAAAGTGGCAGTAAATATGCTTCCTTGACCGTAAACCTGGTAGATACAAAGGAGCGCGAGACAACTAGTGAAGAAATTACTAAAGCACTTCGTGCAAAGCTTGTCACCAAAACCTGGCCAAATAGTGCAACAGTTCGTATTGCAGATGTTGTAGCTGGCCCACCTAGTGATGCCCCGGTTGTGATTAAAGTATGGAGCAATGATAGTACCAAGTTAGCCGAGGCCACAGAGATTGTTGAAAACGCTCTAAAACAGACAGCTAGTACGCGCGATGTTACCTCTAGTCTCTCGAACGATGGTACTGAGCTAGCTATTCGTATCGACCGAGACCGAGCACGTGATTATGGTCTCTCTACGGTAGATGTTGCACAAACACTTCGCTCAGCTATTGCTGGTATTGAAGCTACAAAAGTCCGTATTGACGGAGACGACATAGATGTGCGCGTTCGGGTGGCGCTAAACGAAGATTATGTGCAGCCAGAAGATACAATTATTGCTACGGCAGATAGTATCGCGCAAATTCCTATCGCGACTATGCGCGGGAACGTCCCTCTGGGTACATTCCTTAGTACTACCGCAAATCGTAACTCCTCAGTTATTAATCACGAGGATGGTATGCGAGTGAGCGCCGTCAATGCCCAGCTCACTCCGGGCGGTAATGCAGTAGAAATCACTTCGGCCTTTGCTGTAAATGAAGCCTCACTCAATCTCCCAGAAGGTGTATCACTCACATATGGTGGTGACTCAGAACAAATTCAGAAGACATTTACTGAAATGGGTGTAGCACTTATCAGTGGCATAGTGCTTATGTTTGCGATTATTGTGCTTGAATTTGATGCCATTGCTCAATCCGGACGACTACTTGCCGTCGTACCACTTTCGCTGGCTGGTGTGCTCTGGATGCTCTTCTTTATGGGGCAACCACTTTCATTTACTGCCTTTCTTGGCATCATTGCTCTCGCTGGAGTGCTTATTAATCACGGCATTCTCCTTATCGACGGCATTAATGCTCGCAAGAAGCGTGAAGAATATGCAGATGCTGAAACCCTTATTCTTGAAGCCGCCACCAGCCGTCTCCGTCCGATTATTCTTACCACCATTGCGACATCGGCCGGTATGATTCCGCTCACACTCGTGAATGCGACTTGGGCACCACTTGCCTACACCATCATGGGTGGTCTTCTGTACGGCACTATCCTCACCTTGATATACGTTCCACTTCGTTCACTCAGGGCTGAGCAAAAGATTGGACAACCATCAATCTTTACGAGACTTTATCGACGAGTGTTCTAGTGTCTCAAACTGTATAGCTACTTTGTACTACCGAGCAGAGAAAAAGAAGCTTGATAAGGAAGCTAATTAGACCATATAAAAACACCGAGGGATTAATCCCTCGGTGTTTTTTTGTTTGACTTAATTAGTGACAGATTCCTCCTCGTCTCGTTTTTCCTTGAGATAAGCCATCACACTATTGATAAATGAAATAGCGAAGAACATAAAAGTAGCGTAAGCAAAGAGGAAGACTAGGATGTTCACATTGGTATGTCCCTGGGCAAAGAGTGCCAACAAGAAACCGAGTGAGTACCAAGATGAAGCTTGAATAGCTGGACCAAAGGTGCTTGGCATCATGTGAATAGTCATCAAGAAAGCGTTAACAAACAATACCGTAGTTAGAATAGTTTGGGCAGTAACGTAGCCAGTAAAGTAATCGTCTCCGTGCGTACAGTATCCAATAATGGCCAGTAAAAGTGATGATACTAGAATCAACCCCATCGCAACCCGTAGTACCGTGTACGTCACACCCATGAAGTTTCGTTCAGTTTCGTCAATCTTGCCGTCAGAGATGGCGTAGAAGAAATTGATGATGGCTAGCGTAGAAGTACCTACCCCTAGAGAAATTCCCATTGATTGAATAATTGAGAGACCGAGGATAGATATTTCCATATATTAAAATCATAACAAATGACTGGGAATCTCCTACCCCAAGGTGTGTATTCAT
>CAZBJN010000012.1:2484-21269 GCA_964492305.1 uncultured Candidatus Saccharibacteria bacterium | reverse complement strand
CGTATCCAGATCGTCGCGAAGGTTCTCTCAGTTATGAAGTTATCACTATCGACTCAACAGGAGAGATGCAAGTACAAGCATCAGGTGAAGAATTTGTCGAAACCCAGGCCAAAGGCTTCCTAGAAATCGTTAAGACCACTCCTGGTTCAGAGCGTTTGATAAAAAACACCCGCTTCCGTTCTCCTGACGGGCAGATTTTCCGTATCCAAGAATCAGTGGTAGTTCCAGGTGCAATTGAAGACACTACAGGAAAGTTAGTACCAGGCACTATCCGCACTGAGGTATTTGCTGATGCTGTCGGAGAAGAATACAACCTAGCTGCCAACACTCGCTTTGACGTACCTGGCTTCAAAGAAAGCAACCTAAACGAACTGTATACTGCTATCTATGCCGTAAACCGTGACGCAATGACTGGCGGCTTTAGTGGACAAAAGTTCATCATTAACGACGACGAACTAAGTAAGGCTCGCCAAGAACTCCAATTAAAGCTTCGTGATGAGCTCCTAGCACGTATCGAAACAGAAAAGCCAGCCGGATTTACCACCTTCCCATCTTCAGTGGCTTTAACCTTTGAACCACTTTCTACTGTGTCATATGGTGAAAACCTCGTAACCATTCGTGAACAAGCTGTACTCCAAATGCCTCTTTTTAAACAAGAAGATTTTGCTGCTTATCTAGCCAAAGAAACCATCTCAACCTACAACCGTGAACAAGTGCGTATCGTAGACACTTCAGTCCTGGACTTCAGCTACGTAGACCTGGCTACCAATTCAACCAACATTGCCAACCTAACCTCACTAACCTTCAAGGTAGTAGGGAAGCCAACAATTGTGTCTGAATTTGATGCCGAGCAACTACAAAAGGACCTAGCTGGTAAGTCAAAGACCTCAATTAGTACTGTTTTAACCGCTCATCCAGGTATTCGCAGCGCTTTAGTATCTAGTAAACCCTTCTGGCGCCGCTCTTTCCCTGAAGAACCAAAGGATATTATCATCGTAGAGGTGGTAGGAGAGGAATAAAAACCGCTTACCAACACCCCTTTGCCTTGACTCAATCAGTATATTTTGTTACACTCAGCGACGTTTAATGGACCAGCAAGAATTAGCAACAAAAGATGAATTAGCGTATGGAATTGTAGAGGAAGCTCTACCCAATGCTTTTTTTCGTGTTGTTCTTGATGACACCAAAGGGGAAGTAATTGCCTACCTTGCAGGAAAGATGCGCAAGTTTAGAATTCGAGTCCTCGTTGGTGACAAAGTCGGTATGGTACTTGATCCATATGGCGGAAAAGCGCGTATTACAAAGAGACTCTAATAGCACAGTATGAAAGTACGATCATCAGTAAAAAAAATGAGCCCTGATGACATTATTGTTAAACGAAGAGGAACAGTTTTTGTCATCAACAAGAAGAAGCCACGTCACAAGCAACGTCAAGGATAAATAAAATATGAGAATTTCAGGTATTACAATTCCAGATGAGAAGCAATTAGCATACGGTCTGACCGCTGTTTTCGGCATCGGACTTCCACGTGCGAAGGCTATTCTTGCTGAGCTAAAAATCGAAGAGACCATCAAACCAACTGCCCTGACTACTGATCAGGAAAACGCTATTCGCGACAAGGTAGAATCTTTCCAAATTGAAGGAGACCTTAAGCGTGAAGTTTCTTCAAACATCAAGCGCTTGAAGGACATTCAGTCATACCGCGGATCACGCCACGCCAAGAAGCTCCCGGCTCGTGGACAACGAACCAAAACTAACGCTCGTACTCTTAAGGGCGCTAAGAAGACTATGGGAAGTGGACGTCGTAAGCTCGAAAAGACTTAAAAACATTATTAATATAACTACGTACGACATATGGGTAAGAAACGTATAATCAAAAAAGGAGGTGGGTCTGATGTTGCAGGAACATCACGCGCACTCAATCGTATTCCAAAGCGCAAACTTGCGTCAGGTAAGCTTAATATCCTAGCAACTTTTAATAACACTCTTCTCACACTTTGCGATACAAAGGGTAACGCAGTGATGAGTGCATCAAGTGGAGCTCTTGGTTTCAAGGGTTCTCGAAAGAGTACACCGTTTGCAGCTGCAAAGGTTGGTGAAATCATCGGCGAAAAGGCTCAGCAAATGGGTATGAAGGATGCAGAAGTAGTAGTGCGCGGTGTTGGAGCTGGACGTGAGTCTGCTCTCCGAGCATTTACTGGAAAGGGAATTGGTGTGACTCGTATCACTGATATGACACCAGTACCATTTAACGGCACACGACCTCCTAAACCACGTCGTGTCTAATTACTAAGCAAATATGAAAATCGGTCCTAAATTTAAGATTGCAAAGCGCCTTGGTGCCCCAATCTTCGAAAAAACTCAAACTGCAAAATTTGCTTTGTCACAGGCACGCGGCGGTCGCAAACTTAAGCGTCCAGGTCAAGCTAGTGACTACAAGCGTCAGCTTATCGAAAAGCAAAAGATGCGATTTACTTATGGTATTACTGAAAAGCAACTTCGTCGTTACGTAGACGAAGCTATTGCTAAGAGTACTCAGCCGATTCCACACTTGATGGAACGTCTCGAGTCTCGCCTAGACAACACTGTCTACCGACTAGGTCTTGCTAAGACCCGTCGTTTTGCTCGCCAAATCGTGTCTCATGGACACATCTTTGTAAATGGTAAGCGTCTAGACATTCCATCTCACAAGGTACGAGTTGGTGATGTTATCAGTGTTCGTGAAGGCAGTAAGCAAACAGGTTTGTTTGTTACCCTCGCTGAAACCCACGAATCTGCATCAGTTCCTGCATGGCTATCAATTGATATCAAGAAGCTTGCTGCATCAGTTACCGGAGTCCCTGTATATAACCCAGCTGAAACTTTGTTTGATCCTGAACAAGTGATGGAATACTACAGTCGATAGGATATTGAGGTTAATAAGCGTAATTGTAAAAACTATGTTAGAAACAAACGTCACTCTACCTTCAAAGCCACGAGTTGTGTCAGAAGATGGTCTACGAGGAGTCTTTGAAATCGACAACCTCTACCCAGGATACGGCCACACTCTCGGAAACTCACTCCGCCGCATCATCCTCTCATCACTCCCAGGAGCTGCGATTACACAAGTGAAAATCGAAGGAGCAGAACACGAATTTAGTACACTCGAAGGAGTACGAGAAGACGTCATCACGATTCTCCTCAACCTCCGCCGCGTACGACTCACTCTCCACGGAGATGAGCCAATGACCATCACTCTCAAGAAGACCGGAGCAGGAATGGTAACAGCCGCAGATCTAATCTGCCCATCACAGGTAGAAGTTCTCAACGGCGACCAGCACATTGCAGAAGTTACTTCAAAATCAACTTCATTTGAAATGGAGATTCTCGTAGAAAAGGGCCTCGGCTACGTACCACGAGAAATCCACCAGAAGGACAAGGTTGAGATTGGTACTATCGCACTTGATGCAGTCTTCACTCCAATCCGTCGCGCTAACTACGAAGTAGAAAACATGCGTGTAGGAGACCGAACAGACTACAACCGACTTCGAGTCTTCATCGAAACAGATGGAACCTTCACTCCACGAGTAGCTCTAGAGAAGTCTATCGAGATTATGATTCACCAACTGAAGTCAATTATTGGCTTCCAGGAGGAATACATCTCACAGTCAGCTCCAGTAGTTGCCGAAGTAAAGGCAGAAGAAGCATCAAACGAACCAAATCCAGACGTATTAAAGACCCGAATCGAAACCCTAGACCTTTCATCTCGAACCCTACAAGCACTTGAAGAGGCAAGTATCCGAACTGTTGGAGGCCTTGTGCGAAAGAAAAAAGATGATATCCTAGCGCTTGACGGGATTGGACCAAAAGGTCTTGAAGAGATTATCGCTCTCCTAGACAAGATGAGCCTTTCACTCACTGAATAAACAATATGAGACACGCAAATAAAAACAGAACACTTGGAAGATCTAAGGATCAAAGAACATCTTTGCTCCGCGGTCTTTCTGTGTCTCTCATCCGCGATGGACGCATCACAACTACTCTAGCTAAAGCCAAGGAGCTCCAGCCACGTATTGAACGCCTCGTTACTTTCGCCAAGAAGGATAGTGTAGCGTCTCGCCGCGTAGTTGCGAGTCGTCTCGGAGAACCAACTGATTCTATTATTAAGAAGTTTTTTACTGATATCGCACCAAAGTTTGCTACCCGAAACGGTGGATACACTCGCGTTATCAAACTTGGTCGCATGCCATCAGGTCGTGACGAAGCGGTAATTGAATTTGTCGAATAAACGTATGACAACACAAACTACAAAAACCCACACGATTGATGCGACAGGAAAGCGTCTTGGTGCACTTGCTACCGAAACTGCTTCTGTACTCTTGGGCAAGACTTCACCTGACTACACTCGACACCTTGTCGCTGATGTAACAGTTGAAATCACAAACATGAGTAAGCTTGATGTGCCAGAAAAGAAGAAGACTGAAATCTACCAGACCTACTCAGGTCACCCTGGTGGACGTAAGACTGAAACTCTTGGTCACCTAGCGACTCGTCGTGGTTTTGCTGAGGTATTTCGTCGAACGGTTGCAGGAATGCTTCCAAACAACAAGCTCAAGAAGCAATTACTCAAGCAGCTCGTTATTTCTGAATAATTATTATGGCAACAACAAAGACAGCTTACATTGAAGCAATCGGTCGTCGCAAAACAGCGACAGCTCGCGTGCGTCTCACTCCAGCAAAGGAGGCTTCAATCACAGTAAACAACAAGCCACACACAGAGTACTTCAAACACCTCTCACTACAGAGTGTACTTGCAGCAGTACTTGATACTAAGGATGCAGGTATCGAGACATACACCATTACCGCCAAGGTGGTAGGTGGAGGTATCTCATCACAAGCTGATGCAATCCGTCTAGGTATTGCTCGCGCTCTTGTAAAGGAGAAAGAATCTCGTCGTATTCCACTTAAGCGTGAAGGTTTCCTCAAGCGAGATCCACGTGCAGTAGAACGAAAGAAGTTCGGTCTTCGAAAAGCTCGAAAGCGACCGGCCTGGTCAAAGCGTTAAATCGCCCAACAAAACTCCCTCCCGGGAGTTTTGTTTTTTATAATTCGTGCTATATTCAGCCATGAGCCAATAACCCTTTCTGAAGGGGACTGGATGTCATGCGTTTCTACCTGCAACATTATCTAGGAGAAATCTGATGCAACAACATACTTTTCTGCAAGCAACTGTGAGAGGCACCTCTCCTGAAGTTAACTACGTGTTGGTAACAGGGCCAGAGGAAAGACAGTACACACTGAATCAAAGCATCATGGGGCCTCTCTGGGGTGCCGTGAAGCGAGGCGATGCTCTGGAGCTTGAAGTTGAGGCGATACCTGGCCAGCTCACCAAAATCATGTCTGTCAGACTTCTTCAGGCGACCGCAAAATAACTGGTAGCACTATGCTACTACCCAAACTCCCTCCGGGGAGTTTTGATTTTGTCACTTATTGACAAATACTCAGAAATGCTAATAATTGCACCAGCAGTTCCAATCCTAAATCAAACCAAGGAGACCTCTCATGAAAACACTTTTCGGCTTGACGCTCCTTTTTTTGATTTTCACAAGCCAAGTTGCTCGTAGCGAACCTTTGCTTAAGGGTTCACCAGAATCACAAATCAAGCAAAATGCAGCAGCAGACAGAAGCGAACTGATCCGTATCAAAGATGATACGGAGCTGGAAACAATGAAAGCAACTGGCCAACTAGTCCATATACCTGACACACCGGGAGTCAGAGTTGACGCTAGACTGCACGAGCGTTTCCGTTTTGTACGACCTTGGGTAGCAACCTTTTTGGTTGATCTCGGTAAGGATTTCAAAGAGCGCTTTGGTGAAGAGATTCAAATCAACTCAGCCGTAAGGACAATTGAGTACCAGATAGAGATTAGCGGAAGAAACAGAAACGCCGCTGCGACCACGGGCGAAAAGCGTTCGTCACATCTGACTGGCTCAGCTATTGATATCGCCAAACTACGTTTGACCGGGGAGCAAAAACTCTGGCTTCGTACCAGACTGGTAACTCTTGAACTAGGTAACACCATTGAAGCCACGGAAGAACACTATCAAGCGGTATTCCATGTCATGGTATTTCCGGAGTACGAAGTACCACAAGTGCGTACCGCTAAACAATGAAGGACCCATGCGACCTCCCCGGAGGTCGCATTTTTGATATGAACTAATCGTTGTGGACTTTGCTTGTTTTATTGAAATCAAATGATACTATCAAAATTGAGAACTTCACCCGCAAGGGAAGGGAGGACTCGTCCTGGGACGACTTAATCGTCGCCCTATCTTTGTTCCTCCATATTTGAAGGAGAACTCCAATGAAGAAGTCCCTCATTGCCTTGGCGGCCATTACGGCAACCAACAACCTGCAACTTGCACTCGCTGCGAGCAAGATGAGCACGGAAACCATGAAGCCCGTGGGTGAGAGCTATCGCACAACCCCGGCCTTTGCCACGGGCGGTGTCGATCAGCACTACCTGCACCAGGTGACCGACGCACACAAGATCACACAAGCTCTCATCGCCAGGGCGCAGCGGGACCTCGATCCCATCGTCTTGCCGCTGCTGAAGAGCGACGGCTGGCCCGGCATCCCCAAAGGTGACAGCATCAAGAAGACGCTCGGCCACAAGCCTCGCTTCATCGGCGACCAGCCGTCGTTCCACCTTCTGACCGATCGCAAGCCACGCTACACCGAAGAAGAACACATCATCGGTGGTGATTACAGCGACATCATCAAGCGTGGCCCGCAGCAACGTCCCACACAAGCCGGCACCATCGGCCGGACGTGAAGACCTGCTCCAATCCTGTTCCAGATAACTTGGATATGACCCCAAGCCCGTTGCGCAAGCAACGGGCTTTCATCTTTTACGTGAATTTTGACAAGAACCTATTTCGAATTTATAATGCAGGCATGGTGAACAAAAAACATAAAGAAACAACTCAGGATGACGTAGAAATCACCAACGAAGACACTGAAATACACGAACCTGAGATTGAAGAATTAGAGGAAAAACAAAACGGATTTAACAACACACTGCGCGACAAACTAAAGATTTGCGAGGCAGAAAAGCGAGAAATTTTAGAAGAATCACAACGAGCTAAAGCAGACTTTCTGAATGCCAAAAGACGACTGGAGGAAGAGCGAAAACGCGACCGTGAACGAGGGACTATCTCACACATCGAGGATTTGATTCCACTTTGCGATAGCTTCCAAGTTGCAATGAGTAACAAAGAAGTCTGGGAGAAGGCGGATGAGAACTGGCGGAAGGGAATTGAGGGTATTTACTCACAGCTCCAAAACATTCTGACTAACAATCAAGTAACGGCAATTAATCCAATCCACACCACCTTCAATCCATACCAACACGAAGCACTCTCGACTATCCCAGTCACAGATGAAAAGGAAGATCATATGGTAATGGCAGTGATTCAGATGGGTTACGAACTAAAGAAGGCAGACAGCACAACCGAAATCATCCGTCCTGCACGAGTTATTATTGGAACCTTTGAAAAGTAATTTAATCTCTTAGTACTTAACGAATAGAAGCATATGGCTAAAATTTTAGGAATTGACCTTGGAACAACCAACTCAGCAATGGCTATCATTGAGGCTGGTGAACCAACTATTATCGAAAACACAGAAGGTAACCGTACTACTCCATCAATCGTAGCGATTTCAAAGACTGGAGAGCGACTCGCGGGTCAAATCGCCAAGCGCCAAGCGGTAACCAATCCAACTAATACCATCTATGGTATTAAGCGCTTCATGGGTCACACCTTTGATGAAGATGCTGTCCAAAAAGACAAGGCTATTGTGCCGTATGAAGTGAAGAAGGGTGCTGATGGTGGAGCTGTAGTGGTGATGGGAGACAAAGAATACCGTCCTGAAGAAGTTTCAGCGATGATTCTCTCAAAGCTCAAGGCAGACGCAGAAGCAAAGCTTGGTGAAAAAATCACTGAGGCGGTTATTACTGTACCAGCTTACTTCAACGACTCACAACGAAAGGCCACTCAAGACGCCGGACGTATTGCTGGACTTGATGTAAAGCGCATCATTAACGAACCAACCGCTGCGGCTCTCGCTTACGGCTTTAACAAGAAGAAGGATGAGAAGATTGTAGTCTACGACTTCGGAGGTGGAACCTTTGACGTTTCAGTTCTAGAGGTGGGAGACGATGTTATTGAAGTACAATCATCAGACGGAGATGCTCACATGGGAGGACGTGATATCGACCAAGGTATCGTACGTTTCCTCATTGATGAATTTAAGAAGTCTGAAGGTATCGATCTTGGCAAAGACAAGCTAGCGCTACAGCGTCTAGACGAAGCAGCTGAAAAGGCCAAACACGAACTATCAACTACTACTGAAACTGAAATCAACATTCCATTTATTTCTTCTGACGCTAACGGTCCAAAGCACCTTCTCATCAAACTAACTCGCGCCAAGCTCGAAGAGCTAGCTCATGAGTTTGTCGACAAGTCTATCGAGATTACCAAGCGAGCTCTAGAAGCCTCAGGCCTCAAGAAGGAAGAGATTGATGAGATTATCCTTGTTGGTGGACAGACTCGTATGCCAGCGATTGTAGCGGCTGTTAAGACCCTCTTTGGTAAGGAACCAAACAAGTCTATCAATCCTGACGAAGTGGTAGCCCTCGGTGCTGCTATTCAAGCTGGTATCTTCCAAGGTGACGTCCAGGACATCACGCTTGTAGACGTTATTCCACTATCACTTGGTATCGAGACTATGGGTGGTGTAAACACTAAGCTTATTGAAAAGAACACTCACATCCCAACTAAGAAGCAGCAAGTGTTCTCAACTGCCGCCGATAACCAAACCTCAACTGAAATCCACATCGTTCAAGGTGAACGACCAATGGCTACTGATAACAAGTCTCTTGGTAAGTTTGTGCTTGATGGAATTCCACCAGCACCACGCGGTGTACCACAGGTTGAAGTAACCTTTGATGTGGATAGTAACGGTGTACTCAAAGTTACCGCTAAGGACAAATCAACTGGCAAGGAACAATCAATCCGTATCGAAGCTAGTTCAGGACTCACTGAAGCAGACATCGAACGTATGCAAAAGGAAGCGGAAGATCATGCCGCTGAAGATGAAAAGAAGAAGGCGCTTATCGAATCTCGCAACGTCGCTGAACAACTCATTTATACTGCCGAGAAATCTCTCAAGGATCACGGTGACCAAATCCCAGCTGAGACCAAAACTGAAATTGAAGGCAAGGTAACTGAACTAAAGGAAGTAAGAGAGAAAGAAGACAAGGCTGCAATTGATACTGCTACCGAAGCACTCTCAACTTCACTCCAGAAAATCGGTGAAATTATGCAGAAAGCAGCTGAAGCAAAGTCACAACCAGCCGATGGCAGTGGAGAGACCGTACGTGACGCAGAAGTGAAAGACGAGCCGGGTGAAAACAAGGCTTAAGGGTAACCTTTTGCAGTCAGACGCTATCTGTGCCATAATCGGCCAAAAGCAGCATAATATTGCAGTATGAAAGACTATTACCAAATACTCGGACTCCAGAAGGGAGCCTCAAAAGACGAGGTTAAAAAGGCTTTTCGTAAGCTAGCCGCTCAGTATCACCCAGACAAAAAGACGGGTAACGAAGAGAAATACAAGGAGATTACTGAGGCCTATGCAGTCCTAGGAGACGATAAGAAGAAGGCTGAGTACGATACCTACGGCCACGCCTTTAATGGTGGCGGCGGGGGAGGACAAGCTGGAGGCTTTGGTGGTTTCAACTGGGCAGACTTTGCTGGACAGCAAGGTTTCAATGGCCAAGGGTTTGAATTTGATATTAGTGATATCTTTGAGAACTTTGGCTTTGGGGGACAAGCTCGTCAGAATCGCGGCCGAGACATCTCAATTGAAATTAATCTCAGTTTCAAAGAAGCTGTCTTTGGCAGTACTCGCAAAGTTCTCGTAACCAAGAACTCAACTTGTACTGAGTGTAAGGGAACTAGTGGCAAGCCCGAAGCTGGTACTACAACATGTACCACCTGTAACGGGCAAGGCAAGGTCCGAGAGACTCGTCAGAGTGTCATGGGAAGCTTTACCACTGTACGAGAATGTAACGTCTGTATGGGACGTGGTCAGGTACCAAAGGAACGCTGTGGCCACTGTGCTGGAGCAGGCATAAAGCGAGCTCAAGAAGAAATTGAAATCAAAGTACCAGCTGGTATTGAGAACGGGGAAGTGATTCGTATGACTGGTCGTGGTGAAGCTATCACCGCTGGCCAACCAGGAGATCTCTACGTAAAAATTCACGTCGAGACTCATGGCTCTATCAAGCGCGATGGTACAACCCTATTTACCACTCTCCCAATCAAGCTTACTGACGCACTACTTGGTGGCGACTACAAAATCGAAACTCTTGATGGCGTCATTGAACTCAAAGTCCCAGCCGGTGTATCACACGGCGAACTCCTACGCGTCAAAGAGCGTGGAGTACCGACCGAACGCGGACGCGGCGACTTCATGGTCCGTATCAATATCGAAATGCCAAAGAAGATGAGCCGCAAAGCTCAGAAATTGGTAGAAGAACTACGAGAAGAAGGAATCTAGCTCTACATAAATAATCCCTGAATGTACATTCAGGGATTATTTATGTGAGTTATTTGCCTTTACTAAGCACTTTTTTCTATCTATACTGAACTTATATCCTGACGTAGGGTATTCCTCCAAACAACTATGAGCATCGTCATTCCTGATTACACAATTCCATTTGATGGACCAATTATTTTTGTTGGTTTTGGCTCAGTCGGTCGCGGACTACTGCCTCTGATCAAGCGCCATATAACCCCACACAACGGGGCTATTACTGTCATTGACCCGAAGGATATAAATAGACCGATTGCAGAAAAATACAATGCAACATTCTTACATTTCGGTCTCACAAAAGAAAACTATATAGAAGTGTTAGACAGTCTACTTGGCGACAAAACTAAACGTGGTTTTATTGTTAGTGTATGTAACGAAGTATCATCAAAAGCTCTGGCTGAATATGCTGCAAAAAATAACGCCTTTTACATTGATACTGTTGTTGAACCGTGGCCAGGATTTTACTTTAATTCAAATCTAGATAAAGTAAGCCAATCAAATTACATGCTGCGTGAGGACTTCCAATCACTTAAACAAGACTTTAAAAATTCTCAAACTTCTATTTCTTGCTGTGGAGCAAACCCTGGTATGGTCTCTTGGTTTGTTAAAGAAGCACTTCTTAACTTAGCAAAAGACCTTGGTAGAGAAATCTCTACTCCTCATACCAAAGATGAATGGGCCAAACTTATGTTTGATCTGGGTGTAAAGGGAATCCACATAGCTGAAAAGGACACCCAAATTGGGAAATATCCTAGGCCTCGCAACCAGTTCCTTAACACTTGGTCTTCTGAAGGATGTATGGCCGAAGTCCTGCAACCAGCAGAATTGGGCTGGGGTACTCATGAGAAACAAATGCCTAAAGATGGTCATGAGCATACCCAAGGTAACAAAGCTGCTATTTATCTTGATACCCCAGGAGGAGAAGTAAGAGTACACACCTGGACACCAACAGACGGGGCACATTTTGGTTACTTAATAACCCACAATGAAGCAATTTCAATCACTGATTACTTTACTTTGCGTGACGGCGACCAGGTAATTTTTAGACCGACTTGTCATTATGCCTATCACCCAAGTGGAGTTGCCATAGAATCGCTTAATGAGCTTTTTAATGAACGAGATAAAAATCCACAAACTGATATTCATATTCTAGATGAGGACGAAATCGTATCTGGTGCTGATGAGCTGGGAGTACTTCTCTATGGTCACGAACGCGGGGCATACTGGTTCGGTTCAAGACTTACTATTGAAGAAACCAGAGCCCTGGCACCGCACCAAAACGCAACCGGTCTTCAGGTAACATCTGCAACCCTAGCCGGAATCATCTATGCCTTGAAGCATCCTCAAGAGGGTATTATTGAAACCGACGATATTGACCACCAAGAATGTCTTGAACTTCAAAAGCCATACTTAGGCAAGGTGTTTGGGGTCTATACAGATTGGACACCACTCGGTGAAACTGGGGGAGTAAATGCAGAAGATAAATGGCAGTTTGAGAACATCCGCATAACCGAACCCAATAACCAGTAAGTGACTATTCCACCAAAGCTCATTACACTTACGTTGCAAACAGACTATACTTAAGACATACCTAGCGGTATGTCTTAATTTATGGACAGCACGACTATCATCCACTTCCTTTCAGAGTCTGCCTACTTACTAGTAGTGTTTGGTATCTTTCTAATCTTTGCTATCAGTAAAGGCAGGCAGTTCCTTATCAACATCATCTGCGGACTATATTTTGCACTTCTGATTACTGTCCATTTCCCATACTATGATGTACTACTAAAAGAAATAACCCACAGCTCCGTAGTGGCAGCCGTAAAACTCATTGTCTTTGCCATTATTACTATACTGGCCACCTATCTATTTAAGCGATTGATGCCGAGCGAATACCAAGAAGGGAAGTTTGAGACTTTTCACAAGAAGATTATCTTATCCTTAGCAGCCACCATTCTCGTGATGAGCTTTAGTTTTAATGTACTCCCGGTAACAGAATTCCTTACTCCTGGTACACCAATTCAATCTTTGTTTGCTCCGCAACATCTTTTCTTCTGGTGGCTGATTGCACCACTGGCTGTCATGTACTGGAACTAGTAGCCACCTCAAAATGACTAAATAATCACATACCAATAGGTGTGTGATTCTTTACTTTTAGCTAAAATCATGCTATAATATAAATGTGTCTGCAAAGTGCAGACTTGTTCAATCTATTTATATTGGAGGTCAGAAATGACAGATTATGTCTTCTTCGGCCTCCTGGCCGGATTACTGCAACTGACAGGCTATGTGCTGTACTACACGCACGTGGTTAGAGTCGACGGTAAGCCAAACCCACTCACGTGGTTTATGTTTGCCTACGGCACAGTTCTTCTCACAATCATGGAATTCGATACCATGGTGCGCGAGGCTGTTGCTGAAGGTAGCATTGAATCAATGTTGGCGGTGCTGGTTCTTCCTATCGTCTGTTCTACAGGAGGACTGCTGGTTGCCGTCAAGATTTGGCGCGACAACTACAGGAACACCAAATACTGGTGGCCTCGTGAGTGGCTAATCGACTGGGATGATCTCGACGGTCAAGCGTTCGCGGTCGACCTCGGTCTTACGGCTGTGTACACTGTTCTATGGATCTATACCCTGACCGGTGACGATACTACTGCAGTGCATAAGTGGTGGGTAATTGGTCTTCTCCTAGCCTCAAACGCCACGACCATTCCCAACTTCGTACCAATGTTGCGCCAGACCTTTAAGTCGCCACACGAGGAGCACCCGCTACCTTGGTTGGTATGGGGTATTGCGTACACTGCACTACTCTATCCAACTTGGATAAAGGCAAGTGCAGGAGTGGTAATGCCTTCAAGCTGGTTGCCGTTTGTGATTGACATGTCAGTCTCCATCCCGGAGTTCTACATCTCTCTAACCTTCAACTGGGTCTGGCATGTGTCATTCGTTGAGCTAGTCACTCTCATGAGTTACCCAGCCCTCAACGCATTTATGCATACTCTGCAAGGTGTCGCGGCTTTCAGTAGTAAAATGAGCAACCTGCGCCCTCGTCGGGTGTCAGCACTTACAACGACTTAATGTCGAACCGCTCCCTGCAACCATTCGTTATACGAAGGCTGCGGGGAGTTTTTATTTTTAAATAATCATTTTAACCTGATAATACACAGTGAAATTGTTTACTTATCCATACATATCAGATAGAGTTTTAATATTATGAATATGTCACACCTCTTCTTAAAGAGGAGTAGTATCAACGGGAGCGGCTTACACACCAAAAAGCCTTTACGTTCTGGAGAGAAGGTAGGATTAATTCACGGTGAAATTGAAATAATTCGAGAGTGGACACCATTCCTCTCTAAAATCAGCCCCAACTGGATTGGAATCGGCAGATACTCGTGGATTAACACAAAAAACTCTCCATTCAGATACATCAATCACTCCTGTAGCCCCAACACCTATATAGTTGGGAAGAGAACAGTTGTCGCCCTAAAAAACATTGCTGCCAACGAAGAGGTGACTATGGACTACTCCTTCACAGAAGCTGACCCGGGTTGGAGCATACCCAAATGTAATTGTGGAAGTAAACAGTGTCGTCGAGTAATTGGTCCAGTTTACTCACTCGATACCAAAACGTTCCAAAGAAACAAGTCGCTCATTCCTGAGAACTTCAGAAATATTTTTCTAATCGAAAAAAAGAAGTACTCTTGATTTCATTTTCATATTAACCGTAAGGTTACTTGTTGTTTTTTCAACAGCCCGCATGTAGTCAACATGCATAAAATTTTTTAATTGGTCGGTGGGGTATACTAAGAATAAGAATTTTGATCAATATGATTAAAGTCATTATCTTAAGAATAGTTTTTGCAGTTTGTCTTATCTTGTCGCTTTTTATAATTTACTACTCAAATGTCGTCCTCCAAGATTTTGAAATTTTCACAAATCCCGATGGTCCAGACACATCAGACTACTTTCTAACCGAGGATACTGAATATGTTGAATAATATCGATACTACAATCTGTGAGTGGGATGAGGCTCAGTTTTTATTCTTCTCTGATAATATTTGGGGTGATTTTATTTATTATTCACACCTTCTACCAGCTGTCTCGGCTTTGGTTGTAACACTGTTCGTATACTTTAACGCTCGTTCAAACAAAGCTGCGCAAGCACTTCTTGTGACAGGCATATCATTTGCCACCTGGACATTTATGGATCTCTTTTTGTGGTCCTCAGAGAAAATTGATTGGATAATGTTCACTTGGTCTAGTCTCATATACTTTGAGCTGTTTGTATATGTCGGTTCTCTGTATTTTATATATGGATACATACGAAATAAATTTCCTAATTTCCTCAGTGAATTAGCAATAGTACTTTCATTTATTCCACTGTTTCTTTTTGGGCACACTTCGCTCAACCTCACAGGTTTTGATTTCACAAACTGTTGGCGAGAGGCGATTGAGGGACCGTTGTGGCAAAATTATATTTATTATTTGGAGGCAATATTTGCAGCTTGGATTTTTATATTTGCGCTATCAGAGGTTAGAAAGCCGGAAAACACAAAGCGCCGTAAGGAATTCATTATAGTTACTTTAGGTACGCTTCTATTTTTGTTCTCATTCTCCATAGGAAACATTCTCGGTAGTGTAGAAACTGACTGGGAGATTGGACAGATTGGCCTCTTCGGAATGCCAATACTCCTAATGTTTGTTGGATATGCCATTGTTCGTTTTGAGTCATTTAAACTGAAGGTTCTAACAGCAGAAGCCCTATTTACCACTGCCTTTATTTTACTCTTTTCACTACTATTTGTTAGAACAATTGAAAATGCTCAGCTAATTGCACTTGGTACTTTGTTTATTTTCTCAATTATCGGATTCCTTCTAGTGCGTAACATTAAGCGTGAAGTACAACAAAAAGAGCAGATCGAAAAACTTGCTCATAAACTCGAAAGAGCCAATACTAAACTACAACAAATGGACAAACTGAAGTCTGAATTTGTATCTATTGCTTCACATCAACTCCGCAGTCCTATTACCGCCATCTCTGGTTACGCTTCACTACTGCGAGAGGGAAGTTACGGTGAACTAACCAATAAGATGCGTGAACCAATTGAGCGTATTGAACAATCAGCTCGCATGATGGCTGTCTCAATTGAAGATTATCTTAACGTATCGCGAATTGAAGCCGGAAATATGAAGTACAATCTCACTGACTTCAGCCTAGCTGATCAAGCAGAACATATCAGTGATGACCTCCGCCCTGAAGCGTTAAAGCGTGGGTTAGTGTTGCTATTCCGTAAGCGTATCGAGAGTAAAGGTATTGTAAATGCAGATACTGGTAAGGTTCAGCAAATCATCCACAACCTCATCAATAACGCTATTAAGTACACACAGAAAGGAGCTATTACGGTATATGTTCACGAAAATTTGGACACCAAGAAGATTTACATTGATTTCCTAGATACTGGAGTAGGCATGAACACAGAGACCCTACACAGCATTTTCCAAAAATTTGAACGTGGAGACAAAGCCAACACTGTAAACGTAACCGGCACCGGACTAGGACTCTATGTAGCTCAGAAGATGGCTGAAGCCATGCACGGCACCATTACCGCTCATTCAGAGGGGGAAGGGCAAGGCTCACGCTTCACCCTTGAGCTTCCGCTTGTGATGTAACCAAACTGTTGACTTAACAATGAAAGACCTCGCTTTAGATTTCGATGCTTCTGAAAAGAGCATTATTGAAAGTATTGAGATAGTTAAAGAATTCATCTCTTTTTTGGAAGAGATGAAAATGTATTATTATTTTCCATTTTCAGAGATGAGCGAGGCGGTGATACAGACGCAAATCAAAGTAGATTCTGAAACATTCAGACTCACTGACGCTGAAACCAATATCAAAGTAGCTTGGAAAAAGTACGCTTCTGGTATTATATCTAAACTCTGCACCATAACCGACACTTCAAACCATAGTGCGTATCGATGTGTACTTACATTCTATGGTCCGTATGGCTACTACTACACCCCGGACACAATTTATGTAAACATTACCAAAGGTACTCCTGATGAATGGATAGAGACACTGCTGCACGAACTTCTTCATCTGATTTTCTCAGAGAAAATTGAGAGCATGGAGCACTTAGAAGAAGAGCGTTTTATTGACTCTACTTTTGTAGACTTGTTTGGTGACATTTTCCCAAATTACAAAGTTCAAAATATTTAAAATGAATCAGGCTGGTGGGTGTTATATAGCTAAAAAAGGCCTCCGGGAACACCGTTCCGGGCGGCCTTTTTTTATAGTGTATAATTTGCTACATTGTAGCTATATATATTTATGAATATCAATACTGACCCAGCGAAAATTGAAGATATTTTGACTCGTTCTGTCGAGGAGATTTTACCGAGTAAAGACGAATTCCGAACTGCACTCCTGTCTGGGAAGCGTCTGCGAATCTACATCGGCACTGATGCTACCGGCTCATCACTCCACCTTGGTCACGCCACTAACTACATGATTCTAGAGAAGCTGCGCCAACTCGGACATGAGGTTATTTTCCTCATTGGCGACTTCACTTCACGCATCGGTGACCCCACAGACAAGAATGACTCGGCCCGCAAGCAACTTACACGAGAGGAAGTAATAGAAAATACCACCACCTGGCTCAAACAAGTAGTGCCGGTTATTGATATAAACAACACTGAGAACCCAGTAGTCCTCAAGTACAACCACGACTGGCTAGCAGCTTTGACCTTTGAAGACATCATTAATCTGTCTTCAAACTTCACTGTCCAACAAATGATTGAGCGAGACATGTTCCAAAAGCGTATCGCTAGTGGCAAGCCACTGTACATGCACGAACTGTTCTATCCACTAATGCAAGGCTACGACTCTGTTGCCATGGACGTCGATGTAGAGATGTGTGGTACAGACCAAAAGTTCAACGCGCTCGCTGGCCGAACACTGCTGCGCAAACTAAAAGATAAAGAAAAGTTTGTCTTCATCACTCGTCTACTTGAGAATCCAATCTCTGGTGAGAAGATGATGTCTAAGTCACTAGGTACCGGTGTCTTTTTGGACTTTGACGCCAACCGTATGTACGGTGCACTGATGGCACAGGCAGATGAAAACATGCGCCAACTATTTGAAGACTGTACTTGGCTCACTATTCCAGAGATTGATAACTTAATGAGTGAGCTCGGACCACGCGACGCCAAGATGCGCCTCGCGTTTACCATCACCGAAATTTACCACGGTTCTGAAGCCGCCAAGGTAGCCGAAGAAGCCTTTGTAAAAACTTTCCAAAACAAAGAAGTCCCAGACGATATCCCAGAGCTACATCCAGATCCTGAGTCCACCATTATTGATATCTTGGTTGAGACGAACATTGCCACCAGTAAGAGCGACGCTAGGCGCGCTATCGAACAAGGTGCCGTGAAGCTTGATGGGCGCAAGGTAGACATCTTGGAAGCAGACAGACCGCTCGGAGCCATTACGACCAAGGTCATCCTACAAAAAGGGAAGCGACACTTTATTGCACTTATCTAGTATTTATGAAAAAACGAATCTTAACCGGACTCCAGGCCTCAGGCACACTCCATATCGGGAACTATTTTGGTGCTTTGAAGCCACTGGTGGACCTGACTCAACAAGAAAACAACGAGGCACTTCTCATGGTGGCGGACTACCATGCTGTTACTTCACTACGTGACGCCAACGAACTTAGAACTAACGTATATAACGTCGTTCGCGACTACCTAGCGGCTGGAGTAGACCCAAAGAAAGTTATTCTGTTTCGTCAGTCAGACAACCAAGACCATATGGAACTCGGGTGGATTTTTAACTGTCTCGTTACTGTGCCGTTTTTGATGCAGGCGCACTCATACAAAGATAAGGTGGCGAAAGGACTAGAACCAAACGCCGGCCTCTTTACCTACCCAATGCTCATGGCAGCCGACATCGTCCTCTATGACACAGACATCGTACCGGTAGGGGAAGACCAACGACAGCACCTTGAATACACTCGTGAGGCCGTTACGAAGTTCAACAATGCATATGGAAAGACACTCAAGGAGCCAAAAGAACTCATTGTAGCGGGAGTTGGTATCGTGCCTGGTGTAGATGGTCAGAAGATGAGTAAGAGC
>CAZBJN010000012.1:0-2474 GCA_964492305.1 uncultured Candidatus Saccharibacteria bacterium | reverse complement strand
CTCTTTGGTACACGAGAAGAAATCCAAAAGGCAGTGATGAGTATAGTGACTGATTCTTCAGGTGACCGTCCCCTCAATGTATACAACATCCATCACGTCATCTATCGTGCACTCGGCAAGAGCCAAGACGAACTAGATGCGCTGTATCACGAGCACGCCGGTAAGTATAAGGCTCTCAAAGACATCTTGGTGGATGATATTGAAACCGTCATCGGCCCGATGCGCGCCAAGCGAGAACAGATAACAGACGATGAGATTCGCTCTGTCCTCAAAGACGGAGCCATCCGTGCTAAGGCCATATCAAACCCAATGCTTGAAAAAATTCGCAAAGCAGTTGGTATCAGCCTCTAATATATAACAAAGTACCCCGCGCCAGAGATGGCGCGGGGTTTGTTCGTCATTGCAATTCGTCACTTAAAGATGTCGACTGGTTCACGTTCAGAGAGCTTTTGGAAACATCGCGATTCCTCGGCATGGTACAACTTTTGAAACTCCGCATAACGATATCTCCAGTCATGCGGCAAAAGGAACGCGTCATGCAAGAAGGGCGGACTCTGCTTGGGTAAGTCAAGTGACTTTTGCCACTCAGAGAGGCCACTAACCAAGCTTTGCAGTTCATACACCCGCAATTGCTCAGCCGTGAATGATTGAGCAGACATCGGATGCCGCCGTGGCGAATACTGGCTAGTCAGATTGAAGAGATTGCAATCAGCTTCGTCGTCGACAATGCCAACAAAAACGTACTGCAGCCCATCAAATACAGGGTAAAGATACGCAGCACGCAAACCAGGAATTTTTTGGAGCATCCGAGCCAGCCGATCACAGGCCTGATTGGAGATGAAAGGACGGCTGTCGATTCGATTGCTACGGTCGTTGTAGGGAGCATACATCTTGTTCTCCTGAAAGATTTTGGGTTGATTTGAACGCTGCACCAAGGTACAAGCTACGGACAACCATACCACATAATAAATATTTTTCTAGTCCTGAGGTACTGGTCCAGTCTTGACTTGGTCATGGTCCACTTATACAATCTTGATAAGCCTATGAAGCAGCTGACACTGCTGAGGTGAGGGTAGAACGGCGTCACGCCTAGTAGATCCCTCCGTCTTTTGCACGATACGCACATCCAAAAAGAGTCTTGCGATAAGCAGGGAAGTAGGGTGGCACCGCGGCATCAAAACCGCCCCTATATTATTAATCTAAATAATATACCTGGGGCGGTTTTTCGTTCCCATACATTTTATGGAAAGAACACTTATTGCTGAGCTTAATGCTCACAAAGGAACAGAAGTAACAATTCAAGGCTGGGTAGACGTTGCTCGCCAGCAAGGCAAGATGGCCTTCTTTGATTTCCGAGACCGAACTGGCAAAGTCCAGGGCGTGGTTTTTGGTAAGCCAGAAGTACTAGAAGTAGCCAACCAACTCAAGTTCTCATACGTAGTTGAAATTAAAGGAATGGTCAACGAACGACCAGAGAAGATGCGCAACGACAAAGTGCAGAACGGGGACATCGAACTTGAAATTACCGGTATTGAAATACTATCAGCGGCTGAAGCGATGCCATTTGATATTGATGCCGACCTCAACCTCGATACACTTCTAGACTACCGCCCACTGACACTCCGCCGCGAACGCGAACGAGCGATGTTCAAGGTACAAAGTGAAATCCTCGTAGCCTACCGTAGCTACCTGGGGAGCCAAGGCTTCACCGAGTTCCAAGCACCAAAGCTAGTAGGTGGTGACGCTGAAGGCGGAGCTGAGGTATTTAAGGTTAAGTACTTCAAGGGAGTAGAGGCGTCTCTCGCTACTAGTCCACAGCTATACAAGCAAATCCTCGCTGGTGTATTTGAACGCGTCTTTGCCGTTGGTCCAACTTTCCGGGCTGAAAAGAGTGCCACCACTCGTCACCTAAGTGAGATCTCAATGCTCGACCTCGAGATGGCCTTTATCAAGGACCATACCGATGTCATCACATTAGTAACCGGACTCATGCGCGCTATCACTGCGCACATCAACACTGTCTGTGCTGCTGAACTCGAGATTCTTGGTCAGCCACTAGCCCTAGCGCCAGAAGCTTTCCCAGTGATGACCCTACGAGAAGCACAAGCCCTCATCCTCAAGGAAACAGGAGTAGATAAGACCAAAGAACCAGACCTCGAACCAGAAGACGAGCGTTTCCTGTGTGACTACGCCAACAAGAATCTTGGTTCAGACTTTGTGTTTGTTACTCATTTCCCAACTAGTAAGCGTCCGTTCTATACCCATATCGACCCAGCTTGCCCAGAGTTCACAAGAAGTTTTGACCTACTCTTCCGGGGTCTTGAGATGTGTTCAGGCGGACAGCGTGTCCACAACTACGACGAGCTCGTAGAGCGCATCAAGAGTAAAGGACTCGATCCAGATAAGTTTGAATTTTATCTCCAAGCCTTCAAGTACGGTATTCCACCACACGGCGGCATCGGACTAGGACTCGA